>JACDCC010000055.1 GCA_013694595.1 Chthoniobacterales bacterium
GTGTCAGCCCGGAGGCGAAGATTTTCGTGCGCGGAGATCGCGAAGCGCTCCACGGGAACGTGACGCGACTGCTCGATCACATCCGATCGACCGGGTTCACGAAGATTGCGTTCGAAATCAAAAGCCAAGCCGCAGCCGGCGTGCCGGCGCCCGGCCAATAGCCAAATCGTATGACAGATCCTGCCGAGTCCGAGCGGCGCCCAATGACGGGTCCCTTGCTCTACAAAGGCGCACCGAAATGGCAGGTGTTCCTCGCCTTTGGTGCTGCTTTGGCGATTCACGGCATAGCCGTCGGCATCGCTGCATTGAAACCCGTGGAACCGCCCGCGGAGGTTCAGATGGATCTCGAGCAGATTGCCGAGGTGACCTTCGAACCCGCTTCCCCTGAACCCACACCTCCACCGGAAGAGGTTGAAGAGCCGGAGCCGATCGATGCGCCACCGGAGCCGATCGATCCGCCGGAGTTCACGGAAGAGAAGCCAACTCCGCCGCCAAAGCCGCGGACGGACAAGCCAAAGCCACCATCTGCGCCGATCGCGCGCCCTCAGGCTGTGGGGCCGGCCGCACCGTCTGGGCCTGCACCGAGCGGAAAGGCCGCGATGGTTTTCAAGCCAAACATTCAGTATCCCTATGAGGCAAAGCGTGCCCGGGCGACCGGCAGCGGGGTTGTTGTCGTCAGCGTGAACGCGAGCGGCGGCGTCACCAGCGCCACCATGGGGAAGAGCACTGGCCATGCGGTTCTCGATAACGCCGCGACTTCGGCTTTCCGCAGCGCAAGGTTCAAACCGGGGACAGTTCCTCAGGTGAGAATACCGATCACCTTTACGCTCACTGGGGCGCAGTTCTAATCGCACACGATCACGCTTATGAGAATGCGTTCCCCTATCGCTAAGAAGCACGCGCGAATTGAAATCGTGCCGCTGATCGACATCATGTTCTTCCTGCTCGCCAGCTTCATGATGGTGAGCCTCAGCCAGACCCACATGAAAGGAATTCGTGTGAATCTGCCGAGTCCCGGCACGCCGCCACAACAGCTCGACCCGACAAAGAAGGACTATGTGTCGATCCGCGTGACGGAAGGCAACCTGATCTACTTCGATAACGCGGCGGTGAGTGATGAGCAGATCCTGCCGCAGCTCTATGAGCTCCACCGCGGGAATCCGCAGATCAAGGTCTCCATTAGTGCGGAGCAGAATGCGTTGCACGGCGACGTGATCACGCTCCTGGATCGTGTCCGATCGGCGGGCATCGAGAAGATCGGCTACCAGATTAAGACCGCGGCCCCGAGCGGTTCTGAAGGCGCCGTTCCGGCTCCGTGATCTCGAGGCTCAGCGCAGGTTAAAGCGGCTCGGCAAGCTCCCGAAGATATTCTCGCAGCTGCGCAATGGCCTTCGCACGATGGCTGAGGCAGTTCTTCACGTCGGGTCCGAGCTCTGCGAAGGTGCGGGTGTAGCCTTGAGGTACGAAGACGGGATCATAGCCAAAGCCGCTCACGCCGGCGGGCGCGTGGCTGATGTGGCCCTCTGACGTGGCAGTGAAGCTGGCGAGGACTTCGCCTCCGCGAGCGACGGCCAGCGCGCAGCAAAACCGCGCCATGCGCTCGGGCTTGGTTCTTTCCACCACGGCCAAGTCTCGCAGCAGCTTGTTCACGTTCTCCACATCGGGCGCACCGCTGCCGGCGTAGCGGGCGGAGTACACGCCCGGCGCTCCATTGAGCGCATCCACCTCAAGCCCGGAGTCATCCGCGACCACGACGCCAGGAACGATCGCAGCGGCGGCGAGAGCTTTGAGGATCGCATTCTCCTCGAAGGTGCTCCCGGTTTCCTCCACCGGGACCGCTTCAGGGATGGTCCTCAAATCACGAACGACGAACTCCGGCCCGAGGATCTGCGCGAATTCGGCTGTCTTGTGTGCGTTCCGTGTGGCGACGAAGAGATCCACGACGACACAAACTACACGATTGCTTGCGTGAATTCCCGGCGGGTTGCGCGAGAATCGCGGGTCCGCCAGTGATCCATTCTACTCCTTTCCGATGAGCGAACGCCGCAAACCTTATCCATTCGACCAGATCGAGCTGAGGTGGCAGAGCGTCTGGGACGAACGTCGCTCCTTCCGCGCGCCGAACCCAGGCGAGCAGAGCTTCGAGCCGGCGAAGCCCAAGTTCTACATCCTCGACATGTTCCCATATCCGAGCGGCGCGGGGCTGCACGTCGGGCATCCGGAAGGTTACACCGCCACGGATATCGTGGCGCGCTACAAACGAATGCGCGGCTTCAACGTGCTGCACCCGATGGGTTGGGATGCATTTGGATTGCCGGCGGAGCAATACGCGATCCGCACCGGACAGCACCCGGCGATCACCACCCGCGAGAACGTCGCCAAGTTCAAAACACAGCTAAAGCGAATCGGCTTCTCCTACGACTGGGAGCGCGAAATCGCGACCACGGACCCGCGCTATTTCCGCTGGACGCAATGGATTTTCCTCCAGATCTACAATTCCTGGTTCAACCCGGAGACGCAAAAGGCGGAGCCGATCTCCACCTACGGCGGCACTGATGCGGACTCGGTGCGGCTCGCGTATGTCGCGGAAGTGCCGGTGAACTGGTGCCCGGAGCTCGGCACCGTCCTGGCAAACGAGGAGGTGATCGACGGCAAGAGCGAAGTCGGCGGTTTTCCGGTGGTGCGGCGGCCGATGCGCCAGTGGATGCTGCGCATCACCAAGTACGCGCAGCGCCTGATCGACGAGCTCGACGGCTTGGACTGGCCGGAGGGGATCAAGCTTCTGCAGCGCAACTGGATCGGGCAGAGCGAAGGAGCGATCGTTCGCTTCGTGGCTGCCGCCGGAGCGGGAGCGGCAGAGCTAGCGTCCGGCGACAGCAGCATCGAGGTGTTTACCACGCGGCCCGACACGCTTTACGGAGCGACCTACATGGTGCTCGCGCCGGAGCATCCGCTCGTGGATCGGCTCACGGCGGATGATCAGCGAAGCGCGGTGGCGGCGTACCGCCAGCAGGTGGCTTCGAAGTCAGACCTTGAGCGGACCGATCTCGCGAAAGAGAAAACCGGCGTCGACACCGGAGCATTCGCGATCAATCCCGCAAACGGCGAACGAATCCCGATCTGGATCGCCGACTACGTGCTGATGGGCTACGGCACCGGCGCGATCATGGCCGTGCCGGCGCATGACGAGCGCGACTTCAAATTCGCCCAGCGCTTCAATTTGCCGATCCGCGAAGTCGTCTCCGCGGAAGCGCGTTCTGCCGAAGGAGGAGAGCCACCGTGCAGCATGCCGCCGCTGGTGTGCTTTGCGGGCGCAGGTTTCGCAGTCAATTCGCCGCGCATCGACGGCCTGCCCACCGCAGCCGCGACACGGCGGATGGCGGAATGGCTCGAAGAGAGCGGCCACGGAAAGCGGACCGTGCAGTACAAGCTGCGCGACTGGCTCTTCTCCCGCCAACGCTATTGGGGCGAGCCGTTCCCGATCGTCTGGCGGAATGGCCGCCACGCGCCGATCCCGGCAGCCGAACTGCCGCTGGAACCGCCGCCGCTCGATGACTTCAAGCCGACTGGGACGGGCGAGCCGCCGCTGGCGAAGGCGCAGGACTGGATTCGCTACTCCGAAGGCGCGACGCGCGAAACCAACACCATGCCGCAATGGGCGGGCTCTTGTTGGTACTACCTCCGCTTCTGCGATCCCGGAAACGACGCGCGCTTCGTCGGTGAGGAAGCGGAGCGGTATTGGATGGGCGGCGAGAAGCCGGGCGGGGTGGATCTCTACGTCGGCGGCACGGAGCACGCGGTGTTGCACCTGCTCTACGCGCGGTTCTGGCACAAGGTGTTGTTCGATCTCGCGCATCTCTCCAAGCCGGAGCCGTTCCAGCGGCTGGTGAATCAGGGGATGATCCTCGGGGAAGACGGCCGCAAGATGTCCAAGCGCTGGGGAAACGTGATCGACCCGCTGGATGTCATCGCGGATTACGGCGCCGACGCGTTTCGCTGCTACGAGATGTTTATGGGGCCGCTCGAGCAGATGAAACCCTGGAATATGAAGGGCGTCGAAGGCGTCTCGCGTTTCCTCGCCCGTGTCTGGCGGCTGATCATGGAGGAAGACCAGGCGGGCGAATGGGTTCTCTCCGATGCGGCGCAGGAGGTCCAGCCCGAGAAAGCGGCGCTGAAGGTTCTGCACGCGACGATCAAGAAGGTCACGGAAGACATCGAGACGCTGTCGTTTAACACCGCCATCGCGCAGATGATGGTGCTCGTTAATGCGCTCACAAACGCGCCGGCGAAACCGGTCTCCGCGTTACGAACATTGCTCGTGATCCTCAATCCCTTCGCGCCGCACATCACCTCCGAACTCTGGGATATTCTGCAGCATAGATTTGGCGGGACGGGAGACGTCACCGCCCAGCCGTGGCCCGCCTACGACGAGCGGCTGCTGGTAGAGGACGAAATAGAGATCCCCATCCAGGTGAACGGAAAAATGCGCGACAAAATCGTGGTCGCGCTTGAGGCGACGGACGCGGAACTGGAGGCAGCGGCGTTGGCCAGCCTGAAGGTGCAGGAATTCATTGCGGGCAAGACGGTCCGCAAGGTGGTGGTGATCCCTAAAAAGCTTGTGAACGTCGTCGCCAACTGACCAACCTCTCCGCGTATGTCGATGTTGAAGGAGTTCAAGGAATTCGCGGTGAAGGGCAACGCGGTCGACATGGCCGTGGGCATCATCATTGGTGCTGCCTTTGGAGGGATCGTCACCTCGCTCGTGAAAGACCTCATCATGCCGCCAATCGGCGTGTTGACCGGCGGCCTCGATTTTTCGAACCAGTTTCTGATCCTGAAGAACACGCCGGGTGGCGGCGCGTTTGCGACCGCGGCGGAAGCGGCCAAGGCCGGGGCTGTTACCTGGAACTACGGCAACTTCCTGACGTTGCTGGTGAATTTTCTGATTGTTGCGTTCGCGGTCTTCCTGCTCGTTCGCGCGATTAACAGGCTGAAGCGACCACAGCCCGGAGCTGAGGCGCCAGTCTCTAAAGATTGTCCATATTGCTTGATGACCATCTCGATCAAGGCAACCCGCTGTCCGCATTGCACCTCGGAGATCGGCGGAACGCCCGGCAGTTAACGGGCGGCGTGTTCCGGCTGCGGTAGCCGCAGGATGCGCTGTGGAGTGCAGAGCCACATTTGGCTTTGCGGGTCCGCTCGCCAGGCCGCACCCGCTGCCCACGGGGAGAACGCCGGCAAAATCCAGCAGCTACCCTGCTGCACAAAAGCCGGCAGCCTCAGGCGCAACCCTGCGCCGTCTCGGACCACCCCCGCCGGATGGAAGTGGCCGATGATTTGCGTGCGGCCGTCCGTCTCCACGACGCAGTGGCCGTGATGAAAATAGAACCCGTCTGACTCCCACTTCTCTCGCAGGGGGATCGTTGCGGCGAGCTGCCGATCATGATTTCCGGCGAGGACAATCGGCTCGGTAAAGGCAGCGAGTCGCATAATCAGTTGCGCGGCTTCGGAAGCTGCCGCCTTGTCGTGGACGAGGTCGCCGACGATCAGAAGCCGGCGCGGCTTGTAATCTTTGATCAGCCGGTTGAGCCGCTCCTCGATGGAATCCATGCCCCACATCGGCATCAGGCGTCCGGCCACCCGCTGGCTGAGTTCGTATCCGAAATGGAGGTCAGCCACCGCGAGCCAGCGCTGCTTTTCATGGAAGAGCGCGAGCCTTCCGTCGATGACAACATCCTTCGCGACAACGGCTTGGCTGGCGGTGTGCGGAGGCATGCAGAGCGAGGAGCTGCAGAATTTATCGCTTGCCAGCTGCGCCATCAATCGGTAATAGCCCCGCTTTATAAATGGCTACGATATTTAGATTTACGATAATCGCCGCCGCTGCATGTCTCCTGACTAGCTGCGCCGCCACCTCGATGCAGACGGCACAGACCGGCGCCGCTGCGAAGGGCGGGCGAATCCAGAAGGTAAGGACGACCGCTTACACGCACACCGAAGGAAGTGGCCCGCGGAATGCCATCGGCAAACGTCTTTCCGGCGGAGTTGTAAAGAGCGCCGCTTCGGACTGGTCGCGGTTCCCACTCGGGACCCGCTTTCGGCTGGTCGGGACGAAGGACGAATATGTCATCGATGATTACGGTGGCGCTCTGATCGGCACCGGCACGATCGACCTCTATAAAACATCCCGCGCGGCGATGAACCGATGGGGCGTCCGCCATGTCGAGATTCAGATCACGCATTGGGGTTCCGAGGCCGAGAGCTTGAAAGTGCTGCGTCCCCGCCAACGCGCCCGGATCGTGCGCCGGATGATCGCCGGTCTCGAAGGGAAGACTCAGCCGCGGACCGCGTCCGCCCGCGCCGTTCCGCCCCGGTCGCTCTAGCTGAGCGGGATAGCAGGGGTTTCTTTTGACGGGGGGAACGTGCCGTCTCACCTTCTCCGGTGAAGATTCTGGTCGTAGGCGGTGCGGGTTACATCGGCAGCATTTGCGCGGAATTGCTGCTCGACGAAGGGCACAGCGTTGCCGTCTTCGACAACCTGACAGAAGGCCACCGCCGTGCGATCGACGCGCGTGCAGAGCTGTTCGAAGGGGACCTGAGTGAGCGCAGCGCGATTGACGCGGCGCTGAAGAGCTTCACGCCCGAGGCTGTCATGCATTTCGCCGCCAGTGCGCTCGTCGGTGAGTCGATGCAGAACCCGTCGAAGTACTTTCGTAACAACGTCGCAAATGGACTGAACCTCCTCGACGCGATGATCGCTGCCGATGTGAAGCGTCTCGTCTTTTCATCGACGTGCGCGACCTTCGGCCCGCCCGATCGGATTCCTCTGGACGAAACTCAGCCGCAGCGCCCGATCAATCCTTACGGGGAATCGAAGCTCGCGTTCGAGCGGATTCTGCGCTGGTACGACGAGATCCATGGCCTGCGTTTTGTCGCGTTGCGCTATTTCAATGCGGCCGGCGCTTCGGAAAAGTTTGGCGAAGATCACCGCATTGAGACGCACCTTATCCCGAACGTCTTGAAAGTGGCGCTCGGGCAGAAGTCGCACGTCGAAATCTACGGCACCGACTACGACACACCGGATGGCACCTGCATCCGCGACTACATCCACATCCTCGACCTGTCGCAGGCGCACATCCTCGCGCTCGATGCGCCGAAGAGTGACTTCTACAACATCGGCACCGGCGGCGGAACCAGCGTGCGTGAGGTGATCGACACCTGCCGCGCAATCACAGGCTGTGAACTTCCCGTGGTCGAGAAGCCGCGGCGCGCCGGCGATCCCCCACGGCTCATCGCCGCCTCGGAGAAGATAAAGCGAGAACTCGGATGGCAGCCACGTTTTCAGCGCATCGATGCGATCATCGAGAGCGCCTGGAAGTGGCACCAGCAGTTCCCGAACGGCTACGGCGACTGATCCTGTAGCGCATGCCTCTGACTTGCGTTTTCTCCGCCCACCGGCAAGCGAGACGCTTGCGCTACAGGAAAAAAAACGCCCGCGGAAAACACGTTCCGCGGGCGCTTTGTTGATTTTCTTGGCTACCTGCGACCGACTACTTGGTGGTGGTCGTCGTCGTGGTGGTCTCCTTGATCTCCGTAAGCGGCTTCTGCACCGTGATCCTCGAGATCACCATGCGGTCGCCTTCTTTGACGTAGGAATAACGCACCGGCAGGTCAGACCGAAGCAGTGACATATCGACGGTCGCACCGGCTTGATCGACTACGGTCACGTCGTCGCTGTAGTAGTACCGGACCGGGTCCGCGCTGGATTCAGTGCGAACGGTCATGTATTTGGTGCCTGGCGTGAACGTCGTGATCGTTCCCGTGCCGTCGAGGGCGCTCGTGCTGGTGGTGGTCGACGCGCTGACGCCCGTCGTTCCGCCAGTTGTGGTAGTAGCGCTCACGCCGGTGGTCCCAGTCGTGCCGCCCGTGGTGGTGGTTTCTTTCGTCGTTGTTTGAGCGAAAGCGGTGCTCAGCGCAAGGGCGCTCACTGCTCCCACTGCCAACATTTTGGTGAATCTGTTCTGTTTCATGTTTGTCCTTTAGTTTGGTTGAACGGATGCTCTCCGCCGTGCTTTATCTGACTCACCGGCAGCGCGATTTATTCAACCGACACCCTCTTTTCGTGTGCTGGCTCATCGGCGGCTGCATGGCGGCCGTTGCTCGTGAGGAAACGATTTGATGCAAGCGTTACCAGGATTCCGCGATTTCCTTCCGGACGACTGCGCGGCACGGAACTATATCTTTACGCAATGGCGGAATGTCTCCCGGCGCTACGGCTTTGCGGAATATGACGGGCCCCTGCTCGAGGAACTGGATTTGTTCGTCAGGAAGTCGGGCGCGGAGATCGTCAAGCAGCTGTACGATTTCACCGACAAAGGGGGACGCGCGGTGGCATTGCGACCTGAGATGACGCCCACTTTAGCGCGCATGGTTGCTGCCTCTCACCGCGATTTCCGGAAGCCGATAAAGTGGTTTTCCATCCCGCAGATGTTCCGCTACGAACGCCCGCAGAAAGGCCGCCTCCGGGAGCACTATCAGTATAATTGCGACATTATCGGCGAAGCTTCACCCGATGCGGATGTCGAGTTAATCGCCGTCTGCATCGACATTTTGCGGGCGTTTGGATTAACCGCTGATGACGTTGTGGTGAGGATCAGCGATCGCGAATTCTGGGCTGATTTTCTCCGCGCGCAGAACGTGGCTGAGGACCGCTGGCAGCAGGTCCTGGAGGTGATCGATAAGAGCGAGCGTGAAGCACGCGAGAAGACGGCGGAGCGACTTGGAGATCTGGCCGAGGCTGTTTTCAGGATTCTTGAGGAGGGTGGCCGGAGTGAGAAGCTCGACCGGATTGTCGATGGTCTGCGACAGCGCGGGCTTGCTGATTTTGTGAAGGTAGATCTGCGCATCGTCCGCGGTCTCGCCTATTACACGGGCGTGGTTTTCGAGGCGTTCGACCGCGCGGGTAAACTGCGCGCGATCGCCGGCGGCGGCCGCTACGACAACCTGATCCACCAGCTCAGTGCAGGCTCGGCTTCGCTTCCGGCCCTGGGCTTCGCGATGGGCGACGTGGTGCTCGGCGAATTGATCCGCGAAAACGCGGCGGCCTCTGCGAAGATGAAGGCGACGATGGCGCGTGACCAGCAGCTGGATGTCTACGTCGTGATCGCGAAGGAAGAACGCCGTGGCCACGCGGTCGCCCAGGTGCAGGAACTCCGTGACCGGGGCTACCGCGTCGATTACCCGCTCACGGAAGCGAAGGTGGGGAAGCAGTTTCAAACCGCCGAGCACTTGAACGCAGAAGTTGCGGTTCTTTATGGCGACGAGTGGCCGCAGGTAAAAGTAAAGCGACTCGCCACGCGCGACGAGCAACTCGTGCCGCACGAAGAGTTGCTTGCGCGCCTTGTCGCCTCTTCCACCTTGTCATCCCGAGCGGAGCGCAGCGGAGTCGAGGGATCCCGCGGTTCCAGCGAACGGTAGCGCAACGGGATGTCCCGACTGCGCTCGACCTGACAGGAGAGATGTACCGGACTCACCATTGTAACGAACTGCGCGCCTCCGCCATTGGCACGCTAGTGAAGCTCGCCGGCTGGGTGCATGTGCGGCGGGATCACGGCGGGGTGGTGTTCATCGACCTGCGCGATCGCGAAGGGCTGACGCAAGTCGTGTTTCGGCCCGAGGAGAATGCCACGGCGACCGAGGTGGCGCACACGTTGCGGCATGAAGACGTGGTGCAGGTGGAAGGCAAAGTCGCCCCGCGAATCCCAGGCACCGAAAACCCAAAGCTGGCAACCGGTGACATCGAAATTCTACCGGATCAACTGCGTATCTTGAACCGCGCGGATGTGCTCCCGTTTCCGCTCGATTCCGATCCGAGCAACGAAGACCTGCGACTTTCGTATCGCTATTTCGATCTGCGCCGGCCGCAAATCGCGCGGAATCTTCGCATCCGCCATCGCATCACCAAAGCGACACGCGACTTCCTCGACGCGGAGGGTTTCGTGGAGATCGAAACGCCGATTCTTTCGAAGAGCACGCCAGAAGGCGCGCGGGATTTTCTCGTGCCGAGTCGACTGGCGCCTGGGAAGTTCTACGCGCTTCCGCAGGCGCCGCAGCAATATAAGCAGCTGCTGATGGTGGGCGGGATCGAGAAGTATTTCCAGATCGCGAAATGCTTCCGCGACGAAGACCTGCGCGCGGATCGGCAACCGGAATTCACGCAGATCGACATCGAAGCCTCGTTCGTCGAACCGGAAGACATCTTCAAGCTCGTCGAAGGAATGTTGGCGGCGATCTTTCGCGCCTCGCGCGGCGTGGAAATCCAAACGCCTTTTCCACGCATGACCTGGCACGATGCGATGGATCTTTTCGGGAGCGACAAGCCAGACCGCCGCTTCGCGATGCCGCTCGTGGATCTGGCCGACACGTTCGCCTCGAGCAGCTTCAAGATGTTCCGCGGCGCACTCGACGCGGGCGGTGCCGTGAAGGCGATCAAAGCGAAGCAGTTCGCGCTCGTCACCACCGGCCAGATGGAAGAGCTCACCACGATGGCGAAGCTATATGGCGCCAAGGGCCTCGCGTTCATCAAAGTCGAGAACGGCAAATGGCAGTCGCCGCTCGTGAAGTTTTTCACGGAAGAGGAGAAAGCGGCGTTGACCTCAAAGCTGCAGATGGAGGAAGGCGATCTCGTCCTCTTCGCCGCCGACAAATGGGAAGTCGTGTGCGAAGTGCTCGGCCGGCTGCGGCTGCGTATCTCGGAGTTTCAGCAGCTGACGGCGGGCTCGGATGTGCACGACTTTCTCTGGGTAACAGACTTCCCGCTCATGGCCTTCGACGCCGCTGAAAATAAATGGAACGCGGTGCATCATCCATTCACGCGGCCGAAAGCCAAAGACGTCCCACTGATCGAAGCCGGCGAGTACGGCAAAGCCCGCGCGGAAGCGTACGACGTGGTGCTCAACGGGGTGGAAATCGGCGGCGGCAGCATCCGAATTCACGAGCCGGATCTGCAGGCGAAGATGTTCGCCGCGCTCGGCGTGAGCGAAGAAGATCAGCAGACGATGTTCGGTCACATCCTGCGCGCGTTCCGTCTCGGCGCGCCGCCTCATGGCGGCATCGCGATGGGTCTCGATCGCATGGTGATGCTGATCTGCGGCGAACAAAGCATTCGCGAAGTGATGGCGTTCCCGAAGAACAACCGCGGCGTGGACCTGATGTCGCAGTCACCGACCGAAGTAGATGCTCGGCAGCTGCGCGATCTGGCGCTGAAGCTCGCGGAAAAGAAGCAAGACTGAGGAAGTCGCGACGGCGCGCCCATTGAAGCTGCGAGGGGACCGCATCAGCACCGGCAGTTCCGCTCTGATCAAGCCGCAGCGGCCGGCGCCGGAGTGCGCTGGCGACTGAAGAGCCAGCCAATTCCAAAGGTGATCAAGAAGTTGATTGGGAAGAGCCACGGATAAGTCATCGTCGGTTTGATCCGCGCGATCGTTTCAGGGGCTGCCTGCAGCAAGACATAGATGTCCGGCCGGACCCATGTGGTGACCGCGATACAGATCACCAGCGCGACCCAAAGCGACCAGAGCCGCGCCGGGACGCGAAACAGGGCCAGGATGAAGATGCCGAGCATCGTGCCGTACGTGTAGGAGACCATGCCGAAGGCGAGGCTGAGGAGATTGATCTTCGCTCGCTCCTGGACGTAGTAGAGCGCCACTGTCATCAAGCCGAGAATCCCGCTCCAAACGATGACCGCGATCCGCGAACGACGAACCATCGCGCCGGTGTTTTCCGGTGCTTCCGAGTGGCCGCCGTAGATGAGCGAAATCGAAGTCTGCGAGAGCGCACCCAGCGCGGAGTCCAGGCTCGAGATCGCAGCCGCGAATGCGCCTGCGAGAACCAGCCCGGTGATACCCGGCGGCAGGACGGTGGTAATCCAAACCGGAAAAACGTAATCCGTTTTCTGCGCGAACAGCGCCGCTTCGACCGCGTTTGGCGGGAACTGCTGGTAGAACACGAACAACGCGGCGCCGACCATCAGCATCAGGATTGTCACGATTTGCCCGACGCCGCTGAAGATCACCGCTTTGGTAGCATCGCGCGACGATCGGCAGCAGAACATTCGCTGTGCATTAAGTTGATCGGTCCCGAACGCCGCGAGGTTTTGGAACGGCATCGCAAGCAGCGCGGTCCACATCGTGAACTCCGCGTCTTTCATCCACGAGAGGAATGACGCTTCCGATCCCGCCGGCGGCACCCACCGGAAGATTTCAAACTTACCCGCCGCGCCCGCTTGCGTGATGAATTGCGACCAGCCATCCGGCAGCATTGAAACCATCCAGATCAGCGCCAGGAATCCGGACCCAATGAAGAGGAAGAACTGCATCACATCGGTCCAGATCACAGTCGTCATGCCGCCCATCAGCGTCCAGACAACCGCAAAAATCGCGATGACGATGATGCTTTGCGTCATGCTCAACGGCGTCACCGTTCGCAAGACCATCGCCGGCACGAGCACGCGCACGCTTTGCCCGAGAATCGAGCCGATCATGAACAGCGCAGTCGTTAGACCCTTTACTCCCGGCCCAAGCCGGTGCGCCATGTAGTCGTACGGGCTGTAGATATCCCGCTCGTAGAAAACGCGCACGAAGTAAAGCCCCACCACGCACCGCGCGAGAATCGAGCCGATCGCCCATTGGAGGTAAGTGAAGTTCCCGGTGAGCGCGAACACGGCACCTGGCACACCGATGAACGTGACCGCGCTGATCTCCGTCGCGATGATTGACCCGCACACCGCCGGCCATGGCAGCGAGCGACCGGCGAGGAAGAAATCCTTGATGTTCGCCTGCTGCCCGCGAAGGCGATGACCCACCCACGTGGTGAGCAGCAGGTAGCCGATAAGCACCGCCCAATCGAGTGCTGTGAAATGCGTATGAACTTCCATATATCAGCGGCAGGGTTCGCCGAGCGTCTGCGGCGTCTTTAGCTGACAGAAAGCGCGCGAGCAGCAAAGCGCAATTTCGCCAGCACTGCGGCCACGAGCACATATTTTAAGGGGTGCAGCGTGGTGATTTCAACGTTCTTCCGTGTCCGGATTTCGACTTGGCGGTGACGCTCGACTCCGGCCAGGTGTTCCAGTGGGAGCAGCATGGCGGCGGATTTGTCGGTACGATTGGCAATTCACCGGTCTATGTGGAGCAGCACGGCGCCGAACTGCGCGTCACGTTGGGCGCAGCGGCGCACGTGGAGCGGTATTTCGCGCTCGATCATCCGCTCGGCGAGATCTGCCGCCTGTTTCCGGCCGACCCGACGATGACAGCGGCGCGCGATTACTGCCGCGGGCTTCGGATAATGCGGCAACCGATCTGGGAGTGTCTGGCGAGCTTTATCACCTCGTCGATGAAGCAGGTGGCGCATATCCGGCAGATGACGCGCTCGCTGCGGGAACGGTTTGGCGAACGTCACCAGCTGCTCGGGCGTGAGGTGTATGCGTTCCCCTCGGCTAAAAAACTGGAGCAAGCGAGTGAGGCGGAGCTTCGCGCATGCGCGCTCGGCTATCGGGCCGGGAACCTTTTGAGGACGGCGCAGCTCGTCCGCGCGGGCGAGGCGAACCTGGAGGCGTGGCGCGAGTTACCGGATGAAGAATTACGCGCCCGCCTCTGTGGTCTCCCCGGCGTCGGCCCAAAGGTAGCGAATTGTGTAATGCTCTTCGCGTACGAACGGCTGCGCGCCTTCCCGATCGACGTCTGGATCGAGCGCGTGCTGAAGCAGCAGTATTTCCCGCGCGCGCGCAAGCTGACGCCACAGCGGCTGCGGGAGTTTTGCGACAGCTACTTCGGGGAGCATGGCGGTTACGCGCAGCAGTATCTTTTCCATCATGCGCGCAAGAGCACGCCGCGCCGTCGCGCTGCCGCCGCGAAGCGCTCGAGGCGCCGGAGCGCAGTTGTCAGGAAGAGCTCACTGGCATAACATGCGGAGAGTCGGCAATGCGTGAAAAACGGCCGCGCTGGACGAACCGCGGCTGCGATCCGGCCGCGCAAATCTTCCCGGCGCTGCTGATTTAAATTTCCGTCGCCCCATCTGCCGCGAGCCATGCAAGGAAAACGAGAACGAAGGAAGCTCTGGTGGGCGATTCTCGGCTCGCTCTTCGTGCATCTGGTGGCCGCGTTGTCGCTGGCGGCGTTCAACCGTTCGTCGTCAGCGCTCCCAGACGTGGACGAGCGACCGCTGGAACTGACGATGATGGATCTCGCGGCCACTCCGCCACCGGCCACGCCGCCACCTAATCCTGCCTACATCGAGACCGATCCGGTGAAGGAATCGGCGGAGGAGCCGGAAGAGAAAACCTTCGAATCCAACGCCAACTCTCGCGCGGCCAGCAATCTCCCCGCGACTGGTGACGCGCCGCTTCCGAGCCAGGAGGGGAAGGATCGGCCGTTCATCCAGATGGAGACGCAGCAGTCGTCGCTCGCCTCAGCAGGGCAACCCGCGCAGCCAACCCCCGAACCCACGCCACCACCGCAACCGAGCCCAACGGCCACGATGGTCGCGGTGGAGACTCCGAAGCCTCTGCCTTCCGAGCCACCGAAGCTGACGCCGTTGCCGGAGCCAAGCGCGACAAGGGATCAGCTGGCGATGCTGACCGGCACGCCCCCGCCTGCTTTGCGCGATCCGGAGGAGGCAGAAGCGACTCCGCCTCCCGAGGCTGCTCCCACCGCGCCGCCGATCGTGCCGCGCCCGCGCCCGGAGCGCCCGGCGACGGCTTATCAGCCGGAAAAACAGGAGACGCGGATCCGCGGCAGCATCACCGATCGCGGGCCGACTTCGGTCAATGCCGTCGGCACTCCCCTCGGCCGTTACCAGAAAGCGGTCACGGACGCCATCGGCTCCCGTTGGTACTACTACATGAAGTCCAAGATCGATCTCGTCAGCATCGGGACGGCGCAGATCGAGGCCGAGGTAGATCAAAACGGAAAGGTGCAGAAGTTGCGGGTCGTCTCGAACAATGCGAACGAAGCGTTCGCCAACATCTGCTTGCAATCATTTCAGGAGGCGCAAATTCCTCCGATCCCGCCTGATCTGGTCGCCGCCTTGCCGGAAGGCAGGTTGCCGGTCGACATCTCTTTCACGACCTACGCACACTGATGATCGCTTATCTGATGCTGGCGCAACTGCCAGAAAGCGCGCAGAGCGTCGTGACCTTTTTCGTCACCGGCGGCCCCTTCATGTGGCCGCTACTTGCCTGCTCCATCGTGGCGGTGACGACGATCATCCTGCGCGGCATGGCGTTGCGCCGCAACAACGTGCTCCCGCTGGTCGTGGAGAGCGAGATCGAGCGCCTGGTGCCCGGAGGAAGTGCCGAGCGGCTGGCGCGCCTCGTGCAGCAGGACGAATCCTCGCTCGCGCGCATCGTCCGCACGGCTTTGCAACACTTACGCGCGCCGCGCAACGAAACCGTGGAGGTGGTGGAAACCAGAGCACGCCACGAGATGATCGTGCTCGAGAAAGGGTTGATCGTGCTGGAGATCATTACCGGAATTGCGCCTCTGCTCGGGTTGATTGGGGCAGTCGCGGGGCTGGTTCGCGTCTTCTCGGCTCTCGGTATCAGCTCGGGTGCCTCCAACACGCAGGCGATCGCGCTTGGAATTTCGGAAGCGTTGAACGCGACCGTGTTTGGTCTTTCCATTGCGGTGCCGACGCTGATCGCGTTTAGCTATTTCTCGAAAAAGGTCGAAGTGATGTCCGTCGAGATGGAGACGCTGGTGGTGGAGCTGATCAGCAAGTGCTACTACGGCCGGGTCCACCGCGAGGACGGGGCGCCGCCACCCAGCCGCGCGACGATACCGGCCCGCGCGCCGGTAGTTTAACGCAGCGCATCCCTGCAGCCATGAAGTTCGCGGTTCGGAAGCGGCGCGCGCCCTCGATTATTATCGTGTCGCTGGTGGATATCCTCACCATCCTGCTGATCTTTTTTGTCGTCTCCACCACGTTCAAGAAGGACCAGCCGGAGGTGCAGATTAACCTGCCGGAGTCCCAGACCGCCACTTCCGCTCCCGCCGAGACGGAACATGCCGTCGTCGCTGTGAACGAGAATGACGAGGTGAGCCTCGACGGCCGCGCTCTCCCAGTGGAGGAGCTGCAATCGGCGGTGCAGGATTTGCCCGGATCGCGCAAATCGACTCTCGCATTACAGGCGGATCGGAAGGCGTCGTTCGGCACCATCATCAAAGTAATGGACGCGTTGAAGCTGGCGGGAGTGAAGAACCTGCCGGCGTTTACTCAGGGCGAAAAGTGAGGCTGCCGATCGTGAAATATGGCGACCCGGTGCTGCGGGCGAAGGGGAAGCGGATCGCGGAAGCGGATCAGCAGATCCGTGAGCTCGCGGCGAACATGCTCGAGACGATGCATGCGGCGAACGGCGTCGGCCTTGCCGCGCAGCAGGTAGGCGAAGCGCTGCAGCTGACCGTGCTCGACATCGCCGCGGTGGAGGATCGGCCGAGCACGATGAAGTTGAATGGCGCGGAGGTCCATCCGGCGACGGCGATGCCGCTCGTGCTGTTGAATCCGGCGCTGCGTCTGAAAGGCGAAACGGTTTCGGGGACGGAAGGTTGCCTGAGTTTTCCGGAGATCACCGCGGAGATCGACCGCGCTGACGTTGTCGTGGCGCAGGCGCAGACGCTGGACGGTGAAGAAATCGAGATTGAAGCGTCAGGTTTGCTGGCGCGCGCTCTGCAGCATGAGGTTGATCATCTCAACGGCATCCTGTTTATCGATCGGATGAGTTCGGTGGCGAAGGCGAGCCTCTCGAGTAGGCTCAAGCGGCTTCAAAAGGAACGCCAGCGCGGGTAAAACCTGACGGCCCAACCGCAGCTATTCCGAGCGGAGTCGAGCGACCCTGGCGGAGAGCAATCGGTGTGGCCCACGGGGATCGCTCGGCTCCGCTCCCTCCGCTCGGAGCTGACCGCGCGTGGTTACATTGCCTTGTAGGTTACTGTGATCGTGCGGTAGACGAGCGGGTCGCGCTGGGCGGAGAAATAGAATAGCTCCAGCATCGTGCCTCCCACAATCCACTGGTACCCCACGAGGGTCTGGATCACGTCAGAATCGGTGTCGCGCGTGCGGGAAACCAGTTTCCCGGTGCCGAACTTCGCGTCGAAATAGCGGCGAATTTCGCCCATTCGATCGTTGTAGTTCTCGATCGACCATTTGTCGTACTCGTACTGCAGTTCGACCTCCGCCAGGAACCCCTCTTTGAATTCGAACAGCGTCCGCTTGAGCCCGGGCTGCACGAGCCCCTCTACAGTCCAGATCTCCCGCTTCTCCTTCGGCTCGCGCGACACGATCTTGGCTTTTGCCGCCACGAGCACCTGCTCCACTTTGCCCGCCGGATCATTCCATCGGAATCCGAAGGGCGGCGGGATATCTTCGAGCGCCTGGGCTCGCGCCGCGCAGAGAATCGAACCAAGCAAAATGCCGAGCAACAGACGCATCAGTTCAGGCGGCTAACGAGCTCAAGAGGATGCCGCAGGGCGGGTGATTTGTCGCCGCGAGGCAGCCGCGTGGATAGCGTCAGCGGCAGAAATTTGTGCGGCCCGAAGCGGCTGGCGGATGCGGAATCGATGTCCATTTTTCAAGTGCGCCGCGAGCTTCGCGCAGTCCGTGAGCAACGAAGTTGCGCAGCCGCAACGATCTGGTCAACCTCACGCGCCGGCGGTCTAATTAGACGTGCCGGTGACCTGCCGGTTCAAAATTTTCGTCAAGATTTTTTTGGGCGGCCTTCGAAAATAAACTTCCGAAATTCTCTTGTCGCTTCACCGGCTCGTTTCTAATCTCAAGCCGCTGGCAGGGAGGGAACGGAGTGGGTGTGAATAACATGTGAACAGCTTGGCAGCGATTGAAGAACCTAGAATGATCATAGTCTCCGCCCGCAGGAAGAGAGTCACTGCTGCCCAAGTAAAACGAGTGCTGTCGAGTTCGTCGACGCAAGCTGCGTTTGCCCTTTTTCCCTCGTGTACCGTCATTTTTTCGGGTGTTTTCGCGCCTGCCTCGCAGGACGATTCCTTCCGGTGCTCGGTTGATCCGAGCCCGGTTCTCTCTCATCACTCCGTTTCGCACCTCGCGTCGCGGACTGTTTAACCCTGTTAACAAGTTCGGCATGGACGAGAAATGTGCAGAGGTATGGCAGCAGCTGTCGACAGCTCTCAAGCCACACGTCAGTGCCGATACTTACAAGCGCTGGTTCTCGGCTGTTCGACTGGTCAACGCGAGCGACGACGCCTTCACTTTTCTCGTCCCGAACAACATCTATCAGTTCTGGATTGAGAGTAACCACATGGCTGCTCTGCAAGCTGCCATCGTGACGACGTTCGGCGAACCACGAGCCGTGAAGTTCGTGATGCCGGCTGACGCGCTGCCGGTCGGCGCGGGCGATGTGGCAGAGCCGATCGAAGTTGTCGAGCCGGAGCCGGACCCTGTGCGCGATGCGAAGAGCAGCGGCAGCCCCGCTGGTCTCAATCCCCGCAATACCTTCGAGTCGTTCGTCGTCGGTCCGAACAACGAAATCGCGCATGCCGCCAGCCTCGCGGTCGCGCAATCACCCGCTCGCACTTACAATCCGCTTTTCATTTACGGCGGCGTAGGGCTTGGCAAGACGCACCTGATGCAGGCGATCGGCCAATACGTCTGGTCGAAGAAAAAAAACGCGAAGGTGATGTATCTCTCGAGCGAGCTCTTCATCAACGAATTCATCGACGCGATCCAGCACAGCACCCTGGTGAAGTTCCGGAAGCGGTATCGCCAGGCCGACCTGCTTCTGATCGACGACATTCAATTCCTCGGCGGCAAAGAACGTTCGCAGGAAGAGTTCTTCCACACGTTCAACACGCTCTTCGACGGCCATAAACAGATCGTGCTTTCCAGCGATCGGCCGGCGTCTGAGATTGCCAACCTTGAGCATCGCCTGGTGTCACGTTTTGAATGGGGACTGACCGCCGAGCTGCAGCCGCCGGATGTGGAGACACGCACTGCGATCCTGCGCAAGAAAGCCCGGACGCTGCACATCAACCTGCGTGACGAAATCTTCGACTTCCTCGCGAACAGAATCCGGACCAACGTCCGTCGCCTCGAAGGCGCGCTCATGCGCGTGGCCTCATTTGCTTCCCTCAGTGGCAAAGAGCTGACGAGCGAAGTCATCGAGCACCTGCTCAAGGACATCCTGAACGAGGAAGCGCGTCATGCGGTCACGATCGAGCAGATTCAACGCAAAGTGGCGGAGCACTTCGACGTCCGCATCGCGGACATGACGAGCAAACGTCGGCCGGCGAACATCGCGTTCCCGCGCCAAATCGCGATGTATCTCGCGCGCGAACTGACCAAGGCGTCGCTCAACGAGATCGGCGAAGCGTTCGGCGGGCGCGACCACGGTACCGTGCTCCACGCGTGCAAGCTCGTGAAGAAGCGAATGATCGAGCAGGACAACATCCGGCAGACCGTCTCGTTTATCGACAGCTCACTGCAGCGCTGATTTCGGCGCGCGCGCAGTGCCTAACGGAGATTGCGGTTGCCGAATAAAATCGTAAGCCTTACATCATAGCTCGCCGTCCCTCATGAAATTCAGCGTCACGAAAGAGAAGTTGCTCGAAGGTTTGCAGCAGGTGCAGAACGTCGTGAGCACACGCACGACGTTGCCCATTCTTTCCAACGTCCTGTTGCAGGCGAGCGGCAATGAAGTGCATCTCACGACAACCGATCTCGACGTGGGAGTGCGCGGAAGTTTTGAAGCGAAAGTCGACCGTGAAGGTGCGACGACGCTACCGGCGCGTCGGTTGTTCACGATCATCCGCGAACTTCCGTCGAGCGAGATTCAGGTGGAGGTCGATGGCAAGAATGCCGCCTCGATCCGCAGCGGCCAGAGCTTCTTCAAAATCCTCGGTTTGCCGGAGGAAGAGTTTCCGCCGCTGCCGAAATTCGAAGGCGCAAAGGTGGTGACCATTCGCCAGAAGGATCTCCGTGACGGCCTTCGGAAAACATCGTACGCAATTTCGACCGACGAGACTCGCTACGTGCTCAACGGTGTTTTGTTTAGCCTCAAGGAAAACAAACTGACGCTCGTCGCGACCGATGGGCGGCGGCTCGCGATGGTCGATATCGACCTGGAATTTCCGCGCAGCCACGAGGCCGACATCATCGTGCCGACCAAAGCGGTGACGGAATTGCAGCGCCTGCTGACGGAAGAAGGCGACGTGAAGGTTAGTTTCGGGAGTGGTCAGATCGCATTCGATCTGAACAACACGCTGCTCGTCTCGAAGTTGATCGAAGGAAACTATCCGAACTATCGGCAGGTAATCCCGTCGGAGACAAAGGAGCGGGTGACTCTGGAGCGCGAGACGTTCCTGAATTCACTACGGCGCGTGTCGCTGCTCGCGAGCGACAAATCGAATTCGATCAAGCTGAACTTCTCGAAGAACAACATCGACATCACGGCCAATACGCCGGAAGTCGGTGAAGCCAAGGAATCGCTGCCGGTCGCATATAAAGGCCGCGATTTTTCTATCGCGTTCAATCCGGAATTCTTCATGGCCCCGCTGCGGAACCTCACGGAAGACGAGGTGTTCCTCGATCTGATCGATGAAATGAGTCCCGGCGTCTTAAAGATCCAGACGCCGTTCCTGTACGTCCTGATGCCAATGCGCATCAGCGCGTAGCCGCGATCAGCACCAGTCGCGGACGGCTGGTATCTCGAGTAGAGCGCCGACAGTCATCCTGAGCCGCGAAGACAGCGAAGGACCTCGCGCTCGTTCTGACGCTTCCGTTTATCGGAGGAGTCGAGCGAACTCTCGGCGCCCGTCTTCATGGGTCGCACTGCCTGTTTGCGTGAGGTCCCTCGCCGTCTGCGCTGGCTCGGGAAGACGGTGTGGACGCGTTCTCTCTCATTAGCACGTGCACTGCGTCGCAAACTTGCTGGGATTGAAGGTCAGTGAGCAGCTCGCTCGCTGGCCGCAGCACCCGCACCTGCGGGTTCATCGGCGCCCACACTGCCGGATCAGTCGGCCCGAACAGCAGCACGCACGGCGTTCCAGCCGCGGCTGCGATGTGCGAGATGCCGCTGTCGTGCCCGATAAAGAGTGCACATCTACTCAGGACCGCCGCCAGTTCCGGCAGCGGCAGGTTTTCGGCAAACGCAACATTCTGGTCGCGCCAGACTGATTTCAGTGAGCGGAGCTGCTTCTGATCCGCTTCTCCGCCGACGATCACCAACGACGGGGCCATCGCGTCTCGGAGCAGCGACGCGATGAGTTGGCTCCACTGTTCGAGTGGCCAATTCTTGCTTTCACTGCCGCTGCCCGGATGGATTGCAACGACCGGCACACTGGTCCGCGCGAGAAAACGTGGAGCATAGTCACGATCTGTCCGCGATGGGAAAAGCACCGCCGCAGCATCGGAGAGTGTAAGGTCAAGCTGCCGGAGCGGTCGCGCCAGCTGCACGGCGGCGTGTTCTTCGCCGGTGATCTTCGGGTTGCCAGCGACGAATATGTCGACGCCGGACCGGTCGAGATTCTGCTCGAAGACACGATCCGGATCGAAGAGATAGCTAACCACCAGCTCGAAACTCGCAAAGTAGTCCGCCAGCTCGGCTGGCAAATGCGCGCCGCGCGCGAAGAAGCTGGCAAGCGCGGCGTACTCAATAGAGCGCGTTGCCTGCGCGTAAAAGCGTTGGTCGGCCAGCGCGATGATGTGCTTATAGCCGACGATCTCGAGGTGCGCTTCGGGAAACGCATCTCGCAGGAGCTTGACCGCCGGCAACGTGAGCACGAAGTCGCCGATCGCGCCGCCGCGAATCACCAGGATGCGCTTCATGTCTGCGTTCTCACGTTGCGCAGTGAATCGCCCGCCTCGCGGTCCAGTGGTCAGTATTGCGTAAACGCGAAGGCTAGGATCGCGCCGCCGTACAACAGGACGAGCGCGTTCAAAGCGATCCACCGTCCCGTCGTGCGGGTGCTCCACGCGATATGATCGCGGAGCAGGTAGGGCATAGTGACCCAGAAGAGTCCTTTCACGACCAGGATGTAGGCGAAGATGGTGACAAGTAGCCGGCTCGGCTCGTAGCGAAGAAAAGCTGCGGAGAGCAACGGCTCTGCGGCCAGGAGGAAAAGGATACCGAGCGCGCGGACGGCGAGAAATTCGTTCACGAACTTCAGGACCAGCAGGTAGCCGATCGGCAGCGCGATCATGAGCGGACGGCGAAAGCCGGAGAATTCGCCCATCTCCATCGTGACGAGCAGCCAGAAACTCCAGATAAAGGCCAGCGTGAGCAGCAGAGCACCCATCACGCGCGAGCGCGGTAATCGCGGCAGCCAAGTACGCATCAGCCCGGGCTGCAGGAGTCCGAGGAGCCCGATGAGCACGAGAAAACCGCCCGCGGACATCCCGGCGGTGCGCAGCGATAAATCGTACATCATACGGAGAGGAGAGCGGCAGATTTACACGGCCGGCGTGCCATACAAGCTGAATCCGTTAGCCTGCTGGACATTGATCTTCATGATCTGCCCGGCGCGATCCTGTTTGTCCTCGAAGACGACGATCTTGTTCGTGCGCGTGCGTCCCATGAGCCGCGCGGCGTTTCGCGGGCTCGTCCCTTCGCACAGGATCTCGACGTCACGCCCGACTAGACGCTCGTTCGCTCGATGTGCCGACGCGTCGACGACCTGCAGCAGGTCCTGATTGCGCTGCTCCTTTGCGGCCTCGGGCACTTGATCACGCAGGTCCGCTGCCGGCGTGATCGAGCGGGGCGAGTATCGGAAGATGAACGCGTTATCAAACTGGATGCGTTCGACGAGCTCACGAGTCTGCGCGTAATCGCTTTCGTCTTCGCCAGGGAACCCAACGATCACATCAGTAGTGATCGCCACCTCGGGACGCGCGCGACGGATTCGTTCCACGAGCGCGAAATACTTCTCCGCTGTATACGGTCGATGCATCGCCTTGAGGATGCGGTTTGAGCCGGACTGGAGCGGCAGATGCACGTGCTCCGCGAGTTTCGGTAATTCAGCGAGCGCTGCGATGAGGTCGTCCCGAAAGCCGATCGGGTGAGGGGAGGTGAAACGCACACGCTCGAGACCATCAATGGCGTGGACCGCTTCCAGCAGCTGCACGAACGGGCTTTTCCCGCCGAGCTTCGGAAACTCGTGGCGGCCGTAGAGATTCACGATCTGGCCGAGCAGTGTCACTTCCTTTACGCCGCGCGCCACCAAGCCGCGGACCTCACGCACGATCTCGTCGATCGAGCGGCTTCGCTCCGCACCGCGCGTCCGCGGCACGATGCAGAAAGTGCAATGCATGTTGCAGCCTTGCATGATCGACACAAATGCCGTCGCCTGTCGTGGCGCCAGCTGCTGCTCCCGGATCGCCGCCTGCGATCCGGCTTCTTCCGCCGTGTCGGAGATCGACCACCGCGGATCGTCCATCCGACGAGACCGTTTTTTCTCCACCGCCTCCTCCACGTAAGCAGCGACGCGGTGAAACTTCTGCGTGCCGATGACCAGATCGAGATGCGGCAGTCCGGCGAACAATGAGTCGCCTCGCGCCTGCGCCATGCAGCCGAGGAATCCAAATACCACCTCCGGCCGACGCTTCGCGATCTGGCCCATCATTCCCATTTTGCCGAGCGCCTTCTGGTCCGCCATGTCGCGGACACTGCAGGTGTTCAGGAGGACGACGTCGGCGTCCGCCTCATGCGGCACTGATTCGTAGCCCCGCTCGAGCAGCGAATGCGCCACTTGCTCGGAGTCGCGCTCGTTCATCTGGCAGCCGTAGGTTTTGATGTAGAACTTGGGCATTCTGCGGAGCGCAACAGTGACACACCGACGGCGCGTGCGCTACGGCTGCCGAATCTCGCCGCGGGATACCCGCTTCGCGAGCGAGTCGGCCAAATCATTCCGCTTCCCAAGCTTCCGCGGTTTCCCGTTTAATTGGCGCAATGAATCAAGCAGCGCCGGCCATCGGGATCATCGGAGGAAGTGGATTGTATCAGATGGAAGGGGTGGAAAACCCGACCGAGCAGCGGGTTGAGACGCCGTTCGGGGCTCCATCAGACGCGCTCATCGGCGGCACGTTGCACGGCCGGCAGATCTACTTCCTGCCGCGGCACGGGCGCGGTCATCGGCTTTTGCCGCACGAGCTGAATCACCGCGCGAATATCTATGCGCTCCGCTCGTTGAACGTGCGGTGGATCATCTGCGTCACGGCGGTCGGCAGCCTGCAGGAAAAATACGCGCCGCGCGATGTGCTCCTGCCCAGCCAGTTCTACGACCGCACCAGCCAGCGTGCCATCCACACGTTTTTCGGTGAAGGAATCGCGGCGCACGTGACGTTCGCGGATCCGATCAGCACCGGTTTGCGCAGCATTCTGGCCGAGGCAGGCCGGGAAGTCGGCGCCACGATTCACGACGGCGGAACGTACGTGAACATGGATGGTCCTGCATTCTCCACGCGCGCGGAATCGGAGTTCAACCGGCGCAACGGCTTTGACGTGATCGGCATGACAAACCTGCCGGAGGCGAAGCTGGCGCGCGAGGCGGAGATCGCCCTGGCTACCATCGCGATGATCACCGATTACGACTGCTGGAAGGTGGAAGAAGAACCGGTCTCGGCGCAGACAGTCTTCGGCCACCTGCAGGCCAACGCCGACATGGCCAAAAACATCCTGGCGGCGGCAATTCCGCGTGTGCCGAAGGAGCCGACGTGGCCCGAGCATACCGCACTCGATTCAGCGCTCACGACTGATCGAAAACTCTGGCCCGCCGAGACGTTGCAGAAGCTGAGTGCGATCTTGAGCCGCTTCTAATTGCCGGCGTCGGCAGCACGCATTTTCGCAAGGATGAGTCGCGGAATGAGCTTAGCAAAGATCGTACTTGCCATCCGAAAAATAAATATGGTAATTATAAAACCATCAGCGGAGATCACACCTTCGCCACTGAATCGGAGCCAGAAAGATGATCACAAAAATCGCCTGCTGCTTACTCGCCGCCTCGCTTTTATCGTCGTGCGCCACCACGCAATCGACGGCCGGTAATGGCCGTCAGACGCTCGAACAGCGCCTGATCGCGGAGAACACCACCAGCCCATACGGCGCGGACGAGCCGATGCCACCTGCTGAAGGTCCTGAAGATATCCCCGCTGAAGGCCCGGTCGATCCGGCCCGCAATCCTGCCCTGCTCCCATCCCCTCTGCTCCGCATGAACGCGGCAGCAGGTCTCTAGCTCGCGATCAGCGACTCTGGCCGCAGGCGGTTGATCGCCTCGGCCAGAGCGCGAATCTGCGGCTCCTCGTGCGCCGCTGTGATGGTGATGCGCAGACGCGCAGCACCTTTTGCGACCGTCGGATAGCGAATCGCCGGGACGAGGAAGCCTTCGTTCTGCAGGGAACGCGAAACATCGATCGCCGCCTGCTCGTCGCCCACTAGGATCGGGTGAATCGCAGAGCCGGTCTCGGCGCGGAACACTGCCACCTGCGGCGCAGCTTCGGTCACCTGGCCGCGCCCGATTCCGCTGAGGATTTGTCGTAGGACGTTCGGCTTCTTCGGTGGCGGCGGCGGCGAACTCGCCCGGCGCTCCGCAAAAACGGGCGGCGGCGGCGGAATGAAGTTCATGAGCGCCCGCGAGGTATGGATGCGATCCCAGAGAAGGCGGCGCCGTTCTTCGCCCGCCTCCGATCCCAAAAACTCGATCGCTGCCGTGGCCGCCGCCGCGAGTGCCGGTGGTGGCGCGGTTGAGAAAATGAACGACCGCGCGCGATTGACGAGCCAGTCGATCAGCCCATGCGAGCCGCAGATATAGCCGCCGCTTACCCCCAGCGCCTTGCTGAGCGTGCCCATCTGAACGTCCACGTGCCGCGTCAGCCCCGTCTCATGTGCGAGTCCGCGTCCATGCTCGCCGATCACACCCAGCGCGTGCGCCTCATCCAACAGCAGCAATGCGCCAAAGCGCTTCTTCAAGCCGATCAACTCGCGCAACGGCGCGCGGTCGCCATCCATCGAGAAGACGGACTCCGTCACAATCAGGAGCCGGGCGTCGGGATGTTCGCGGCGCGCCCATTCGAGATGGCTCTCGAGCTTGCCGAGATGGGTATGCGGAAAAACTCGCAGCGTTGCGCCACTCAGCTTTGCGCCGTCGATCAGCGAGGCGTGCGAGAGTTTATCAAGCAGGACGACGTCGTGTTTTCCGACGAGCGCCGGGATCGTGCCCAGCGCCGCCGCATATCCGCTGCTGAACGAAAGCGCGGCTGGCGTGCCCTTCCACTTCGCAAGTGCCGACTCCAGACGCACGTGCGGGCTTTGCGTGCCGCTGACGAGGCGTGAAGCGCCCGCGCCCACGCCAAACTCCGCGATGGCCGCCGCCGCCGCTTCCTTCAAGACCGGGTGATTCGCGAGGCCCAGATAATCGTCGGACGAAAAATTGTGCAGCTGCTGCCCGACCACCAGAACTTGCGGGCCCTGCGCGGTGCCGATTTCCCGGAGCTTGCGATGAAGTGACTGCGCCCGAAGCGCCTGAAGCTGCTCGTGGAAGAGATCGCTCATGGCACGCGACCGGCCAGCGGCGGGTCGCGCGTCAGAGCCCAGGTCAGGAACGCGGCCGAATCGGTCCAGATCCGCGGCTTCGTGTGGCCGAGCACAACCACGATGACGTCGCGGCCGGGGCGTGATGCGCTTGAGATCAGGCACGATCCGGCTGCGTCGGTGTAACCGGTTTTCATGCCGTTACAATACGGCAGGCGCTTTAGAACCTTGTTCGTGTTCTCCAGCTCGCGCGTCCTTCCGTCCGCGTAACGGAAGACCATCGACGGAAGCGAGACGATGGAACGGATGGTCGGATTCGCGTAGCCGGCGCGTGCAATCATCGCGAGATCGCGCGCGCTCGAGTATTGGCCCGGCGCGGGGAGACCATTGGGGTTGATGAAAAACGAATTGTTCGCGCCCGCCGCACGCGCGCGGTTGTTCATCGCAACCGCGAAGGCTTCGACGCTGCCGGCCCGGTCGCGTGCCAACGCACGAGCCACGTCGTTCGGGCTTTTCACCAACAGCGCGCGCAGCAAATCGATCCTGCGATAACTGTCACCCGCTTTCAGGTTCAGCTTCGTCGGTTCAGCATAGGTATCGCTCGGCAGGATCGTAATCGGCTGATCCAGGTAACCCCCCTCGGCCACCACCAGCGCGGTCAGAAGCTTCTGCGTGCTCGCGGGCGCGCGGCGTTCGTCCGCATTCTTCTCGTACAACACCTCGCCGGTGCGCGCGTCGATCACCATCACGGCCGCGGCTCGCGTCGCCGGAATGCCGCCCGGCAGGAACTCCGGCTCCGGTGGTGGGGCGGGCCGTTTGACGCGCGCCGTTTGCGACTTCTTCGCGGAAGAACTTTTCGACGAAGACTTCTTCTTCTTCGTCGGCGCCGCGACCGCGGTCGTGCAAAGACAGCACAACAGCGCGGTCCAAAGCCGCCAATGCCCCAAAAAACGCGAACGCCGCACGGATTCCATCGCGCTGAAGTTGCGTTATAGGACTCCGCTTCGCAAGGGGCGCCCCGCTACTTGCGCTCTGATGGCGCCCGCTGGATCAGCTCGATCTCGTAGCCTTCCGGCGCATCGATGAACGCGATCGCGCCGCCGCTGCTGTTGCGGTGCGGACCATCGGAGAGCGGGTATCCTTTCGCCGCCGTGTGCTTCGCAAACTCTTCGAGATCGTCCACTTCGAACGCCAGGTGCGTCAGGTCCGGCCCCACGATCACCGGGCCGCTCTCGTCGAACTTGCACAACTCGATCTCTTCCTCGCTTCCCGGCGCCTTAAAGAACACGAGTTGCGAACCGCGACCGGAGGTGTGGCGTCGCGTCTCCTCGAGGCCGAGGACATCTTTGTAGAACGAGACGGTCTTCTCGAGATCGGTGACACGGTAGCGGGTGTGTAGGAGGCGCTTGAGCATCCGGTATTCTATTGCTGCGTCGGCAAATTGAAAACGGCGTTGCGAGGTCGCCATCGCGTTGCGCTCGCGAAGGCGCGACCTCCCCGCACCACATCGTGTCTAGTGTTCGCGCAGCGGATGTGATTCCTTAAGCGCGATGAAGCTTGTGATCGCCGCGACCGGCGCCAGCGGCACGATTTACCTCCAGCGGTTGCTGGAGCAGATCGACACCGCGGCGAACGAGGTCCACCTGATCATAAGCGGACATGCCAGGCAGGTCGCGGCGCAGGAAGTCGACACGCTCCGCGTTCCGGACGGCGTCGCAAAACATCCGGAGAACGATCTCAACGTGCCGTACGTGAGCGGTTCCTCGCGTTTTGACGCGATGGTGATTGTGCCCTGCTCGATGTCGACGCTTGGTCGCCTCGCGAGCGGTTCGGGTGAGACCGCGCTCCTGCGCACCGCGGATGTCTTTCTGAAAGAACGCCGCAAGCTGATCGTCGTGCCGCGTGAGACACCGTGGAACCTGATCCACGCGCGCAATGTCGTCACAGTGCTCGAAGCCGGCGCCGTCGTTCTACCCGCTATCCCGTCATTCTACAGCCGGCCGCAGTCGGTGATCGACGTCGTCGACACGGTCGTCTGGCGCATCCTCGATCAGCTCGGGCTGCCGAATCCGCGGGCGTTTCGGTGGAAGGACGAAGGCGGCGAACCTGCGGCGAAAAGTTGAAAATCGAAGGTCCGCTCGCGCGATGGCTGATCGCGTTCGGCTATCATTTGCTGCAACTCTGGGCGCGCACGCTGCGGTTCGAGGTTCACGATCACGCCGCCCTGGTGGGGCAGCCGGCCACGCGCCGATACATCGGCGCTCTCTGGCATAACCGTCTGCTGCTGCTCCCGCATGTAATCCGCACCTACCTGCCGAACCGGCGAGGCGCAGCGCTCATCAGTGCGAGCCGTGATGGCGCCCTGCTGGCGGATCTGGTGACGCGCTTCGGCTTCGACGTCGTGCGCGGCTCCAGTTCGCGGAAAGGCGCGGCGGCGATGTTGCAGCTGGCGGATGTGATCGCAAATGGCCGCGACGCAGTCATCACGCCCGACGGACCACGCGGTCCGGCGTACGAGCTCGGCGCCGGGATCGTGTTTCTCGCGCAGAAATCCGGCGCAGCGGTGGTGCCAATTAATATGGAATACTCCGCGTGCTGGCGCTTGAAGAGCTGGGACCGGTTCATCCTGCCGCGGCCGTTTTCAACCGTGCGGGTGACTTTCGCGCCACCGCATGCGGTGCGGCCGACGGCCACCGACGCCGAATTTGAATCCGAGCGCCTGCGTCTGCAGAATGCGATGATGGAAATCGTGGAGCTGCGCTGAACCGATGGCACAACTGATCGACGGCCGCGCGACCGCGGAAAAGGTCTACGCCCAGCTACGTGGCGATATCGCGGAGCTGAACGCACGGGGTGTCACACCGGGCCTGGCTGTTGTGCTGGTGGGCGAAGATCCCGCGTCGCGCGCGTACGTCCGTTCGAAGGACAAAATGTGCCGCAACCTGGGTCTGCATTCCGTGAAGCTGGAGCTGCCCGCCGAGACCACACAGGAAGAACTGCTCGCGCGCGTCGAAGGGCTGAACAGAGACCCGGCGATCCACGGCATTCTGGTGCAATCGCCGCCGCCGAAGCACATCGACGAAGCGGCCATCGTGCGCGCACTTGATCCTGCGAAAGACGTCGACGGTTTCCATTCAATGAACGTCGCGAAGCTCGCGCTCGGCGATTCTTCCGGGTTTGTCCCGTGCACGCCGCTCGGGTGCCAGCGTTTGCTGGTTGAAAGCGGGGTCGCGATCTCCGGCGCACACGTCGTGGTGCTCGGCCGGAGCATGATCGTCGGTAAACCAATGGCGATGCTGTTGATGCAGAAGGGCAAAGCAGCGGACGCCACCGTGACGGTCGTGCATTCGCGCACGCGGAACCTGCCGGAGATTACGCGGACGGCGGACATCATCATTGCGGCGATTGGGCAGGCGCATTTCGTGAAGGCGGAACACGTGCGTGATGGAGCGGTGGTGATCGATGTCGGCATCAACCGTGTGGATGACGCGGCGAGCGAGCGCGGCTATCGACTCGTCGGGGATGTGGCCTTTGCTGAAGTCGAGCCCAAGGCCGCAGCGATCACGCCGGTGCCGGGCGGCGTCGGACCGATGACGATCGCGATGTTGATGTCGAACACGGTGAAGGCGTGCCGGCAGCAGGCAGCCGCCGATCGGTAGTTTACCGCGCGACGACCTTCGTCGTGAGAAGATACAGAAGCCGCGGGTGCAGCACGCCAGCGCGCAACAATGCGGAGCTCAGTCGCGGCGACAAGACAGCCGCACGCGCGACGCGGTTGACCCATAAACGACCGCGGTACAGTTGCTCGTGTGCGGCAGTGTAGGAGCTGGCGGCCGCTTTCTCGTCGCCGCTTTGCACGAGCGCGACGGCGGCACTCGCAGCCAGTTCGCCTGAGCGCAGGGCGTAGTAAATTCCTTCGCCGGTGAAGGGCTCCACGACGCGCGCGGCATCGCCGATGAGGAATGCACGTCGCTCTGCCGGGGCAACCGCCGCGCGCCGCAACGGCGTGATCGTGCGCCAGGTGTGGCCGGGCCGAATGCCGAACTCCACCTCTGCCCAGCGGCGTAGCGCCGGCATCGCGGATGGCTTGCCGACAAGACATAAGTTCAGCTCACCGTTCCCGACCGGCGCCTGGCCGGAGTAACCGGCTGGGAGAAATTGCAGAACGACACGGCTGCCGAAGTTCACCGGCAACCGCAGATGCGTCTGCAATCCGACTCGGTCTCTTTCGATCCGCGGCAGCAGGCCGAGCAGACGCGCGACTGTCGAGTTCCGGCCGTCGGCGGCCACGAGCGCGCGCGCCGCGAACGACTCACCACCCGCGGTGATGTTCCACTGGCCGTCCTCGAGCGCGAGCGCCGTCACAGTCGCAGCCTCGCGCACTTCGGCGCCGCCCGCGCGAGCGCGGTTCATCAGCACCTCGTCGAAAAGACTCCGCTTCACCGCGATCTCCGCGCCTGGAGGCAGCTCGACCGAGACGGTGCGGCCACCAATCGCGATGAAGTCGACGCGGTCCAGTTTTCCGTGCGGTAGCTGCCGAACCGCATCGAGGACGCGGAGCCGCTCCAGCACGGGCCAGCAGCTCGGGTTCAGGCAATCGCCGCAAACCTTCTCGCGCGGAAATTTTTCGCGCTCAAGAAGGAGAGTGCGCAAGCCAGCATCGACGCAAAACGCCGCACAGGCAGCACCGGCCGGACCGCTCCCCACGATAGCGACGTCGAACATTGCGCCACTGTGCAACACAAGGCATCGCAGCGAAACGCCGCGTCCGTATCACTGAGGGAGTCACACGATGAGCTGGTCCATTCCAATCTTCCGCGTCGCCGGCATTCTCGTGCGCATTCATGTCACATTCCTGCTGCTGCTGGCGTGGCTCGGCTTCATGTATTACTCGCAGGGCGGGTCGGCGGTCGCGGCGGCGCGAGTCTTCTTCATCCTGCTGCTGTTCGGCTGCGTGTTGCTCCACGAATTTGGGCACGCGATCGCCGCGAAAGGCTTCGGCATCAACACGCCGGATATCACCCTGCTGCCAATCGGGGGAGTTGCGCGCCTGGAGCGGATGCCGGAAAAGCCGAGCCAGGAGTTAATCGTGGCGCTGGCGGGCCCGGCGGTAAACGTCGTAATTGCGCTAGGTTTGTTCGCCGTCGTTGGGTTCCGCGGCGTCACGGAAGTAATGAGCGGGCAGCCGGCCGGCATGTTGACGCAGCTGATGGGGATCAATGTGTTGCTCGTGCTGTTCAATCTGCTCCCGGCTTTCCCGATGGATGGTGGACGCGTGCTGCGCGCGCTGCTCGCGGCGCGTATGAATTACGCGCGCGCAACCCAGATCGCTGCCACCGTCGGCCAGGGTTGCGCGTTCATCTTCGGATTCATCGGCTTGTTCGGAAATCCGATGCTGATTTTCATCGCGCTCTTTATCTACATCGGCGCATCGCAGGAAGCTGCGGTGGCGCAGATGCGCGACGTTTCGCGCGGAATGCCAGTCTCGAGCGCGATGGTGCGCGATTTCCGCACGCTCGCATCCGACGGGACGTTGTTGGAAGCCGTCGACGCTTTGCTGGCAACTTCACAGCACGACTTCCCGGTGGTGGAGC
>JACDCC010000059.1 GCA_013694595.1 Chthoniobacterales bacterium
TGTTCTACATCGGAGCCGGAACAAGCGGACGGCTCGGCGTTCTCGATGCGAGCGAGATTCCGCCAACGTTTGGCACGCCTCCGTACATGGTGCAGGGCATCATGGCAGGCGGACCAACTGCCTTGCATTCGGCGGTGGAAGGCGCGGAGGACCAGGCGGAAGCAGGTGCGATTGCCATGGCGGAGCGTGGCGTAAACGCAGGAGATTGCGTCTGCGGCATTACCGCGAGTGGGCGGACGCCGTTCGTGCTGGGCGCGCTGCGACGCGCCACGGAGCTCGGAGCCAAGACCATCTTGCTGACCTGTAATCCCGAGCGCGCGCCAGACGGCGTCCAGCGATATGACGTCGCGATCGATTTGCCAACCGGTCCGGAGATCGTAACCGGCTCGACGCGCCTAAAAGCCGGCACGGCGACCAAGATCGCGCTCAACATTATCTCCACCTGCAGCATGATCCGGCTCGGCAAAGTTCGCGGTAGCCTGATGATCGACGTGAACGCCTCAAACGTGAAACTCCGTGATCGGGCGGCCCGGCTGGTGAGTGAACTCCGGGGTTGTTCGTACGACGAAGCGCACGCTGCTCTCGAGGAAGCGAACTGGAACGTGCGCGCGGCGATTGATTACGATCGTCGGTGAGACGAATACGCGAGGCAGCTCCTCGAAACCGGATTAGCTGCGAAGCCGGCGGAGCTGTTCGAGCTCTTTCTTCAATGGCGCCCAGTAGCCGCGGTCTCGCTCGCGTTCCGCTAATTCCTCTTCCACGAGCTCGCGTTCGAGAAGCTGCTGCGTCTGCAAATCAGCATGCGCCAGAAGCGGACGCATTGAAGTGAGACTGCGCTGCGCAGTCGGGAAATCACGCGCCAGCTCGATGAGCAGTTCAGGCGTGCGGATCTCTAGCAGCCAGAACTGGACGTCCAACTCCTTCGGCCTGCTCCGGCGCAACCGGTAATCTGCTTCGAGCAGCCGGCGGATCATCGGCCAATCCTTGTCTCGTTGCGTCTTCTTCGACTGCACTAGATCAGCAAGCGAGAGCACCGCGTACTCCGTGCCGTCTTCGTCGGCAAGAATCGCGCGTCGCTCCCAGAGCTCATTGAAGGGAGCGACACCTCGCATGTTTGAGGCAACATCGAGGCGCTGCCGCATGGCGTCTGGGTGGAAACATCGAAAGTGAACAAAGAAGCCCCGCTCGAGATATTCCGGATCAAATGGCGGCACAGCGATCCGTTCAGCCTCGAGCTCCGTCAGTGCGCGACGGAGCGCCTCGATATTCTCACGTTCGACAAGGACCGCGATGTCAGTGTCGAACGTGACCTCGACCGCTCCGTACAAGACGCAGGCCTGCCCTCCCATCAGCAGCGCCTTCACGCCATGCTTCTGGATCGTCGAAAGGACTTTGCGTGTCGGGGGGAGGATCAAGTGAAACTCCGAGTGCGAGATATTGCTGACATAAGCGTGCGCTTTCGGACCAACGCTGCGCGGGCGTCAGATCATACCAGTCTATCCATTCACCGGCGCAAAAGTTCTCGTAATCGATTAGTGGCCCACGCGACGGATCGGCACCCACGTGCCTGGCCCATCCATCATGGCTGAACAAACGACAGCGCGTCGTGTTCTCAGATGTCGAGCTCATGAATGACGGCGATCGCGACGCCTTGAACGCGTGATTCCTCGCCGAGGACGATGTCGCGATATTGTTTGTTCTCCGCGCGCAACAGCTGCCGCCCCTCCTCTTCGATGTATCGTTTCAGAGTGACACGCCCGTCTACGAGTGCGGCCACGATGTTCCGGCTGCGATGCGGGCGCTTCTCGATGATCACCACGTCACCATCGTTGATTCCGGCGCCGACCATTGAATCTCCCTCGACTTTGAGTGCAAACGTCTCGCCGCGCGGCCGAATGCCCACGGCGCTAAAGTCGAAGACAATCTCACCGAGATCGCCGCTGTTGTCATCGATCGGCACGCCGCCGGCAATGTTGCCAAGCAACGGTGACTTGGGAGGCGCGCTGTGAAGCATGGCGAGAATCTGCGACAAATTAGACAGACGAATCTTACGTTACCACGCGTGCCGGAGCAATCACCCAGCGCTCGCGTCAGCTTCTTTCTAGAATCGATCGCTTCCTGCGCGGCTGAGATGACGCGAATACACGCGCTCGTTCAGATGCGCCGCGCGGGCAAAACCATTTGCTGCCCTGTAACGATGCTGCCAAAATCGTCGAATGCTTCAAACGGCGGAACCTGAGTCCTCTACCAAGACCAAGAATCCGCCGCACGAACGTTATCTCGAAGCATTCCGCGTGATGCTGCAGACGCGGATTTTCGAGGACAAACTCGGCGCGCTTTATCGCGGCGGCATGATCGTCGGCGGGGTCTATCTTGGGCGTGGGCAGGAAGCAGTCAGCACCGCGTGCGGGCTGTCGCTGCGCAAAGGGGACATCTTCGCTCCGCTGATCCGCGACCAGGCAGGTCGCGCTGCGTTTGGCGAGCCTTTGCTCGATCCGGCACGCACTTATCTCGGTTCGAAGCTGGGACCGATGCGCGGGCGCGACGGCAACATCCACCGCGGTCGTCCGCGCAATGGCCAGCTCGCGATGATCAGCCATCTTGGCGCGATGATTCCCGTGGTCGTCGGCACGTTGATGG
>JACDCC010000075.1 GCA_013694595.1 Chthoniobacterales bacterium
TTCTGGGATACCGCTGAGCACGCCGGACAGGAGGACAAGCCGATCGGGATGATTTCATATCATTACGTGAGGCTCGGCACCGGTGAGAAAGAAGGGGAAGAGGTGCTCGTGGTCGGTGGCGAAGACCACAAAACGGGGCAGGCCGACGATTTCGAGCAACGCTACCAGCGGCTGGAGGATTGGACCCGCGTCCGTTGGCCGCAGGCCGGCGAGGTGGTGTTTCGCTGGTCCGGACAGGTGATGGAACCGGAGGATTACATGGGTTTCATCGGCCGCAACCCGTCAGACAAAGACAACGTCTTCATCGCGACGGGCGATTCCGGGAACGGCATGACCCACGGCACGATCGCCGGGATGCTCATTCCCGACCTGATTCTCGGACGCGAAAACCGGTGGGAGAAGCTGTACAATCCCTCCCGACTGATCTTCAAGGGAATCGGTGATTTCCTGAAGGAGAACATCAACGTGGCGGCGCAGTATCGCGACTACGTCACGGGCGGCGATGTGAAGTCGCTCGACGAAATCCCGGCAGGCGAGGGCGCTGTGTTCAGGCGCGGGCTGCGCAAGGTCGCGTGCTATCGCGACGACTCCGGCACGCTGCACGAAATGACGGCGGTCTGCCCGCACCTGAAGTGCATCGTGCATTGGAACCGGAACGAGAAGACGTGGGACTGCCCGTGCCACGGCTCTCGCTTCGACGCGATGGGGCATGTGTTGAACGGGCCGTCGGTCGCCGATCTCGCACCGCTGAAGACGGAGGAAGCGGTAGAGTAGCGCATGCTTCCAGCTTGCGACTTTTGAGAGCGTGCAAGCTGGAAGCTTGCGCTACTTTGCAGGCATGGACGCCGCAGCGTTCCGCAAGTACTGCCTGAAGAAGCCGGGGACGATGGAGGACTCACCGTTCGGACCTGAACACATCGTGTTCAAGGTGGGTGGCAAGATGTTCGCGCTGCTGGCGTTTGAAGAGGTGCCGCCGACCGCGAACCTCAAGTGCGATCCTGATCGTGCGCTGGAACTGCGTGACCGCTACGAGCAGGTGCGGCCCGGTTACCATATGAACAAGAAACACTGGAATACCGTGGAGCTGAATACCGGACTGCCAGAGGCCGAGCTAAGACGGATGATCGACGACTCCTACGCGTTAGTCGTGCGAGCTCTGCCGAAACGGCAGCGAGAGCAGCTGCTCGATGGCGGGAAGCTCTTCGTTAGATCAGCGTCCGGAGCTGAATCTCGCCCACGTCGAGCTGCAGTGCCTCGTTCGCGACGCGAAGGAAAGCGTCCGGCGCGTCTGTGAGGGCGACGTGCAGGCCGCCGGCGCCTTCAGCCGAGGCGCCAAGTGCATGCTCTTGCAACAATGCTCGCACGGCGGTGGCGCAGTTTTCGGCGGAATCCACGAGCGTGACGGCGTCGCCGAGCAAGCGGCTGATTGCCGGGCGCAGCAGCGGATAATGGGTGCAGCCGAGCACCAGTGTATCGATGCCGTCTGCGATCATGGGTTCGAGATATTGCATCAGCACTTTGTCGGTCACCTCGCTTTCCAGCCAGCCCTCTTCGATCAGCGGCACGAGCAGCGGACAGGCGCGAGCTACCACCCGGACGTCCGGGTTCAATGCGATCAAGGCACGTTCGTAGGCGCCGCTCTTGATGGTCGCCCGCGTGCCGATGACCCCGATATGGCCGTTGCGCGTGACCGCAGTCGCAGCCTGCGCGCCGGGGCGAATCACGCCGGTAAGTGTGACTGGCAGTTGTCCTTCCAGCGTGGAGAGCGCCAGCGCGGAGGCGGTGTTGCACGCCACCACCACCGTCTTCGCGTTTTCCCTCAGCAGCAGCGAAGCAACTTCGAGGCTGTAACGCTGCACCGTCGAGGCGCTTTTCCCGCCGTATGGCACCCGCGCGGTGTCGCCGAGGTAGTAGATCGACTCGTGAGGCAAAAGCCGGCGCAAAGCGCTCACCACGGTGAGGCCGCCGATGCCGGAGTCGAAGACGCCGATCGGGCGCGGATCGCCGCCCTTCGCAGGAGCGTCGTTACTCACCGGCACTGATGGAGATGGAGGGCTTCTGCGGCGCGAGCGGCTCGGCAGCGTGCGCCTGCAGTGGTTCGAGAATCGATTGCGCGTGCGGCGCCAGATTGGCACGAACGATGGCAAAGCCGGTGTTGTTCGAGCGGTAGTTTACCGCCGCGTCGTAGTTTTGCACGCCGAGGGCGAGCGCGGTGGCGAGCTGTTGGCGGTACTGCGCGGTTGCGATCCGCTGGCCTTCAGGTGGATCGTTCAGGAAACCGCCTTCCAGGAGCACGCCCGGGATCTGGATATTGCGGAGCACCTTGAAGCGCGCATGGCGAACGCCGCGATCGAACGTCGAGACACGCGAAAGGACCGACGCGTGGACGGCCGCGGTGAGGGCGACGTTCAACCCGTCCTGAAGGTTCCCGGCATTCGGCTCCGCGTCAGCCGCCGCGCCGTGGTGCTCTCCTCCCGCACTCGAGGGGACACCCTCCGGGGCGAGGGCGTAGCTTTCCACGCCCGCACCGCCAGTCCCGGCATTGAAATGGATGCTGAGGAAAACGGCGTTCGTGAAGCGGTTCGCAAACTCAGCGCGTTCCTCGAGCGACAGGCCGGTGTCATCCGTTCGCGTCATCTCCACTTTGTATCCGGCACGCAGCAGTTGCTCACGTGCGGTGAGTGCCACGTCGAGCGCAAACGCCTTCTCCGTTCCCCAACGATTCGCCGTCCCATGATCCGTTCCGCCGTGGCCGGGATCGAGTACTACTGTTTCTACTTTCTGCGCGTTCGGGATGCGGCTCGGGCGCAGGACCGGCTCGATGAGCTTCCCGACGTCCATGGTGGAGATGAGGCTCTCGTTCCCCTGCATCCCGAGGGGGAAGAGGGTGAAAAAGCGCACGCCATTGATGTAGATGTCGCTGGTGCCGGCCTGGGCGCGAATACCGCGGCGATCACTGCGGAGCGAAATCGTGCGGTTGGCGTGGCTGTATTCCGGGAACTGGTAGAACTCAGCGAGGTTCGCGAAGGTGACATACTCGCGGTTCTGCTGGCGAACGACCTGCCACTCGACGGCCATGGCAGCTCCGCCGATCAATGCCATCACGGCGACGGCGAGAGCGGTGAGGCGGCCGGAAATCATGAATCGGGAAGGTGGCTGCGGGCCCTCCGTGCCGCAAGTGCTTTGGGGGGTGGGAGAACGCCCTCCCGCGGCGCACGAGCGTCGGGTTTTCGTTTTGCATTCGCCTCCGGCTCTCGGATGATTGCTGCCCGTGGCCGAGCTCCAAAAGACGTACGATCCTGCCGCCGTTGAACCGAAATGGTATCAGCGCTGGCTCGAGCGGGGCGACTTCCGCGCCGATCCGAATTCGCAAAAGCCGCCGTTCTCGATCGTTATTCCGCCGCCGAACATCACTGGCGTGCTCACGCTCGGCCATGTCCTCAACAACACGATCCAGGACATCCTGGCCCGCCGCGCCCGGATGCACGGTTGCGAGGTACTGTGGCTGCCTGGCACGGATCACGCCGGCCTGGCGACGCAGAGCGCGGTTGAGAAAGCTTTGCGCAAAAATGAGAAAATCACGCGACACGATCTCGGGCGTGAGGAATTCGTGCGGCGCACGTGGGAATGGCGCGAGAAGCATGGCCGGATCATCATTGATCAGCTGAAGCGCCTCGGCTGCTCGCTCGACTGGTCACGCGAACGCTTCACGCTCGATGAGGATTATGCGGCGGCGGTGGAGCAAGTGTTTATCGACCTCCATGCAAAGGGGCTGATCTATCGCGGGCGTCGGATGATCAACTGGGATCCGGCGGCGCTGACTGCGCTCTCGGATGAGGAAGTGATCCCGACGAAGCAGAAGAGCACTCTTTTTTATGTCCGGTACGAGCTGGTCGACCAGCCCGGTCGCTTTCTGGAGGTGGCGACGACCCGGCCGGAAACGATCATGGCAGACACTGGCTTGGCGGTGCATCCAAACGATGAGCGCTATCGCGCCCTCGTCGGCTCGTCCGTCTGGCGTCCGCTGGTGCGAGAGCAAATCCGGATCGTGGCCGATGACGCGATCGATCCGGAGTTCGGCACCGGGATTCTGAAGGTGACGCCGGCGCACGACAAACTCGACTTCGAGATCGGCCAGCGGCACCACATGCCGGCGCCCGACGTCCTGCACCCGAATGGCCGCATCAACTGCCCGGCCATGCCCGAGCTCGACGGTCTCGATCGATTTGAAGCCCGGAAGCGGGCAGGGGAGCTGCTGGCCGAGCGCGGCTTGCTGGCGAAGGAAGAGCCGCACGAGAACAACGTCGGATTCAGCGAACGGGCTGGTGTTCCAATCGAGCCGCGACTGAGCGAGCAATGGTTTTTGCGTTATCCGCAGACGGAACAGGCGCTCGCGGCGGTGCGTGAGCATCTGGTGCGTTTCTTCCCCGCGCACTGGGAGAAGGTTTACACGCAGTGGCTGGAAAACATTCGGGACTGGTGCATCAGCCGGCAAGTCTGGTGGGGTCATCGCATCCCGGCGTGGTATGGACCGGGAGAGGAGATTCGCGTGCAGCTGGAATCCCCCGGTGACGGCTGGCGCCAGGATGAGGATACGCTCGACACCTGGTTTTCTTCGTGGCTCTGGGCCTACCAGACGATGGACGCGGAGACCCGCCGCAAGTTTTACCCGACGTCCGTCCTCGTGACCGGGCCGGACATCATTTTCTTCTGGGTGGCGCGGATGATCATCGCCGGCCTGGAGTTCAAGCCGGGCGCATCGGGAAGGGACGAAGACAACATCCCATTTCGCGATGTTTACTTCACGGGGCTGATCCGCGACCGCTCCGGGCGCAAGATGAGCAAGTCGTTAGGCAATTCGCCTGACCCGCTCGAGCTGATCGGTAGTTACGGCGCGGACGGTCTTCGCTTCGGGCTGATGCGCATGGCGCCCAGCGGGCAGGATATTCGCTTCGATGAAAAGCAGATCGAGGAGGGACGGAACTTCGCGACCAAGCTCTGGAATGCGGCGCGCTTCCGACAAATGCACGGCCCGAGTGAAGTGGCGCCGCGGCTCGAGGAACACGCGCTTTCGATCTACGCCGTCGAGGTCCTGGCGCGGCTGAACGAGGCGATCGCCGGAATCGAGGAGGCGTATGGCGAGTATCGGTTCAACGAGGTGTCGCAGCGGCTCTACGATTTCTTCTGGGGCGATTACTGCGACTGGTTTGTCGAGGCAGCGAAGACGGACATCTTCAGCGAGGATGAAGCACGGAAGCGCGGCGTTCTCGCCGTCATGGATCACGTGCTCTCGGCGGTGCTGCGGTTGCTGCATCCTTTCATGCCGCATATCACCGAGGAGCTCTGGGGTCTGCTGGGCTTCGGAGGAGCACACGAGAACGGCGTCGATACCATCCAATTTGCTGCCCCGCCGCCGCCGCACGCGATGGCTGCCGGACACAACGTGGAGCAGGCGCGCAAGCGGGTGGCCGCGATTTACGGCACCATCGACTCGGGGCGCAACCTCCGCGCCGAGTCACGCGTGCAGTCGAACAAAAAGGCGAAATTCGTCCTGCGTCCTTCAGCGGAATGGATCGCCGCGGAGCTGCCGACGATCACGCGTTTGCTGAACGCGGAAGAGATTACGACCGATCCGAACTACCAGGCTGGCGCCGGCGTGCCGGTGGCAGCGAGCCCCGTGGGCGATCTTCACTTGCTCATCGCGGGCAGTGACACGGGCGCGGAAGGGGAACGGCTCGAGAAGGAGATTGCGAAGCTGGAGGCGGAGTTGCGAAACGTCGACGCGAAACTTTCCAACCAGTCTTTCGTCGACCGTGCGCCGGCGGCTGTGGTCGAGGAACATCGCCGACGTCGCGCCGAGTTCTCCGAACGCCGCGGCTCCCTCGTTCGTGCACGCGACGCGCTGACGTAGCGCTGACGTCGCGCCAGCAGCGTTCGGCGTTGCTGCCGCCGTTCCGGTGCTGTTACAATCCAAGCCAGACGGATGAATATCCTGGTGCCAGTCGCCGCCGCCGCGCTCGTCCTCTGGCTCGCACTTCGCCTCTATCCGCGGTGGATAGGGCGCGTGTTCCACGAGGACGACGCCAACGAGGTACCCGCGGAGAAGTTTGCCGACGGCTGCGATTTTGTGAAGAGCCGTACGCATGTCGTGTTCGGGCACCACTTCGCCACAATCGCAGGAGCAGGCCCGATTGTGGGGCCGATCCTGGCGCTCGCGTTTGGGTGGCAGCCGGTCTGGCTGTGGGCTGTGCTCGGCGGGATTTTCTTCGGCGCGGTGCATGATATGACGGTGATGTTCATGAGCGTGCGGGAAGGAGGACGCTCCGTGGCCAGAATTGCCAAAGACGTGCTTGGTCCTGTCGGTTATGTGCTGAACCTGGTCGTTTTGATCTTCGTGCTCACCATCGTGAACGCGATTTTCCTCAACCTGTCGGTCACGGCGCTCACGTCTGCCTACCCGTTGGACGCGCTGGGCCTTGAACCCGGGCAGCGCCTGCTGGGTGCGGTGGAGCAGAACGGCGTATTGATGGGCCGCATCGGTGGCATTGCAACTACCTCAGTGTTTGTGATCACGGCGTTCGCTCCGCTCCTCGGGTGGCTCATTCGGAGCCGCGGGCTGGGAATGTCGATGGCCTATGCGGTGGCGGCTTTGGTGTGCGTGGGGAGCGTGGTGCTGGGCTTCCTCGCGCCGATCACCCTCACTGGCGACACATGGCGTGTGCTCGTGACGATCTATGTCTTCATCGCGTGCGCGCTGCCGGTGTGGATGGTTCTACAGCCGCGTGATTTCACAAACGTCCAATTGCTGTATGGCGGGATGGCGCTTCTCCTGATCTCGCTTCTGGTGGTAGGGCTATTTCACGGCGGATCGATCCAAACGCCGGCGCTCGACCTCGCGACCGGTGAGCGTGTGCTCAACGGCGCGATCTGGCCAATTTTGTTCATCACGGTCGCGTGCGGCGCGATCAGCGGGTTCCACAGCCTGGTGGCGAGCGGGACAACGGTGAAACAGCTCCCGCGAGAAAGCGATGTGCGCCGGATCGGCTATGGCGGGATGATCCTGGAGAGCTTTCTGGCGGTGCTGGTGCTGGTGGCTGTGGCGTCCATGTTACCCCAGCCGGAATACCTGCGGATCGTGTACCCCGCAGGCGCGCCATCGAATCCGATCCTCGCGTTCGCGCTGGGGGTCGGACGAATGGTCCACACCGCGATGCCGTTTGTTCCCGTAGCAATCGCGGCCGTCCTCGGCATTCTGATGATCGAGGGTTTCGTCGTCACCACCCTCGACAGCTCGGTGCGACTGGCGCGCTACCTCCTCGATGAATTCTGGGATTATGTGTTTGCAGGCGCGACGCCAGCGTTGCTGCGCCATCCGATGGTCAACACCGCGATCGCAGTCGGGATGATGTTCTTTTTTGCGGTCAGCGCGACGGTGCGACAAATGTGGCCGATCTTCGGCGCGGGCAATCAACTGATCGGCGCCCTGGCGTTAACAACGGTCACCGTCTGGTTGGTGCAGCGCGCGCGGCGACACCTTTTCGCGTTCCTGCCGGCCGTCTGCATGATCGCGACCACTTTGACCGCGCTCTTCCTGCTCTTGCGGCACCATCTCGCCTCCGGCAATCTGGCGCTCGCGGTCTCTGCTATCGTGCTGTTGTGCCTCAGTGTGAGCGTCGTCGTGATCGGCGCCACGCGCTTCAGCCAGGCAGTCCTACGCTCGAAGGGTACCACCGGCGATGTGGTGGCGAATCATTGAGCGCGCCGCGACCGGCGTGCGGCTGTCCGGCTACCGGCGATACAACGGGACTTCGATTTCCTGATCGCGCCGCAGCAAAATAACGCGCCCGTCTTCGATCGACTTCACAGTGACCTGATAGGTCTGGGTGCCCATCTGAAGTCCGAAAACCTGGCCCTCCGTCATCGGAGTGCCGTTGATGATCGCGAAGCGGGTGCCACCGCCGAGAGTGATCGAAGTGACGCGGAATGCGCTTGCCGGCACGCTCGGCGAGGCCGCTTCTGTGCTCGTGGTGGTCTGCTGGTTCGCCGCGGGTTTCCAGCCTACCGGCCAGAACGGATTCCGACTGTTTTCCTCCATACTAAAGGAGGAACTCTTCTTCAGTTGAATCTTCGGCGCGCCGGCTTCCTCCGCCGTCGTGTCGCCCGGCAGAGCAGGGGAACCAATGGGCGGAGCATCCTCGGCACCTGCAAGGTGCAGGGCAGTCGCGGAGAGGAAAAGGATACAGGTGAGTGTCTTCATCGCTTCAGAATGGCGGTGTTGGCGGTGAGATTGACCTGCTGAAATTGCGGATCATCGGCCATGGCCTTGATGCTCAGGCGCGTAACCGACAGCAGCGGCTCGGTATTCTCCAGCTGCGCGAGCGCTTTACCCAGCGTGACAAAATCGGTCTGCGGGAGCTCGATCGACCATGCGTAGCGGGTCCAATTCTCCAGCTCTGGTTCCTTATACGGGTTGCTGCTCTCGAGGCGGACACTCGATTTCTCGATCTGTTGATTGGTGAAGAAGACCTTCATCCGCGGCGGAAACCACGCGATCGGTGCACCTTCCGGACTGCTCGCCTCGAAAGCCGCGAAGCGTTCCGCAGCCTCAGTAGCCTGCTTCTCAAGATTAGTCGCTTTCATCATCTCGTTCTTCGAGCTCGCGAGTTTTGCCTGGAGATCCGTGATCGACTTCTCCGCGGCAGCTGCGCCCCGGTTCAGCGGCCCGAGGAAGAACGAAAAGTAAACGTAAACCAGCACGACAAAGCCGATCGTGCTGAGCACGAGCTTCTGGATCTGATCCTTGTTGAGCTTGTTCTGGTTCACTTTTTCGGCGCGCGGGAAGGCGCGGGAGTGGCAGCTGCTTTCGCCTCGTCAGGGCTGAGAGGGTTGAAAGTCACACCCAGGATGTATCGGGCCATCGCCATGTTGGACCCGGCGACATTCACGATAGTGTCGAGATCTTCGAGGGTTTTAAATTCCACTTTCACCTCGCTGTAGCTCTCGCCCAGCTGCTCCAGCAACAGTTGCCGCAGTTCTTCTGCCGCCGCGCGGGGTTCGCGACCCGCCGCGATTCCTTCGATGCTGACGGTGATGAGCTTGTTTTCTTCCGTGACGCTGCCGTCGATGCTGGTGAGTTGGGCGTTCGGAGCGACGCAGCGGGAGAGCTTCTGCAGGAAGGGGCCCCAGAAGAATCGCTCGTCGATGATGGCATCGAGCACCTTCGTAGTGTTAATGAGGGCGGTGAGTTCGGCTGAGCGTTTTTGCGCGGCGGTGACCTTCGGCTCGACCTTGGCCCAATCCGCCTGCACAGCGGCGAGGCGGCTCTTTACCCCGAGCGTCTGGTAAGCTTTCCACATGTAGAACGCCAGCATCAGGACAGCGACGGCGCCGAGCACCATCATCCCGATCTTGAGCGGATCGCGCTGCCGCTGCCGCTGCTCGGCGATTTGCTCGTGCAGGAGATTGAGGTGCAGAGCCATGACGCCTAGTTCCGCAGATATTCGAAAGCCGCGCCGCACGCGACGTTGAGCGAGACAAATTCATCTGGCAGCGCCTGGCGTTTGGCCGCGGGGAGTGCCACTTCGCAGGTCTCGAGCGGGTCCCAGATTTCACATGGGAGGCTGAGTTCGTCCGAGAGCGTTTGCAGAATCGTTTCGGTGCGCGCGAGGCCGCCAGAGACGAAGATGCGGTTGATGCTCTCTTCGCGCTGACCTTCGAAGAAGCCGATCGAGTTGCGCACTTCAGTCGCGAGGCGGGCGAGGGAAGTGCGGCAGATTTCTGCCATGCCGCCGTCGCCTTCTTCCATCATCAGGCGAGCGGCGTTCGCGTCGAGCGCGCCATCTGCGGTGAGCGCCTGAGTGAGTGATTTGCCGCCGTAGTCGACGCTGCGCACGAGCACCAGTTCCTTTTTGCTCCCGATCAAGACCGTGCTTTGCAGGTGTCCCATGTCGAGGAGGAGAAAGGTGTCGTTCGCGAAAATTTCCGGGTAGGCGAGTTCGAAGGCGTTGAACGAGCAGACCGGTGCGAGCTGAAGAATATCGGCATTGACGCGCGTCTTGCTCATCGCCTCAGAGATCTGCTTCACGGTCGGACGCAGCATCCCACCGACGAGGTACTTCTTCTTCGCGACGCTGGCGCCCTCGACGCCGTTAGTGGTGGCCTCAGCCGAATGTCCGTTGCTGCCGTTCCCGGAGACCGGGGCGCAATCGAGCACGAAATCTTTGCACTCCTGGTTCAGCACCGCGAGGCCGTTGAGGCGCAGCGCATTGCGGAGGAGGTCGACCGGCGTATCCGGCTGCTCGATGATGCGGAGCAGTGAAGAGGGATCGGAAACAGCTACCGCGCAGCCTTTGGCGCTGCCGCCGAGGTCTTTCAGGAGCAACTTGAGCTGCTGGGCGAGATCGTCAGCGCTCTGCAGGTCGTCCGGCACTTCGCGGGAGGCGTAGCTGGTCAGGACGTAGCGGG
>JACDCC010000102.1 GCA_013694595.1 Chthoniobacterales bacterium
CGGGGTTGTTGGTGCGGCGCATGATCGGAAACCACGCGTCCGCGTCCTGCGGCGACGACATCGCCGGCGGCATGACACCGATCACGGTCACCGGCTGATTGAAAAACGTGATCGAGCTGCCGAGCACGTTCGGGTCGCGATTAAAAATGCGCTGCCACAGTCGATCGCTGATCACCATGAGCTGCGGACCGCCGACCCGATCTTCCTCTTCCGTAAATGTGCGCCCGTGTTGCGCGGGCAGACCGATGACCTTAAAGAAGTTCGCGGTGACGAAGGCGACGCCGATCCGCTCCGGCTCGCGACCGGGGAGCGTAAGGTTGCGCGAGTCGCGCCGCGAAAGTGCGAGATGCTCGAAGGCAGTGTTATCGCGGCGCCAGTCGACATAATCGGGAAACGCGAGCGAGAACTCCTGTGTGCCGTTCGTTTCGTGCAGCGCCATGATGCGATGCGCCTCCGGATACGGCAGCGGCCGAAGCAGGACGGCGTGAATGACACTGAAGATCGCGGTGTTCGCGCCGATGCCGAGCGCCAGCGTGAGCACAGCCACGAGCGTGAAGCCCGGCGACTTGCGCAGCTGTCGAAGCGCGAAGCGGATGTCGTTCATTCGGCGCGCAGGGTGATCATCGGATTCACGCGAGCTGCGCGGCGCGCCGGAATCCAGGACGCGATGACGGCCGCGAGCGCGAGCACAGCGGAAACCGCGACATAGATTGCAGGATCCGTGGCGCTCACTTCAAAGAGCAGGCTCCGCAGCACGCGCGACGCAGCCAGCGCGCCGCCGAAGCCGACCAGCAGCCCGATCCCGAGTAAGCGCATGCCCTGGTTCAGCATCATTTGCACGATCTGCCGCCGCCGCGCGCCGAGCGCGAGACGGACGCCGATCTCACGCGTGCGGCGCTGCCCGTTGTAAGCCATCACTCCGTAGATGCCGACTACCGCCAGCAAGAGCGCCAATCCTGCAAACGCGCTGAGCAGGAACGCCATCAGCCGCGGCGTCGCCCATGTCTCCTCCACCCTCTCCTGCATGCTGCGCAGGTCGAACACCGGCTGCGTCGGATCAACCGAGGCGACGACCTGCCGCAGAGTGCGTTCGAGCGCTTGGATCGGAGTCGAGGTGCGCAACAGCAGCACCATCCCGTCGCTCGGCACCTGGCATGTAGGGAGGTAGCCCTGCGGGAGCGGCGTCGTTTCCTCGAAGCCATAGACCTTCAGGCGCGGAACGATGCCGACGATTTCCAGCATCCTCGTTCCTTCGCTGCCGAGGTTCATCGCGATGCGTTTACCGATCGGATCCTGGCCCGGGAAATACTTCTCCGCGGTGACCTGATCGATGATCATGACGGGCGGCGCGTCCTTGTTGTCTTGCGGCGTGAATGTGCGGCCGCGCAGCAGCGGCGTTCGTAGCGCGCTGAAGTAATCGCCCATGATGATCGACATCTCGATCGAAGGGGTATCGACGCCTTCCGGCTGCGGCATTCCTTCCGGCAAGAAGATGCTTTGCCACCCCGTCAGGAACGGCGGCGACGACGCCAGCGCGGCATGCTCCACGCCCGGCATTGAGCGAAGCTTCTCGAGCAGGTTCGTTGAGAACCCGAGAATCTTGTTGTCTTCGGAGTAGGTGGGACCCCGGAGGACGATCTGCGCCGTGACAAGTCCTTGCGGCTCGAAACCAAGTCGAGCCGACGCGCTCTTTGCGAAGCTCTTCAGGACGAGCGCCGCAGCGCTGAGCAAAACCAGCGTGAGCGCGATCTCGCTGATGATCAGTAGCTCGCGCGAGCGCCGCACGGCCGGTGCATCCGAGCCGCCATGCGCACCAGCTTTGAGCGCGCTCTGCGCATCTGCACGCGAAGATTGCCAGGCGGGCCAGAGGCCAAAGAGCAGGCTGGTGGCGATCGCCAGCGTACCGCTGAAAAGGAGCACCCAGACGTCGAGGCTCGTCTCCTGAAAACGCATCAGCCCCGGCGGTGATAGCGCGACCAGGAGATCGCGCCCCCAGGCCGCGAGAAAAATGCCGAGCGCTCCGCCCAGCACGGCGAGCACTAAACTCTCGAGCAGAAGCTGCCGAACGATTTGCCAGCGGGTCGCGCCGATCGCCGTCCGGATTGCGAACTCGCGCGAGCGCGCGGCTCCGCGAGCGGCGAGCAGGTTAGCCAGATTCGCGCAGGCGATCAGCAACACGACGCCGACCGCGCAGAGTAGCAACGTCAGGCTCGAACGATATTCCCCGACTTGGTTTTCGAGCAGCGGCTGCACGCGCACGCCGATGTTTTTGTTGCTCTTCGCGTGCTCCTGCTCGAGCCGCTTCGCGAGGGTCGTCATCTCGGCCTGCGCCATCTCCACCGTCACGCCCGGCTTGAGGCGGCCCCAGCCCGTGAGCCCGGATGGTTGCCACGACTCTGATACCCTTCCCCGTCGGTGTGTGGCATCAACGGGAACCAGGCATCGGCTTGCTGCGGAGAGAACATCTGCGGCGGCATGACGCCGATGACCGTGTATGGCTCGCCGCCGAAGGTCAGCGTTTTGCCGAGCACGTTGCGATCGCGCTGGAACAATCGTTGCCAGAGCTTGTCGCTGATCACGACGAGCCGCGGCCCGCCCACGCGGTCTTCCTCGTCGTTGAAGGTGCGTCCGATCTGCGGCTCGATCCCGACGGCCTTGAAGAAGTTTGCCGTAACGATTGCGCCAGCGATTTGCTCAGCGTCGCGTCCTTCCAGTCCGCTCAGGCTGTAGGACCACTGCCCGGAGGCCGCGAGATGCTCGAAGAGCGTATTGTCGCGCCGGTAATCCTGATAATCGGGAAACGAGACGCTGATATTAGGAATCCTCGTGTGCGTTTGATTGAAGACGATGAGCCGATCCGGATCGGGATATGGCAAGGGTCGCAGGAGCACGGCATTGACGACGCTGAAGATCGCGGTGTTCGCACCGATGCCGAGCGCGAGCGTGAGGACGGCGACGGCGGTGAAGCCGGGTGATTTGCGGAGTTGACGGAGGGCGAGGCGGAGGTTGTTCATGGGAGATCGGTTCTCATTCGGCGCGCAGGGTAATGATCGGGTCGACACGAGCCGCACGACGCGCGGGAATCCAGCACGCGACCGCGGCGGAAATGCCGAGCAACAGGGCGACGCCGACGTAGATGAGCGGATCGGTGGCGCTGACTTCGAAAAGCAAACTGCGCAACACGCGCGACGTAGCGAGCGCGCCGAGAAAGCCGATCACCAGCCCGATGGCTAGCAGCCGCATGCCCTGCTGCAGCATCATCCCGAC
>JACDCC010000111.1 GCA_013694595.1 Chthoniobacterales bacterium
GTCAGTGAATTACCGAGAGCGGTGTTCATTTGTAACCGGATGGTGGCAGGTCGGGCTCGGTCAAAACCTGCACTTCCTTGCCGTCAGTCCCGGGCGGGCAGTCGGGGCAGTCGTCTTGATCCAGCTCCGGTCCGAAGTGCGTCTTCTGCTCTGATTTCTGGCGCAGTCGCATCAGGTCAAGTTTGCTGAGCGTCACTTCAGGACGCATCAGCACGATCAGTTCCTGGCGACTCTTCGTTTTATTGGTGTTGCGGAACAGGGCTCCGATCACTGGAATTTTGCTCAAGATCGGGATGCCACTAACATCGCGCCCTTTATCATCCGTGATCAAACCTCCTAGAATTACCGTGGAGCAATTCGGAGCGGATACCGTCGTTTTGATGTAGCGGGTTGCAATGTTCGGGATGCGATTGTTATCGACCTGAGTGAATCCGGCGAGGCTATCGAGCTTCTGTAGGATATCTAACGAGACTTCCTTCTCCGAGTTGATCAGTGGTACGACTTCCAGCTGGAGCGCCACTTTCTTAAACTGGATGTTCGACTGCTGGGCGATTCCACCAATCCCGCCGGTTCCCGTGATTGTATTCACCGGGACAGGGATTTCTGTGCCCGATGCGATGATTGCCTTCTTGTTGTTGCTCGTGAAGACCGTCGGCCGAGAGATCGTTTTGAAGCGGCCACTTGATTGCAGCGCGGTGACAATCGCTCCGAGAGTGTTGCCTGCAGCGAGATAGACGTTCGCCCCTCCAGCGGCTGCGTTCGCGATTTGTGTGAAATTTAACAAACCGCCGGGAGTAAAGATACCGGTGCCGCTAGTCGGCACGCCGTTCTCCCCTGTAGTGCCACCCGGAATGGGAGCTCGGACGTTTCGTGAGACACCAACCGCCCTGTTCCCTGCCCTGAGAAAATAATCGAGTCCGAAATTTTCGTCATTGTTCAGCCGCAATTCACCAATGACGGTACTCAGCGCGACTTGCGGTGCGCTGATGTCCATCTCATCCAGGATTTTCATGACTTTCACTACCACTTCGCGATTACCAAGCGTGATGATCGAATTCGAGCGCTGATCGGCGATGATCTTCGCGTTGCCGATCGTCACCGCTTTCGGCGTAGTATCGACGGCCTGAGTCGACAGCTCCTCGGAGACATTTAACCCGCCACCGCCGCTACCGGAGCCAAAGTCACCGGCGCTGGAGGAACTCGAACTCGGCCGCTGCTGAAGCTGCTGATTCTGCGGCGAACCCGGATTCGGGTTCGTTGCGCCGCCCTCTATCCCACCCTGCTGGTTCGAGCCGGGCTCCGTCAGCGCTTGCACAATCACCGGCAGTACATCTGCCGCCGAGATGTAGCGCAACGCACGTGTGACTGGCTTGGCGAACTCCACATTGGCGTCGAACTCAGCGATCAGGCGCCGGATGAACGGCATGTTCACCGGACGCGTGATGACGTGGATGCGATTGGTTCGCACGTCAGCGGCAAGCTTGATCTTGCCGACTACGACCGAGTCCTCGGAAAGCGCCGTTAGCGCCGCGACATCACCTTCGACCGCAATCGGTTGCCCCGGAGGCGGCGGTGGCATTCCCGGCCGCACGTTGCGTACTCCGCCCGGAGCTCCTGGCGTCATGCCTTGCTGGTTACCCTTGTCGAACACCTCTTTCAGCATCTCGATCACCTTGGTGACGTCGGCGCGCTCGAGCTTGATGAACTCGCTCACCACTTCGGCCGGCGGGATGTCGACCTGGTTGATGATGCTCGCGAGCGTGCGGATGACGCTGGAATTTTCCGTCACGAGCACGGCTGACGCTTTTGGCAGGGCCAGAAACGACGTGTAGGGATTCGGCGGCGTCAGGTATTGTTGCAGCACCTGCTGCAGCTCCATGGGGTCAGCGAACCGGAGCTTAAAGAGAAAGCTGATGACCTGCTCGCCGGGCGGGATCAGTGATTCATCGGAAATGATCGGAACGCCCGCGGTGCGCGGGTTCTTGCCGGTGCCGATCACCTTCACGATGTCATCCTGCGCCGGCACGAGCGAGTAGCCGTTCATGAGGAGGTTGATCTCGATGATCCGGATCGCTTCCTCGCGCGGCACTGGCTTGGCGATGAAGATGTTGATCTTCCCCTGGACGAAGTTGTCCATGATCATCTTCTTGCCGGTGAGCGTCTCGTAAAGGCGGAGCACGTCAACTACATCCGAGTTCGGATACTGCAGCGTCACCATACCGGGCGCACCGGGCGGCGGCGTGGCGGCGGCGGTGGTGGCGGAGACGGGCGGGACCGCCGGCGCGGGGAGTTGCGCGAACGCGGAGCCGGCGAGGAGGATGGCGAGCGACAAAGCCGCGAAGCGCAAGAGGCGGAGCACGCGGATATTTAAGGGGTTAGTCATGGTGGGTCAACTGCGGCGGGAGCGGCATTCGGATAAGCCAGCGGAGCTGGACGTATGGCCGCGCTTTCCGTAATTACTAGGCGAATCGCGACGCGGAGGGAAGACTAATATGAAGAGGAATAGAATGTTACACACGTCTGTCGAGCCTTCCCTTGCGCTCCCTCAGGCTCGACGGAGTCTCGCCCTACCGGTGGCCGACGCGTCCGACCTGGGGTACTTGTAATAATATGTTGCGTCTCGTTGCGCTGGCCGCTTGCGCGCTCTTCGCTCTGCTGGCGGGCGGGAGTGACGTGCAGGCGCAACAGAAACCCGGCAACGATGCAGTGGTTGCGGAGATTCGTTCGCTTCTCGATCAACAGGCGGCGGCGTGGAACCGCGGCGACGTCGACGGCTACATGAATGGCTATGCGCGGGGCGAGGCGACCGCGTTTGTATCCGGCGACACCGTGACACGTGGCTGGAAGACGGTGCGCGATCGTTATGCCGCGAAGTATGACACGCGCGAGAAGATGGGAACGCTGGCGTTCTCAGAAGTGGCGATTGAGGTGACCGGTGCCGATGCCGCCTTCGTCACCGGACGCTGGGAGCTGGCGCGCACGGATGATAAGCCGCACGGGCGATTCACGCTTTTGATGCGGAAAACGCCCGACGGTTGGCGGGGTGGTTTACGACCACACCTCGTGAGACTCTGCGTGTCCGGGCACCATCTTCATTCGTGGCGCCAGACCGCCGCTACAGGTGATCGAGAGCGCGGACGCGTTCGAGGATCTTCTCGTGGATGCCGTCGAAGCCGCCGTTGCTGAAGACGGCGACGACGTCGTTCGGCTGCAGCAGCGGCACGAGGCGGTCCACGATATGGGCCGCGTCCTTTTCGTAGAATGCCGGCCGGCCAGAATCCGCGATCGCCTGCACCACAGCCTCCGGGTTCAACCGCTCTTCCTCCGGGATCTGGTCGAGCCGCGCCACCTGCGAGATGAAGACACCGTCGGCGAGCTTCAACGCATCCGGCAAGAGTTGCTGAAACACGGCGCGCCGCGTGGTGTTTGAGCGGGGCTCGAAGATCGCCCAGAGCCGGTGCCCGCGATAACGATGACGCAAGGCGGTCAGCGTCTGGCTAATCGCGGTGGGATGATGCCCGAAGTCATCGATCACCTTCACCCCGCGCGCTTCGCCACGCACTTCCTGCCGCCGCGCGATCCCCTCAAAGGTTGCCAGCGCGGCTTTGATTTTTTCGACGTCAGCGCCGTAAAAGCGCGCCGCCGTCACCGCCATGGCGGCGTTGCGCACATTGAACTCGCCGATCAACGGCACCTCGTACGTCTCGTCACCGAGCGTGAAGCGCGAGCCGTCCGCGGAATACGCGACGTCGCGGATCTGTTGGGCGCAGTTTGGCGAAAAACCGATCTCGACCATCGGCGCGTAGCATTCATCGCTCACCGCGACGCAGTTCGGATCGTCTGCGTTCAACAACACCATCCCGTTCTGCGGCACGATCCGGAGGAGATGACGGAAGCTCTGCTTCACCTGCTCAAGATCGTGAAAGATGTCCGCGTGATCGAACTCGATGTTGTTCACGATCAACAGCTCGGGGAGGTACTCGATGAACTTCGAGCGCTTGTCGAAAAAGGCGGTGTCGTATTCGTCGCCTTCGATCACGAAGTGCTTCGAATCGTTAAAGAGGGCGCCCTGCCCGAGATTTTTCGGAATGCCTCCGATGACGTAGCTCGGGTCGAACCCCGCGCCTTTCATCATCCACGTGAGCAGTGCAGTGGTGGTCGTTTTCCCGTGCGTGCCGGTGACGACGAGATTGTGGCGACCGTGCAGGAAAAATCGCCGCAGCACCCCCGGGAGCGACATGTAATAAAGCTTCCGCGTGAGGGCCGCTTCCACCTCGGGGTTGCCGCGCTTCATCGCGTTGCCGATCACGATAATCTCGGCGTCGTCCGGGATGTTCTCCGCGCGATAACCTTGGTTCAAGGAAACGCCGCGCGACTCGAGGAACGTTGACATAGGTGGGTAGACGTTCTCGTCCGACCCGGTCACGGTGAACCCGCGGTCGCGCAGAGCGGCCGCGACTGATCCCATCGCCGTGCCGCAGATGCCGAGAAAGTGAAAATTTCGCGGTTCGTCTTTCACGGCGATTTCTTTAAGCGCGGACGAGCGGTTTGGCTAATCGGCAATGATCCACCAGCGGAATTCCGGCAAGGCACCGACAAAGTTTGACCAGCGGATGTCGGCCATCGACGTTTCCGCATTATGAAAAGACTCACTACTTTTGTGATGGCGCTGGCGCTATCGGCGATCACCGCAGCAGCGAGCACACAGGTGCCCGACATCAGTCACGATGAACTAAAGCAGGCGATGAAGGAGAAGAAGGTCACGCTCCTCGATGTGAACGGCTCCGAGACCTACAAGAAGGGCCACATCCCCGGCGCGATCGATTTCGAAGCGACGGAAACGCAGCTCGCTTCCAAGCTCCCGAAGGACAAGAACGCGCTGGTCGTCGCCTATTGCGGCAATGAGCGCTGCAAAGCGTACCAAGCTGGCGCGAGCAAGGCGAAGGAGCTCGGCTATACGAACTTGAAGCATTACTCCAAAGGCATCGCCGGCTGGAAGAGCGCAGGCGAGAAGACCGAGCCGGGCGCGTAAGCTTCGTTAGATTTTTTGGCAGGGGACGGCCGAGGCGAAATGCTCCGGCCGTTTTCGTGTACCGGAAGCTGCACGCCAGCGTGTGTGCGTCATTCCGAGCGGCGCAGAGGGCGGAGGGACCCCGCCAATGCAATCCTAGCTCCCGCACGTTTCTGGCGCGGTCGCGGAACAGTCAGTGCCTCCCCGTCGTGGCAAGCCACGATCCAAGAACATGCTCGCGAGTAGGTGAGGCCCCTCGCCGTCTGCGCGGCCCGGGATGACGTCTGACGCGCGCGGCGCAAAACTCAACCCACACCTGAAAGCGCTCGACGTTCACGTCCGCGTTCACTTTTTCGTGAACACTTCCGCCGCGTTCCACGATTCATCCGGCGGCTTCTGTTCGTATTCTAACGAGCGTTCCAGATACATTTTTGCGAGGCTGTCTTCCGGTAGAACTCCAGGAACTGCGAGAGGAGGATCTTCGCCTCGGAAAACGAACGCGCGCGAAACTTCCGGATCGCCTCTTCGTACGTCTCCAGCCAACGCAGCCATTCCGGATCCAATGCTTCGCTGCGCGCGCCGATGAGCGTTGTCACCTCCACTGGCGCTGATTCCCCTTCACCTGCACGCGCGCCACGCTGCGCAGATGAAACTCGTCGCGGATCAGTTCACCCGCCGTCGCACCGATCAGAACGTCGACATCGTACGTGCGCGTCAACGCTTCGAGCCGCGATGCGAGGTTCACCGCATCCCCGATGACGGTCGGCTCGGCCTTCTCCTGCGAGCCGATGTTTGCCGCCACCGCTTCACCATGGTTGATGCCCAGTCCGAAATGGAACGGTGCGATCCCCACCTTCGCCCATCGCTCGTTCAATGCTTTCAGTTCGCGCCGCATCGCCACTGCCGTGCGCGCCGCGGACTTCGCATCCTCCGCCACCCCGCGGCTGCTCACGTTTCCCCGCACCGCCATCACCGCGTCGCCGATAAATTTGTCGCGCGTGCCGTTGTTCTCGAAGACCGCCGCCGTCATGCTGCTGAGATATTCATTCAATTGCTTTACCAGCTGCTCCGGATCCGCCTTTTCGGTCATGCTCGTAAACCCAACGATGTCCGAAAACAGCACCGTCACCGGCATCCGAACGCCTCGAAGGCTGCTGTAGAAGCTGTTGGGATTCTCGAGGATCTCCTTCACCAGGTTCTTCGAGACGTAACGCTCCAGCGTCCGGCGCGTCCGGAGTTTCTCGAGGCGCTCAAGCCAGTAATCGAAGCCGAGCGAGAGCAACCCGCTAGCGAGGAACGCGCTCAGCACCGGCACCGTCAGCAGGAAAAATCCGCGCGCGTCATAGACAATCCGTGCGGCTGCGAGATACGCGATCGTGATCCCGACCAACAGCGACAGCGCCACCAGCGGTCGACGGATCAACCCGGCAACGCACCACGCCAGCACCCTGCTCCCGCCACGAGCGCATAAGCCAGCGGCGGCGAAGTGTAGGCGAGAAATTCGCGCGCCATCGCCGCCGCCATCGCGTGCAGGTGTACGGCGGGACCGGGGGTGCCCGGGCCGAGCGGTGTGTCGACCTTGTCCTGAAAGATTTGCGCCGACGCGCCGACGATCACCAGCTTGTCCTTGAAGAAGGCGCCATCGTTGTAGTTCGCGCGCCACGTCGCCGGCAGAAAAACTTCATACAAGCTGCGGGGTTGGTAGGCGCCGGCCGGGCCAAAACGGAAAGGGTATGCGCGCTGATCGGGCGGCACGTCGGCATCGCTGAACTTTGCGAGCGCGCGTGCGCTCAATGAGTGGAAGATCTCCTCCCCCGGGAACGGCTCCAGATTCGCCAACTGTCGTTCGGAGATGGTGAAGCGAATCTCCCGCAGTCGCCCGTCCGTCGCGTCGGGCCAGAAATTCACGTAGCCGACCCGATCGTCAACGGCCTGCGGCGGCGGGATCAACGTAGCGTTCGGAACGACGTGCTGGCTGCCCTGCGCGCGATCGAAGTTCGAGCCGATCACGACCCGATCGCGATAACGTTCCAAGGCCGCGCGAAAGGCAGGGTCTCCGTCGTTAGGCGGATTGAAAACAAGGTCAAACACCACCACGCGTGCACCCGCCCCAAACAGCTGGTCGAGCAGCAGCGCCCACATCTCGCGTGACCATGGGTATGTGCGCTCCGTCATCAGCTGCAGCGCGCGATGCGACCCGATCTCTTCCGCGCCGATTGCGTCGAGTTGCAGCGATTGCTGGTCGATCCCGATGAAGACGAAGTCTTCGCGTGGCGTGGTGGCGCGACCCTCGCTCCGCAGCAGATCGTGGAAAGCTTGCTCACCCGACCAGGGCGCAAACAGGAACGGCACGCCCGGCAGACCGGCCAAGAAAAATCAGACCGGTGCAGAGCGTGCAGAAAGCGGCGATCGCGAGCTTTCAGCAGCAGCTTGGCCACGACGACCATCGATCACGGCGTTCTTGCAGTTGCCGCGGCCGCCGAGAAATTTCGTTGTGAAATGGGCCAGTCCGGCTATTTTCCCGACCCGCCGCTGAGAACAGCGGTCTGCGATCTACCCACCTGGCCTGCTATGCGGGTCCTCCTCAGCGGATGAGGTCGGGCAGATCATAACCAAAGAACAATTCGCTGAACGAGGAGTCCCGCTCCGGCGGGATACAACAACATGCCAAGAGCCACTAACGCCCCGGCCAGCCGGGAGCGACGCAAACGCGTCGTCGATGCCGCCCGCGGTTATCGCGGTCGCCGTTCCAAACTTTTCCGTTACGCGAAAGACGCGACGATGAAGGCCAAATACTGGGCCTATCGCGATCGCAAAACGCGCAAACGCACTTTCCGCTACCTCTGGATCCAGCGCCTGAACGCTGCGGTCCGCGCGCAAGGCATGACCTACAGCCGATTCGCGGAAGGTCTGAAGGCTGCGAACATCGGACTCGATCGCAAGATCCTCTCCGACCTCGCGATCACTGATGCCGTAGCCTTCGGCGCGATCGTTGGGCAGGTTAAAACCGCCCTCGAGAACAAAAAGAACGCGAAGAAAGAAGCCGCGGCGTAGCTGTCGCAAGGGCTGATCGCCGGCGTGCTTCGGCAGGACGAGCCGGTAGGGCGAGACTCCGTCGAGCCTGGGCGTGAAGCACCGCGACGGAAGGCTCGACCGAGTCTCGCCCTACCGATCCTGGAAGGATGTTCCGGACACCCCGGCTCCTTCAATTCAACGTTGGACGTTGAGCGTTCGACGTTCAACGTTCGTCTCCTCATGTCCCATCCGCTCGAAGAGCTCCGCGCGTCCGCGTTGACGGAGATCGCTGACGCTGCCGACGAGCAAACGCTCGAGGCGGCGCGCGTGCGCTACCTTGGGCGCAGCGGCAGCATCGCCGTTTGGGGCGAGCAGATGAAGACGCTCTCGAAAGAGGAGCGGCCCGTTGTGGGCAAGTTGCTGAACGAAGTGCGGAATGCGGTCACGGCGTCGATCGCGGAGACTGGCGAACGTCTGCGCGCCGCGAAGGAAGCAGGCGCGCTCGCGAATATCGACGTCACGCTGCCGGGTGCACCGGCAGAGATCGGCGGATTGCATCCCCTCACCCAGATGCTCGATCGAGCGATCTCGATTTTCCGCCGAATGGGTTTCGCCCTCGCGGAAGGGCCGGACGTGGAGACGGAGTGGTATTGCTTCGATGCCCTGAACACCGCACCGGATCATCCGGCGCGCAACGAGCAGGACACCTTTTATTTGCCCGATGGCCGGCTGCTCCGCACGCACACCTCCACCGTGCAGATCCGCACGATGCTCTCCGCGCCGCCGCCAATTCGAGTCATCGCGCCCGGAGGCGCCTATCGCCGTGACGAAGTAGATGCGACGCACAGCGCACAGTTCCACCAGATCGAAGGTCTGTATGTGGATGAGAAGGTGAGCGTCGCCGACCTCAAAGGCACGATCGAGTTCTTCCTGCGCGAGCTGCTCGGCGCGAACACGGAGATCCGGTTCCGCCCGCACTACTTTCCTTTCACCGAGCCGAGCTTCGAATTCGACGTTCGCTCAAGAGCAATCAAAGGCGGCAAGTGGCTCGAACTGGCAGGCTGCGGGATGGTGCATCCGGCAGTGCTCGAGGAAGTGAACCGCGCCCGCGGCGATGACGCCTATGATCCGGAGAAATACACCGGCTTTGCATTCGGCATGGGAATGGATCGCCTCGCGATGTTGATGTTCGACATCCCCGATATCCGCTACTTCGCGCAGAATGATCTGCGTTTTCTGAGGCAGTTCGCGTGACGCTGCCACACCCGCTCATCACCGTTGTCATGTCGAGCGAAGTCGAGACATCCCATGGCCACAGAGGTGAGGCGCGCCACGAGATTCCTCCGCTCCGCTACGCTCCGGTCGGAATGACAGGTGGGGCGAGTTTCCGGCCTAACGAGCGATGAAATTCTCCACCAACTGGCTCCGAGAATTTGTCGAGCTGCCGGCGAGCACCGACGAACTGGCAGATCTGCTGACTTTCGCCGGCGTCGAAATCGAAGGCATCGAGCATTGTGGCGGTGACTTCGCGAACGTCGTCGTGGCGCAGATTCGCGAGTCGGTCCAGCATCCGAATGCCGATCGCCTGAGCGTCTGCCAGGTCGACGACGGCAGCGGCACCAACCGGCAGATCGTCTGCGGCGCGAAAAACTACAAAGTGGGCGACAAAGTGCCGGTCGCGCTCCCTGGCGCGGCGCTGCCGAACGGGCTCAAGATCAAGGCGAGCAAGCTGCGCGGCGTGGAGTCACAAGGCATGCTGTGCAGCCCAAGTGAGCTCAAGGTTTCGGAGGACAGCGACGGTTTGCTCATCCTCGCGCCGGATGTCGCAGTGGGTGCACCGTTCGCCTCCTTGTTCCAGCCGGACACAATTCTCGACGTAGAGATCACGCCAAATCGGCCGGATCTGCTCAGCCACTTCGGTCTGGCACGCGAGATTGCAGCGCTTACATCGAAGGCGCTGAAGTCTGTTCCGGTTGCCGCAGAGGTGGCATCGACAGGCGACGGAGTGACGATTACCGCGTTGCGCGAATGTCCCTTCTACTCGGCCAGACGCGTCGCGAACGTTACCGTCGGCCCAAGCCCCTCATGGCTGCGGACGAAGCTGGAGGCCGCCGGCATTCGCGCGATCAACAACGTCGTCGACATCACCAACTACGTGATGCTCGAAGTCGGGCAGCCGCTGCACGCGTTCGACGCGGATAAGCTGCAAGGCGCGATCAACGTCCGACTCGCCGCGCCCGGCGAGAAGTTCCTCGCGCTGGACGGCAAAACATACCAGCTGAGCGAGCGCGATCTGATGATTGCCGACGAGGCACGCGCGGTCGCGATCGGTGGAGTGATGGGCGGCGAAGACACCGGCGTCACGGACACGACGCGGAACGTCTTGCTCGAGGCCGCGTACTTTCTGCCGTCGAGCATTCGCCGCACGGCGCGGACATTGAATCTGCCGAGCGATGCCAGCTACCGGTTTGAGCGCGGAGTCGATCCGGGAATGACCTTGCGGGCTTCCGCGCGCGCGGTCGAACTGATGCGCGAGATCGCTGGCGGCAGTCCAGCAGCGCAGATCGCGACCGCTGGATCTCCGCCGACCGCACCGGCGGATGTTTCGCTGCGTTACCGCCGTTGCGACGAACTGCTCGGCGTGGAGATCGCGCCCGACAAAGTGGACGACATCCTTCGGAAGTTTGGCCTTGAGAAGACGCAACGCGCAACGACTGACGCGGGCACTTGGAAAATTCCAAGTCACCGCCGCGATCTCCAGCGCGACGTCGACCTGATCGAAGAAGTCGTCCGCGCATACGGGATCGAAAAGGTCGCGCCGAACCATCGCAGCCGGTTCACACCGCAAAGCGAGGCTGATCGCGCCGCCGATTTCGACAGTGCGTTGCGGCAGCGACTCGTCGCGCTCGGCTTATTCGAGGTGCGGACGTCTGCGCTGATCTCGCGCGCCGACGCCAGCACGTCCGCGCGCGGCGCGGTCGACCTGAAGAACCCGTTGAGCGAAGATCACGTCGCGCTGCGTCCCAGCCTCACCTCCGGATTGCTCGACGTGCTGATTCGCAACCAGAACATGGGCGCCTCCAGCATTCGCCTGTTCGAGCTCGGCCGCATCTTCGTTCCGCCTCGGGCAACGGAACAGCGCTCGTTAGGCCTGCTGTTCTGCGGCGATGCTGCGAGTGCGCCGCATTGGCGCGCAACCGCGAAGCGGCAGCTCGATTTCTTCGATTTGAAAGGCGCGGTCGAGGCATTGCGCGTTCCGGATCTCGGTTTGCGGCGAGCCGACCATCCGGCGTTCGCGCTCGCCGCGGAGATCACATCAGCAGGTGAAGTCATCGGGATGGCCGGCCAGTTAGGCACGGCCCGCGCCGCGCAACTCGGCGCGTCGGCCCCGGTGTTCCTCGCGCAGATCGATCTCGAGCCGCTGCTCCGCGCCGCGCGTGCCGGCGGTCGCTACCAGGAGATCGACAAGTATCCCGCGGTGTCACGCGACATCGCGATGATCGTGCCGGAATCCCTGAGCCACGCTGAAGTGGAGCGCGTTTTGGCCGGCGCGAACGAGCCGCTGGTCCAACGCGTGCAGCTGTTCGATTTGTTCAGCGGCAAAGAAGGTTCTTCCATCGGATCTGGGAAAAAATCTTTGGCATATACATTGACATACCGCGACCGAAACCGGACACTCACGAACGACGAAGTGACTGTGGTTCACACGCGGATTCGCGAAAGATTGAAGAGCGAATTGGGAGCTGAACTACGGGAATAGTTCTTTCAAATTTGCGGTCGAGAGATCGCTACCGATTTACCCTGCGATGTTCGAGATTCCAGGTGTGATTCCCGGACCGATATTGCGTTAGCAAAGGGGGCTTGGGCGTCAGGAGAAGATGACATGCCTTAATTGGAAGTCAGATGCTCCGGCGCTGGTCACCCGCCCGTTACCGGAAGGGAACGGGATATCCTCCTAAACGGCACCAGTGGGGTAAAACCTTCAACCAGCGCCCGGATCAGAAATGGTCCGGGCGCTTTTTTGTTGTGAAGATCCTATGTGCGAGCTTCGCCGCCGTCGGCGGACGGTTTCTGCAATTCGATGTTGGACGTTCGGCGTTCGACGTTCGACGTTCGCTTCCGAACGATGAAAGCGCTCCTCGCTCTGGAAGACGGCAGAACATTCGAAGGCGAGTCTTTCGGCGCCACCGGCACACGCGTCGGAGAGGTTTGCTTTAACACCTCGATGACCGGCTACCAGGAGGTGCTCACCGATCCCTCCTACCGCGGCCAGATCGTTGCGATGACGTATCCGCACATCGGCAACTACGGCACCAACGCGCTGGACGAGGAAAGCCGCGAGCCGCACGTGCGCGCGTTCGTCGTTGAAGAGCTGACGGACATTCCGAGCAGCTGGCGCTCCGAGTTGTCGCTCAACGACTATCTAAAGCGCTGGAACATCCCCGGCGTGCAGGGGACCGACACCCGCGCGCTCACACGGCACCTGCGGGAACGCGGCGCGATGAAAGCATGTGTCACCACCGCGCCGATCTCGGCAGAGCAGGCGGTGGAAAAAGCGCGGCTCGGCGAAGGCGTGGTTGGCATGGATTATGTGCGGGAGGTAAGCACGGCGGCTCCGTACAACTGGGATCCGCACGACCAGGAGAGCACTCTCTGGTCGGTCGCGAGCGGGAACGCTGACGAGGTGCGTGCGCAAGCGTTGCCGCCAGTGCGGCACCGGATCGTCGCCTACGATTACGGCATCAAGGAAAATATTCTGCGCCGCCTTCGGCAGGCAGGGTTCGGCGCCACCGTCGTGCCAGCAGCCACGAGCGCGGACGAAGTGCTCGCATTGAATCCGGACGGCGTCTTTCTGTCGAACGGCCCCGGCGACCCCGGCACGCTCGATTACGCGCACCAGGCGATCAATGGTCTTATGGGTAAAACGCCGATCTTCGGGATTTGCCTCGGACATCAGGTTCTCGGCTATGCGTTCGGTGGTCGGACGTTCAAGCTGAAGTTTGGACATCGCGGCGGGAATCAGCCGGTGCAGGATCTGCTCACCGGGAAAGTAGCGATCACTTCACAAAATCACGGTTTCGCGGTCGATGCGGAATCACTTCCGTCGGAAGTCGAGGTGACGCACGTGAATCTCAACGACGGCACTGTGGAAGGAATGCGCCATCGGGAGTTGCCGATCTTCAGCGTCCAGTATCATCCGGAGGCTGCCCCGGGTCCGCACGATGCCGGCTACTTCTTCTCGCAGTTTGCGGAGCTGATCGAATCGCAGCGGTAGTCGCGATCGGCGGCCAAGCGATGGCGGGAGGTCTTGATCAACACGGAAGCAAGGCTTCAACGCGAACCGCCGCCCCTGCCCTGCTGCAGTCGAAACGCGATCACCTCCTGCAGCATGTGCAAACTGTCGTGAAGAAAGTGCACCTTGCTGCCCTCGTGGTGATTCCA
>JACDCC010000143.1 GCA_013694595.1 Chthoniobacterales bacterium
AACCTTCGTCATCAGCAACCGCGACCATCGTGCCGAGTGGCGTTTCGATCCGCTCGGCGTACATGCAGCCGCGCTCCTTCGTTGCGGTGGGCGCGTCGCCGAAGACGCGTGTAAACGCTTCACGAAACCCGCTCGCCGAATCGAACCCGCTGCCGTTCTGCGCTTCGTCGACGCGCCCGCCGCGCCGCACTTCGCGCAACGCGAGTCCCATTCGTCGCGCACGATGATACGCCTGAAAGGTCATGCCGTAATGGCGCATGAACTGGCGTCGCGCGGTGGAGGGATCGATCGAGAGCGCCGCGAGTTCCTTGTCGGTCAACCGCCCGCCGGGCGCCTTCTCAACTTCTGCGCGCAACCGTTCAATTAATGCGGGAGCGCGTTTCTCCGGGTCCATCGGCGCGCAACGCAGGCACGGCCGGTAGCCGCCGTGCAATGCTTCACTCGGCGTCGGGAAGAAATCGACATTCTCTCGAGCCGGCTTCTTCGCCGGGCACGTCGGGCGGCAGAAAATGCCCGTCGTGCGCACCCCTACAAAGAAGATGCCCTCGAAGCTGGCATCGCGGTTGAGCAGCGCGCGATACATCGTGTCCGTGGGCGGGAGGAGTTCCATCGGTGTCATACGCGCTCCACTCCCAACGTATAGCAGCCGCGCGTGGCACTACGCACGTCCAGAAATGCGGCATCTCGATTTGCGAGCAACTCCTCGATCACCTGCTCCGGGCCTTCACCGTTCACAACGCGGGCGTCGATCATGAACTTGCGCGCATCGTAGGCACGGACCACCCGGCAATTCCGGAACACTTCCGGGTAGCGCTCGATCTCTGCGTATCGGGTGCACGGCTCGGCGTGAACGAAGATCGGTCCGCGCTCCTGATACGGACCTTTGTCCACAGACGCGAACGGGAACAAGATCAAGTCCTCGCCCAGCTTCGCCCACTGCAGACAATGGCGGCAGGGATAGCCGCGCGGCGAGTCTGCGATGATGAGCGCGTGATCCGGCGCTCCCGCCGCAAGTGCTTGCCGGGCTGCAACAGCGACTTCGGTCGGGAGCGGAACGATTCGATATTTCTGCTGCTTCATGTTCGAAGCGTAACGCGGCCTTCAATGGATCCGCATCGACGCAATTCAGGCAGCGAATTCCGCAGCGTCGCAGATTGCGCTCGTCGTTCACAGGCACAACCTTCCCGGCCATCATGCCAATGCAGATCGACGTCTGGAGCGATTACGTCTGTCCGTTCTGCTACTTGCAGGAGCCGGTGGTGGAGCGCATCGAGCGCGAGTTCGCCGGCCAGGTGCAGGTGCGATGGCGCGCGTATGAGCTGCGGCCGGAACCGGAGCCGACGCTCGATCCTGCTGGTGACTACTTGCGCGACGTTTGGGCTAGCGCCGTCTACCCGATGGCTGCGAAACGCGCGATGAAGCTGCAGCTACCGCCGGTCCAGCCGCGCAGCCGCAAAGCTTTCGAAGCAACGGAATACGCGCGCGACCGCGGCAAAGCGGACGCGATGCGACACGCGATCTTTGCTGCATTTTTCGAGCACGGCCGGGACATCAGTGATGTTGGAGTGCTCGGCGAGATTGCGGAGTCACTCGACATTCACCCCGCCGGACTCATTCGCGCACTCGAGGCAAATGTCTACACTGGCCGCGTGGTCGGGGATGAGAACGAAGCCGCGGAACTTGGCCTGTCAGGCGTTCCAGCCATGGTGCTGACTCCGTACACGAGCGGTGAGCGACGGCTGCTCATTTCAGGTGCGCAGCCATACGAGACCGTGCGCGAGCTGGTCGAGCGAGCGTTGTAGCGTGCGCTGTCCCCAGCGCATGCCCGCGGATTCCAACGCCCACGACGTTTCCGCTGAGGACAGCGGACGCTACAACTACCAGCGATGAAAGGCGGGATGGCCTTCTTTCACCGCGACGAACGTGCCGCGGCAGCTCGCACACGGCTTGCCGGCATGGCTGAAGAGCGTGCCCTCGACCGTTGCGCGATCGCCTAATGATTCAACGACGCGCGCGCTGAGCGAAACCGGCCCGTCGGTCGGCGTCGGCCGGAGCAACTTGATCGCATAGTCCGCTGTCACCGTGCATGGCGGGCTATCCGCGCCCGAGCTCTGCATCAGGTGATACGCCGCCGTCCAATTGCAGTGGCAATCGAGGAGCGTGCCAATAATCCCGCCGTTCAACACGCCGGGAAACGCCTCGTAGTTCTGCTGCGGCGTCCACTCAGCGACGACCTCGTCGCCACGCGCAAAACTGCGGACGTGCACGCCGTTTGGATTCGCCGGGCCGCAGCCGAAGCAGGCGTTGGTGGGCGCGTATCGTTCCTGAAGAGAGAGCGAATCGTCAGACATTCGTAACGTGTTGCAGCTCTGGTAACTTAGCCGCGAGCGGCTCCGGGATACGGCCGCTCTGCCGGCCCGACGTAGAGTGAGCGCGGACGGATCAGCCGATTGTTATCGTGCTGCTCGATGACGTGCGCGCACCAGCCGGCGACGCGTGAGACGGCGAAGATCGGCGTGTTCAGCTCGGATGGGAATCCGAACATCGTGAACACCGGCGCGGCGTAGAGATCGACGTTCGCGCAGAGACCTTTCTCGCGTTCCATCGTTTTCTCGAGAGTCTCGCAGATCGGCACCCATTCTGGCTTGCCGATGCGCTGGCCGTAATCACGCGCGATCTCGCGCATGATCGGCACGCGGGAGTCGCCGCTCTTGTATACGCGATGGCCGAACCCCATGATTTTCTTCTTCTTGGCAAGCGCGTCCTTCATCCACGCCTCCGCGCGATCGGCCGTGCCGATCTCGTTCAGCATGTAGATCGACTCTTCGTTCGCCCCGCCGTGCAGCGGGCCCTTGAGCGTGCCGCACGCAGACACGCAGGCCGCATACATGTCGGCGAGCGTCGAAGCCGTAACGCGCGCTGCAAAGGTCGAGGCGTTGAATTCGTGGTCGGCGTAGAGGATGAAAATCGTGTCGAGCATCCTCACCTGCCACGTTTCCGGATCTTTGCCGGTGAGCTTGTAAAGGAAGTTACCCGCGTGTGTGAGGTTGTTGTTATCCGCAATCGGATCTTTGCCTTGTGAGATGCGCCACGCGTCCGTGATCAACGTCGAAACGCGCGCAATCAGGCGGATCGCCTTCCGCACATTCGCCTCGTGCGAGTGATCATTCAGGTCGGGATCAAACGCCGCCAGCATCGACACGCCGGTCCGGAGCACATCCATCGGGTGCATCCTCTTCGGCAGGAGTCGGAGCATATCGAGCACCGGCTCCGGCAGCTCGCGATTCGCAGCGATCTCGCGGCCGAAATCCATCAGCTCCTGCGCGTTCGGCAGCTCGCCTTTTAGCAGCAGATACGCGACTTCCTCGAAGTTTGCCTGCTCCGCGACCTTGTGGATGTCGTAGCCGCGATACATCAGGCCGGCGTTCGGATCGACCCAGCAGATCGACGTTTCGCCCGCCACGACGCCGGCGAGTCCTGGGCTGTATGCTGGTTTGGTTTCAGTGTTCATAATTGTGTTTCTGACTACGCGCGCCGTGTGTTCTGACCGGCGCAAATCCACCACACCCTGTCATTCCGACGCCACTCTGTCATTCCGACGAAGTGGAGGAATCTCTAACCGCCTCCGCTTCTCACGCGTGCAAGACAGTTAGAGATGTTTCGACTTCGCTCAACATGACAAAAATGTGAAGCGCGATCGCTCGCGGCGTTCCGCTACTTCGTAGGGTCGTAATCCAGCAGCTCGTAAAGCTCTTTGCGCGTCTGCATGCGATCGAGCCAGCCTTCCTGCGTGCCGGTGCTTTTCAAATCGCGCAGCATCTGGCCAGTCGCAAACATCGAGACGCGGAACGCCGTCTGCGGGTAGATAACCATACGGTAGCCGAGCTCCGCCAGCTCGTCGCGGCTCATGAGCGGGCTCTTGCCGAATTCGGTCATGTTCGCGAGCAGCGGCGCGTCGACCGCCTTGGCAAAACCGCGAAACTCTTCGCGCCCTTGCAGCGCCTCCGGGAAGATCGCATCGGCGCCGGCCGCGAGGTAGCTCTTCGCCCGCTCGACAGCCTGGTCGAAGCTCTCCACCGCTCGCGCATCGGTCCGCGCGATGAGCAGGAAATTAGTATCGCGCCGCGCAGCTGCGGCCGCGGCGACCTTCTCGTTCATCTCCTCGATCGTGACCAAAGTCTTGCCTTCGAGATGGCCGCAGCGCTTCGGAAATTCTTGGTCTTCGATGTGGCAGCCCGCGAGTCCTGCGCGCTCAAATTCTTGCACCGTTCGCGCTGCATTTTCCGGCCCGCCGAAGCCCGTGTCAGCATCGACGATGCACGGGATCTTCACCGCCCGCGCGACATACCCGGCGAGCTGCGCGACTTCCGTCAGCGTCAGCAATCCGACATCCGGCACACCAGCCGTCGCGTTACACAGCCCAGCGCCGCTGATGTAAACACCCGAAAATCCAGCCTTCTCCACCATCCGCGCCGTCGCCGCGTTGTACACGCCCGGCATTGCGACGCAGCCTTCGCGAATCAGTTCCCGCAGCTCAGCAGATGTAGAGCTCTTCGGCATTCGTTAGTCTTTGATCTCCAGCGACCCCATCAGCTTCGACACATCGCCCGCCTGATCCAGCTGCCAGCATTGCTCCACCACGCGATCCGCGCCGTCCTTCGTGATCTTTGGCGCGGCGAGCTGGAAGAATTTCCCTTCCACTTCCGAATCCTTCAACCGGTTGTTCGCGTTGCCTAACGGGTAATCGACCCGCTTCGTGATCGTCCGTCCGTCCGCGAGATTCACGTGCACAATGTTCGCCACTGCGTCCGCGTAGAGCGCAGTCAGCTCATCATTCCGCTCCACCTTCACGCCCTGCAGAAACTCCACGATCTTCGCTTCCGTAAACCGCTCCGGTGCGAACTGCTTGTCCGTCACCTCGCCATCGATCAGCGCCACCGCCGTAATATACGGCAGGCTGTGATCCGCCGTCTCGCGCTGCTGCGGATGCCATTTCTCCGGCTCGCTCCCAATGATGTCCACCGACGCATCGTGGCTCTCGATCACCATCGTCTTCACCTGCGAGAGATCCTGGATCTGATTGCGGATGTGCAACGCCGCCTCGATCGCGCTCTGGCTGTGATACTCCGCCGGCCAATACTTGATGCTCGTCTTCAGGATCATCGACGCCGGCCCCTCGCCCGGCATCGCCTCCGCCTTCGCCTCGAAAATGCGGCCCACATCACCCATCGACACGCCCAGCTCCTTCTCGAATCCCATTTGCCCTTCGAAAATCGGCGCCGGCCCGGTCATGCCGCGGCTCGCGAGCAGCGACGCATACACCCCATGGCGCGCCGCATGCGCAAACGCCACACCCTTCCAGTGCGAGAGCTCACCCACGCGCGCCTGTCGCATCCCCATGCCCGCGACACCTGCGATGTTGATGGCGTGCCGCGTCTGCTCGCGATCCAGCTTCATCAATTTCGCGCACGCCAGAGCCGTCGAGAACGCGCCATACGTCGGGTGATCCCACCCGCGCGCCCGGATGCTCGCCTGGTCGCAAAAGCGGCATTGCACCTCATACGCGATTGCCGCCGCCGTGATGATCTCCTTGCCCGTCGCGCCCACCGCCTCGCCGATCGCGAGCACCGCCGAGAAATTGTCGCTCGGATGCGCCGGCTCCTTCGAGAGATACGTGTCGTTGTAATCGAAATAGCGAATGCAGCACCCATTCGCGAATGCCGCCCAATCCGGCGGCGCCTTGTGGCTGGTCCCGATCACCGTCCCACCGAGCTTCGCCGAGAACTCCGTCGCCAATCCACGCGCGATCGTGCACGGCTCCTCGTTCCAAGCCCCAAGCGCGCACCCGAGCGAGTCGATCAACCTGCGCTTCACCTCATGCACCGTATTCTTCCCGAGGTCCTCGTATTCCAAAGTGCAGGCGAAATCGGCGAGTTTGTGAGCGAGCGAATTGGTCAACGGAGCAGACGAAGAAGTAGCCATAAAGTGAGCCTGCAAAGTGGCGAGGAATCGAAGAGGGGCAAGAGTGCGCCGCGACGCGCGATCAGTGTAGCGCTCTTTGTCATTCCGACCGAGGTGGAGGATCGCTCGCGGGCGACTATCGCTACGGCAATTGTTGTTTCAGACGTTGAGCGTGGATGCTGAATCTGCGACACTCAACGTAATGAGCAACGATGTGCAGGAGATCGAGCAAGCGATTCGAACGCTCCCACGCCGGGAGATCGAGCAGCTTCGTGAGTGGATCGAAAATTTCCTGGAAGATCAGCTGGAAATCACGGACGAGTTCAAAGCGAGCATTGATCGCGGCCAGCAGGACATCGCCGAAGGAAACGTCCGCGTCCGTGAACCGTAGCTCGCGTGAGCCGTTCGACTGAGGTTTACTCGCGCGAGTTCGATGCCGCGCT
>JACDCC010000158.1 GCA_013694595.1 Chthoniobacterales bacterium
GTGATCAAAACCAGCGAAGGCGAAATGGTCGCCGAGTTCTGGCCCGATGTGGCGCCTGAGACAGTGGAGAATTTCAAGAAGCTGGCACGCCAGGGATTCTATGACGGCACCGCTTTTCACCGCGTGATCAAAGGCTTCATGATCCAGGGTGGTGATCCGCTGACGAAGGATGAGTCGAAGCAGAGCCGCTGGGGCACCGGCGATCCGGGTTACAAGATCAAAGCGGAGTTCAACGAGAAGTCGCACACGCGTGGCGTGCTTTCGATGGCGCGTTCGCAGGATCCAAACTCGGCCGGCAGCCAGTTCTTCATCTGCCACGGCGAGCCGAAGTTCCTTGATCGCCAATACACCACTTTCGGCAAGCTGATCAAAGGCGACGACGTGCTGGAGAAGATCGCCACCACGAAAACCACGCCCCCGGATCGTCCGGTGACGCGGATGAACGTCGAGAGCATTAAGATCGTTCCGGCTGATGCGGTGAAGTAGTGCGTGTCATGTCGAGCACAGCCGAGACATCCCGTGGCGACATTTTCGGTAATGCCACGGGATTCTTCGACTCCGCTTCGCTCCGCTCAGAATGACAGAGAAGACGAACGTCGCGCTCGTGCAGATGCGGTGCGGCATCGAGCCGGCTGCGAATCTCGAGAAGGCGATCGCGTTCATCGACGAAGCGGCGAAAAGCGGTGCCGACATTGTTTGTTTGCCCGAACTGTTTCGCACGCAATACTTCTGCCAGTCGGAAGACCACGCGAACTTCGCGCTCGCGGAGGCGATTCCCGGACCGACGACCGAGTCGTTAGGCGAAGTCGCGCGCCGGAACAGCGTGGTGGTGGTGGCGTCCCTCTTCGAGAAGCGGGCGGCGGGTGTTTACCACAACACCGCCGCGATCATCGATGCTGATGGGAAGTTTCTCGGGAAGTATCGCAAGATGCACATCCCCGATGACCCGGCGTTCTACGAGAAGTTCTACTTCACGCCCGGCGATCTCGGCTTCAAAGCCTGGCCCACCTCTCGTGGCAACATCGGCGTGTGCGTTTGCTGGGATCAATGGTATCCCGAAGCCGCTCGGCTGACGGCGTTGCGCGGCGCGCAGCTCTTGTTTTATCCCACTGCGATCGGTTGGCATCCGGCGGAGAAGGAGCAATACGGGCGCGCGCAGCATTCCTCGTGGGAAACGATTCAACGCAGCCACGCCATCGCGAACGGCTGCTTTGTCGCGGCGGTGAATCGCGTTGGTCACGAAGCGCCGGCTGGGGGAGCTGGAATCGAGTTTTGGGGGCAAAGTTTCATTTGCGGACCAAGCGGTGAGATTCTCGCCAAGGGCAGCGTCGACCAGGAAGAAATCGTGATGGCAGAAGTGACGTGGGGGCGAATCGACGAGCACCGAACTCACTGGCCGTTCCTTCGTGATCGTCGCATCGATGCCTACACCGGCATGGAGCAGCGGTTGATCGACTGACGCAGCGGCACACGTCAGCGCGGCGGCGGCGCAGCGTCGCGTTTTACACCGTCCGGTCCGCGGGTGTAGCTTCCGAGGATGAAACACCATCTCTTCACGTTGCTCATGGCTGTCGGGTCGACCACAGCTACCATCGGGACCGCCTCCGCAGAGGACGCGACAAAAGCGATCGCTGTGCTGAGCTCAGCCTCTGGCAGCAAGGTCACGGGGACCGTCACCTTCACGAAGAGCGGCGATGGCGTGCAAGTGGTGGCGAACGTCACGGGCCTTTCCCCCGGCAATCACGGGTTCCACGTGCATGAATTCGGCGATTGTTCAGCGCCGGACGCCGCGTCCGCCGGTGGTCATTTCAACCCGACGAAAGATCCGCACGCCGGGCACGACGCCGACAAACGGCACATGGGTGACCTCGGGAACATCGAAGCGGACGCCTCCGGGAAGGCACGCCTCGAGATTACCGACAAAAAAATGAAGCTGGATTCGATCATCGGCAAAGCAGTCATCGTTCACGAGAAGGCCGACGATCTGAAAACGCAGCCAACTGGCGATGCGGGTGGCCGTGTCGCGTGCGGCGTCATCGGTCTCGCGAAGCAGTAGCACCGAGCAGGGCAGTTCTGCTCCAGTAGGCTATTCGATGGAACTGCTGACGTTGACCGAAGCGCGTCGCCGCGCGCAACAGGGGCCGATCGAAGGCCGCGTGCACGTCCAGGTGGAAGCGGCGGCGGCCAAAGTCACGCGCGAGCAGAAGCCGTATTGTGAGCTCACGCTGGCTGATTCCGCCGCGCGCATGACGTTGCGCGTCTGGAGCGATCATCCCGAATTTCGCGCGTGCGATTCGCTGCAGGTCTCCGATTTCATCGAAGTCAGTGGCGAATTTCAGCAACACCAGCAATTCGGACTCGACGCCAGACGCTGGACGGTCCGCGCGCTGACGGCACAGGAAATCGGCGAGCTCTTGCAAGGTCCGCCGGAACTTAGAGCGCGGCAGGCAGTCGACTGGGCCTACATGATCGAACGCGTCGCCGCGATCGGCGATCCTCGTCTGCGGCTGCTCTGCGAGGCGTTCATTGCCGAGCACGGCGAACGTTTCCGGCGCACCGCTGGCGCACGCACTTACCACCACGCGCGCCGCGGCGGCCTCGTGGAGCACACCGCGCAAATGATGCGTTTGGCGTGTGCCATTGCCCCGCTCTACCCACAGCTGAATCTCGACCTGCTTATCGCCGGCGTTCTGTTCCACGATTCCGGGAAGCTCTGGGAAAATCATCTGCCGGAGACCGGGTTCACAATGGGCTTTGACGAACGCGGCGAGCTGATGGGCCACATCTCGATCGGGATGGAGCTGGTCAATTCCCTCTGGCGTAAAATGCTGGCGAGCGAGCCCGCGTCGAAGTGGAGCAGCCTCGTGCCAGCGTCGGAAGACGCGCGGCTGCATCTCTTGCACCTAATCGGCTCGCACCACGGCGAGGCGCAGTTCGGCTCGCCCGTGAGCCCGAAAACGCCGGAAGCGATGGCGCTCAACTACATCGACAATCTCGACGCGCGGATGGAGATGTTCGCGGCAGGGTATCTGGTTGCGAAGCCGATCGCCGATCGGATTCTGGATCGTGTGCGGCCGTTGCCAGGAAACCTTGTGAAGCCGCTCGAAAAGTTTGTTCCGCCGCCAGCGCCGGCCGCTACCGATCAGCTGCTCTAGGAGCACGGCCGTCCCGGCTGTGCGGCCGACAGGCGTCCCCGCCTGTCGAATCAAATACCAGGCGAGACGCCCGGTGTCCGCACAGGCGACGACGCCTGTGCTCCGGCAAGCCGCTGCTTCGCTTCCGCGAGATACTCTTCATCAATCTCGAACCCGACGAACTTCGGCACGCCGCATTCCTGCGCCGCGACCGCGGAGTTCCCGATCCCGAGAAAAGGATCCAGCATCGTCTGCACGCGCGCGACGCCGTGCAGCTTGATGCAATTCACCGCCAGCTGCACTGGAAAGGTCGCCGGATGCGGCCGCTGTTTGTCGCGGCTCTTGATGGTCCTGTAAGGCACGAACCACGTGTTGCCGCGGCACCGCACATCGGCGCCGCCGGTGTGCCCCCAGCGCGCAATGTTGCTCTTGTCGGCGTAAGGAACCCCGAGCGCCAGCCGATCGACCGGCGTGCGGCCTTCCGGCGTCAGGTGGAAGACATACTCGTGGCAGTCGTTCAGATAACGCGGCGAGCTAATCGGTTTGAAGTGGCCACGTGACACTGGCTCGCCGTTCTCGCCCTCGATTGTGATCGATTTGATCCAGTGGATGGTGTTTTGCAGCACAAAGGCGTCGCGCAGGCGCATCACGAGCTCGTGCGGCAGCAGTGGATTCGACGGCGAGCCGCCGACGTTGAGAAACAGCGAGCCGTCCGTTTTCAACACCCGGCGCGCTGCCGCCGCCCAGGAATCGAACCACGCGAGATAGCTGCTCCGCTTCTGCCGATCGGAATATTTGCTGTAAGCGATGCCCAGGTTGTAGGGCGGCGAGGTGACGATCAGGTCGACGGAGGCCTCCGGCAGCTCCGCCATGCCTTCAAGACAGTCGCCGTGGTAGAGTCCCAATGCGGTCACCCGATAAACTTGAACCAGCGCGGCCGAACGTACAAGAGAAAACTCGTCGGGGCTCTGCGAAATGCGAGGGCCAGAGGACGACCGCGGTTCTTCCGGGGAGCGCAGGCTGCCAGCCTGCTCTGTCCGGCAGCTTGCCGGACAGTATCCATTGCGCTCTCAATCGGGCCTTCCGCGGCGGCGGGAATACGGTGCGCGCCGCGGTTCGCCGCAGGCTGCGGCGAACAGCAGGCTGGCAGCCTGCGCTCCCCGGAACCGCTCCAGCCACGCTCTGCTTTCGCACCGTCTTATGTTACACTGCCGCGATGTCCGACAAACCAGCCAGGCTGAAGATCGGCGATCGCGAGTTCACCTCGCGGCTGCTGCTTGGCACCGGGAAATTTGCGTCAAACGAGCTGATGCGGGACGCGCTTGTCGCCAGTGGAACCGAGATCGTGACCGTCGCACTGCGGCGGGCTGATCTCTCCGGCAAGGCCGATCCCTACGCGAACATCCTCGATTTTATCGACGCAAAACGTTTCCTGCTCCTGCCGAACACGAGCGGCGCGCGAAACGCGGCGGAAGCTGTCCGCCTGGCGCGCCTCGCGGTCACGGCTGGCCTGCCGAGATGGGTGAAGCTCGAGATCCACCCGGACCCTCGGTATCTGCTGCCGGACGGAGTGGAGACGCTCGCCGCCGCGGAGATCCTCGTGAAGGAAGGGTTCACCGTTCTGCCTTACATCAACGCCGATCCCGTGCTCGCGAAGCGGCTTCAGGACGTCGGCACCGCGACGGTCATGCCGCTTGGTTCGCCGATCGGCAGCAACCGCGGGATCGAGACGCGCGCGCAGATCGAAATCATCATCGAGCAGGCGACGGTGCCGGTGGTCGTGGATGCAGGGATCGGCGCGCCCAGCCAGGCAGCCGAAGCGCTGGAGATGGGCGCGGACGCTGTGCTGGTGAACACCGCGATCGCGATCGCGGCCGATCCGGGCCGGATGGCCAGGTCGTTTCGCGCGGCGGTGGAGGCCGGACGAGACGCTTATGAGATCGGCCTGGCGGAAAAAGGCGTCTACGCGTCAGCTACGAGTCCGCTCACGGGATTTTTCTCGGCGGCGGCGCAGCCGCAAGGCGAAGACACGAGGTCGTAATCTCGTGCTGTCAATCAAGCGGATAAAGAAATAGACTCAGCCACGTGACAGCGACCGAGTTGAAGAAATACTGGCATCGCTCGCCTTTTATTCCCTTCAACATCGTCGTCCCTGGACGACCCAATCTGCACGTGCCACATCCGGACTTTCTGACCGTATCTCCCAGCGGACGGATCGCCAAGGTCTGGCTCAAAAATGACGATGAGATCGCTCTGGACGTGTTTCTGATCACCGCCTTGGAGGAGAACTCGCGAAACGGCAAGGCTGGCCGCCGTGCCTCGGGCAAATGAAGCCGTCGCCGATTTAACCACGCCTGTCGTTTTCGTTCGCGAGACGCTCGTTGGTATCGTTGTAGAACTGAAGCTGACGGCCGCCGAGGCGTCGGACCACGCGCCAACCGTGCCGGTGGGCAAAGTCCTGCAGTCCGGTCGCGTCCAATTGCTGCAACACTCGCACTTCAGATGGATGGGTAATGAAGCACTCCGGCCGGCGCGAAAGCTCGGCGGAGATCTTCGCCTCCATCGCCGAGATATCGTCAGAGGTCATGCACCTCGTCCGTCGTGCGCCGCGCGAGCGGCTCGTTTTTCTTCGCCTTCCGTCCCGGCATCGTTGGCGGCGGTTTCGCGGGCCGGTTCAACTTTTTGCCGAGCGCCTTCTGCGCTTTCTCGCCCGGTGAAGGGCCACGGGCGTTTGGTTTTTCCATCTTCGGCATGATGATCGTCCTCCGGCGCCGTGCGGGCACGCGGTCTACAATCAGAACGAACCGTGAACGCCTCGCGGTCTTGTGTGGCTGGCGGAATTGGCGCCTCCGCCGCCCCTGCGCTAGCTTCCGCGGATGTTTTCCGAAACCGTCGAGCTCCGCGGCCACATTATTGACTCGCTCATTCTGCCGAAGGTGCTCGACACGATTCTGACCAGCGGCGGCAACTTCAAGATCGGCGAGATCAAGATCGGCGAGAACCGCGTCGACCAGAGCTACGCTCGGGTGGAAGTGTCGGCGCCGAGCGGCGACCTCCTGGATGCCTTGATCCTGCGGCTGCGGCAACATGGCGCCGAAGCGCTCGAGAAAACCGAAGCGCAGCTCGCCCCCGCACCGGCGGATGGAATTTTCCCGCAGGATTTTTACGTCACCACGAACCAGCAGACGTTCGTCCGGCTCGGCAAAACCGAGCTCGAGGTGCAGCCGGCGATGATGGACAGCGGCATCGCCGTGGATGAGGCCAGCGGCACTGCGCGTGCGGTGCGGTTCTACGATGTTCGAAAAGGTGATCGCATCGTCGTCGGCCACAGCGGTCTCAGAGTCGTGCCAATCCAGCGCTCGACGTCACGCACGGACGTTTTCCAGTTCCTCAACACCAACGTCTCCGCCGAGCGCCCGAAGAATGCTGTCATTCGGGATCTCGCATCGGAGCTGGTGGAGATTCGGCGCGCGAACGGCAAAATCCTCGTCGTTGGCGGGCCGGCTATTGTTCATACGGGCGCGGCTGAGCACCTCGAGCAGCTCATCGCGCTGGGCTACGTGCAGAGGCTCTTCGCCGGGAACGGCCTCGCGGTCTACGACATCGAGAGTGTTCTCTTCGGCACCTCGCTGGGGATGAGCCTGGAGCGAAGCGCGCTCGTCGACGGCGGCCACGAGAACCACATGCGCGCGATCAACGCGGTGCGCGAAGCGGGTGGAATCACGGACGCGGTCGAGAAGAAGATTCTGACCCGCGGTATCATGCACGCCTGCGTGCAGCACGGTGTCGACATCGTGCTCTCCGGCTCGATTCGCGATGACGGTCCGATTCCCGGCGTCACCACCGATGCGGTGGAGGCGCAGAAAATCATGCGCGACAAACTGCAGGATGTGTCGCTGGTACTGATGATGGGCAGCATGCTGCATTCAATTGCCGTCGCGAACATGCTCTCGGCGGCGGTCAGAATCGTGGTGGTCGACATCGATCCATCAGCGGTTGCGAAGGTTACCGGGCAGCAGTCGTTTCAATCGATCGGGCTGGTCACGGACGTGGAGCCGTTCCTGCGCGAGCTCGTCGCCGGCATCACGGCCGATGAGCGCGAGAGCGGCGCGTCGGGGAACGGCGCGGGCGGAAAAGAATAGTACCATGCGCGACCTGCTTTTGTGTCCGCCGGACCATTACGGCATCGAATACGAGATCAATCCGTGGATGAGCCGCGCGCGCGGTGCGGACACGCCAATGGTGCAGGCGCAATGGAAGGGTCTTTACGAAAAGCTCTGCAGCCTCGGGGCGAATGTTTCGTTGATCACTCCGCAGCCGAAACTGCCGGACATGGTCTTCACTGCGAACGCGGGACTGACCGTCGGACGCCGTTTCATCCCGAGTAATTTTCGGCACCAGGAGCGTTCCGGTGAAGCACCCTTGTTCGCGAAGTTCATGGAAGACCGCGGCTACGAGATCGTGTGGCTGCCGAAGGAGCTCTACTTTGAAGGTGAAGGTGACGCTCTCTTCGGGGCCGACGCGCTTTTCTGCGGTTACAAATTCCGCACCGATATCAATTCCCATCGGGCGGTGGCCGATCTGCTCGGATGCGTCGTGATCTCAGTAGAGCTGGTTGACCCGCGCTTTTACCACATCGATACCTGCTTCTGCCCGCTGCCCGACGGCGGCGGTTTCTGGTTCCCAGAGGCGTTCGATGAGTATGGCCAGCGTGCGATCCGCGACCGCATCCCCGACATCATCGACGTGCTGGAAGAAGAGGCGACTTACTTTTGTTGTAACGCGGTAGTGCTCGAGCGAGACATCGTGCTGCCACAAGGGCCGGACAAGCTGATCGGCAAGCTGCGCAACCGCGGTTATAACTGCCATCCGCTACCGATGACGGAGTTCCTGAAGGCCGGCGGTGCTTGCAAATGTCTCACAATGTTCATGCCCCAGCGGGAAAGCTGCGCCGGCTGAAAGATCGGTCTGCGCAATCGGTGAAGCGCGGCCTCGACTGAGCCAATGTTAGGCGAGCAGAAAATCGTCGTAGTGATGCCGGCGTACAATGCCGCCCGTACCCTTCGCCAAACGTATGACGAGGTCATGGCGCACGGCGATCTTGTCGATGTCGTAATCGTGGTGGACGACGCCAGTCACGACGAAACCGTGGCGATCTGCCGCACCCTGGAGCGGGTGCAGCTGGAAGTGCATCCAATGAATCGCGGCTACGGTGCAAATCAGAAAACCTGTTATCGCCTGGCCCTGGCCGCTGGAGCCGACATCGTGATCATGATCCATCCCGACTACCAGTACACGCCGCTGCTGATTCCAGCGATGGCAGCGCTTGTCGCGACCGGCCTTTACCCATGCGTGTTGGCGTCGCGCATCCTGGGAGGAGGAGCGCTGCGGGGCGGAATGCCCGTGTGGAAGTATGTCGCGAACCGCGGCCTCACGTTGATCGAGAACATCCTCTTCGGCGCGAAGCTCTCAGAGTATCACACCGGCTACCGGGCATACGCGCGGAGTCTGCTGGAACGGCTGCCGCTGGAGAAAAACTCCGACGATTTCGTGTTCGATAATCAGCTGCTCGCGCAGGTCCTTTGGCTGAGAGAGCCGATCGGAGAGCTCACCTGTCCCGCGAAGTACATCCCCGAGGCCTCCTCGATTAACTTCCGGCGGAGCGTCCGCTACGGCTTTGGGTGCCTGGCGACGGCGGCGCAATTTCGCTTCGCGCGTTGGAAGCTGGCAACGCCGCCCACCAACTCGTAGCCGGTGAAGGAAAGCCGAAAAACAGGCCGACGACGCGAGCGGACGGAGCTGCGCAGTGGCAGCAAGTCACGACGCTCCGACGACGTGGTGGCAGCATCACCTTCCGCGCCGGAAGTGACAGAACGTCGACCGGGGGGTGAACCACACCGAATGCAATCCGGCGATGCAATTCTACGCGCCGCGTGGTGGATTCTGTTCGCGGCCGTTGCGGCGGTAGTGCTGTTCATCCGCCTCCGCCTGCTCGAGATCCCGCTCGAGCGTGACGAAGGCGAATACGCGTATTCTGGTCAACTTCTGCTCCAGGGCGTCCCGCCGTATGCCTCAGCTTACAACATGAAGCTGCCCGGCACGTACGCTGCGTATGCGGCGATCATGGCAGTATTTGGGCAGACGACCTCAGGTATCCACCTCGGCCTGATGCTGGTGAACGCCGCCACGGTTGCGCTGGTTTTCTTCCTCGGGAAACAACTCCTGGATTTGCCGGGAGCAACGGCAGCAGCCGGCGCCTACGCCGTTTTGTCGGTGAGCCCGGGCGTCCTCGGCTTCGCGGGGCACGCGACACACTTTGTCGTTCTGCCAGTTCTCGGCGCGCTGCTGCTTCTGCTCCAACGTGAACCACCCGGCAAGCGGCGCATCTTCGTGGCTGGAACGCTGCTCGGAGTCGGAGTGTTGATGAAGCAGCCTGGTATCTTCTTCCTCCCATTGGGAGCGATCTGCCTGACGGTTCGAGACTGGCGCGCCGGCGCAACCATGCGCCTGATGGCTCTTCGACTATCGCTGTTGCTCGGCGGTTTCGTTCTGCCGTTGGCGGCGACTTGCCTGCTCCTCTGGTGGGGCGGCGTCTTCGACAAGTTCTGGTTCTGGACAGTCGTCTACGCGCGTGAGTACGGCGCGCTCGTGCCGCTGTCTCAGGCGCCAGAGGTGTTTCTACGCGCCATAAAAAATGTGATAGCTCCGGCGTGGCCGGTCTGGGCGTTCGCGGCGGTGGGGCTCATCGCCTGTGTGCTGCATCGGTCTTTGCGCACGAGCAGCGCGGCGCTAGTCGGATTGCTGGTGGTCGCCGCGCTCGCTGTGACTCCGGGGCTCTACTTCCGGAAGCATTACTTCATTGTGGCGCTGCCGGCGATCGCACTGCTCGCGGGAGCGGCGGTGGCCTGGGCAGGAACTTTCCGCGCCCGGATTACCCGCGGAGTGGCGTTGTTGCTGGTTGCGGGCGGGTTCGCTTCCGCTCTGTATGCAGACCGCGCGTTCTTCTTCCAACTCGGTCCGGCCGCTGCCAGTCGATTGATCTACGGCGCCAATCCGTTCCCTGAGGCAGAGCGCGTCGCGGCGTTCCTGCGCGACCGAACACTTCCGGAGGACACCATCGCCGTGATGGGATCGGAACCGGAGATTTTGTTCCACGCGCGCCGCCGCTCCGCCACCGGTTATATCTATATCTACAGTTTGATGGAAGCGCATCAGCACGCGCTCCAAATGCAGCGGAAAATGATGGCCGAGATCCAAGCCGCAAACCCGAAGTATCTGGTGCTTGTGGCGATCAACGCTTCATGGCTGGGTCATGCGAACTCTGAGAAGTTGATCTTCGAATGGATGAACGATTACATCGCCCGGCACTTCAAACTGGTCGGTCTCGTCGATATCGTCTCGAACGAGCGGACGGAATATTATCTTCCGGCGTCTGAGGATGCGACCGCGACGGCGGACTGTTCGTTGATGATTTATGAACGGCTGTAGTTGCCACTCCGATCGTCGGCGCCGCGATGTCTGCTCGCTGGATGCGGATCGTTCATCTGCAGCGTTCAGTTTGCCTACTGCACCGCCGGGTCACTCCCGGCGGTCGCAACTCCCCATCCTGAGCGGCTGGCGGACCGGAAGTCGCTAGCCTGACGTTCCGCAAACACCCGAAACGATGTCGCGCCGCCAGAAGCAACACCATCCCCCGCCGCAGCCGCGGTCAGCTTTCAGTCCGCGACTGCTGATCGCCACGACCTGCGCCGCCCTCGTCGTTCTAACCTGGCTCGTCTTCGGACAGACGCTCGGCCATGAGTTCGTCAACTTCGACGACCATAAATACGTCTACGAGAACCCGCACGTCATCGCGGGCCTGACCGCCGAAGGCGTGCAGTCGGCCTTCACCGAGAAGGTCTCGAGTAACTGGCACCCGCTGACGATGCTCTCGCATATGCTGGATGCGCAGCTGTTCGGGCTCCATCCCGGCTGGCATCATTTCACAAACCTCGTGCTCCACACGGCGGCGGTGCTTTTGCTCTTCGGATTCCTCCGCGACGCGACTGGTGCGCTCTGGCAGAGTGCTTTCGTCGCCACGATTTTTGCGATCCACCCGCTGCGTGCGGAGTCAGTCGCCTGGGTCTCCGAACGGAAGGATGTGCTCAGCGGTGTCTTTTTCATGCTGACGCTTTGGGCGTACCTTCATTATGTGCGGCAGCCGAAGGTCAGTCGCTATGTTGTCGTAGCGCTCTTGCTGGCGTGTGGCTTGATGGCGAAGCCGATGCTGGTAACGGTGCCGCTCGTTCTCCTGCTCCTGGATTTCTGGCCGTTTCAGCGAGCAGGCTCGTGGTGGAAACTGGTGATCGAAAAGCTCCCTCTCCTGGCGTTATCGGCCGCCGCGTCGGTGATTGCACTGCTGATGCAGAGCAAAGTGCTCAGCACGATCGAAACTCTCTCCATCTGGCGACGGCTCGCGAATGGGCTGCTCAGCTACCTCACCTATATCGTTCAGCTGTTCTGGCCGATGAAGCTGTCGCCATTTTACCCGCACCCGATGGATCTACTGAACCCCGGCGTCGCGATCTTCTCGCTCCTTCTTCTCATCGGAGCAACGACCGCCGCCCTGCTCTTCGCGCGGACGCGGCGATACATCCTCGTCGGCTGGTTGTGGTACCTGATCATGCTACTTCCGGTGCTTGGCATCCTTCAGGTCGGATTGCAGGCGCACGCCGATCGTTATACTTACCTGCCGCACATCGGACTTTATCTCGTCGTCGCGTGGGGCGTTGCTGAACTAGCCGCAGTCTTGCCCTGTCGCCGGCTCGTTCTGGGATCCGCAGCCGCGCTTTCAATCGTCGCCTGCGCGACGCGCGCGTGGAGCCAGGCCGGCATCTGGCATGACAGTGAGAAGCTCTGGCGGCACGCGATCTCGGTCACGAACTACAACTACGTGGCGCACGGAAGTCTGGCCAAGCTCCTCTGGTCGAAGAACCGCATCGCGGAAGCGATTCCGCACTTTCAGGAGGCGCTACGCATCGCTCCGGACGACGCCGGGATGCATAACACCGTCGGACTCGGGCTGATCCAAACCGGCAAACCGAGCGAAGCGATCGCGCATTGGAAGAAGGCTCTGCAGGTCGATCCGCAGGACTTGAATGCACAAAGTAATCTCGCCTGGGTTTTCGCCACCTGTCCGGAGCGCGTGATGCGCGACGGCGCCCGCGCGGTCGAATTGGCGCGTAGCGCGATCGAACAATCTGGTAAACGCACCCCGATCCTGCTGCGCACCCTCGCCGCCGCCTATGCCGAGGCAGGACGTTTCTCCGAAGCAGTCGCGACAGCGCGTGAAGGGATGGAGCTCGCCAGCGCGCAGGGCGATTCCGGAATGGCGGCAGAGCTCCGGTCGCAGGCGTACGACTATCAGCTAAACATGCCGCTGCGGGACGCATCGCTCGCGGGCGTGCAGCCGGTTGAGATCCCGTGACGCGGATCGCGTGCTCTACGATTGCCGCTGCTGCTTCTACTGGAGCGCCGCCTCGATCTTACCGAGCGGCAGACAGTTCATGACGTCGGCTTTCGTTAGCCAGCCCTTCCGCGCGACACCAATCCCAAACCACAGCTCCTGCAGCCGTTCGACACCGTGTGCGTCCGGATTGATGACGCACTTTACACCCTTCTCCTTCGCCAGCGGCCACCAACGCCAGTCGAGATCGAGACGTTTCGGCGCGGCGTTAATTTCGATCCACGTGCCGGTCGCGGCTGCCGCCTCGATCACGGCGGGAATGTCGACGGCGTAAGGCTCGCGTCGCAGCAACAGACGTCCGGTCGGGTGCGCGAGCATCGTGACGTAAGGGTTGCTGATCGCCCGGATGATCCGCTTCGTCATCTCGGCTTCCGGCATGCCGAAACCGGAGTGCACCGAGGCGACGACGTAATCGAGGTCGGCGAGCACATCGTCATCGAAGTCTAGCGAGCCGTCACGCATGATGTCGCATTCCACCCCCGAGAAGATGTGGAAGGCCGACGCAGAGCGCCCCTCACCCGGCGCTTCGCGTCCTCCTCTCCCCGGGGGAGAGGATTGAGGTGAGGGCGATCCTGCTCTTTCGGCAAATCGTTCGTTCAGCCTGTGAATCGCTGCCATTTGCGCGCGCAGGCGTGTCTCATCGAGCCCATGTGCCTGGACCAGGCTCTGGCTGTGATCCGCGATGCCGAGATATTCGAGCCCCAGCGCCTCCGCCGCATCGGCCATCTCCTCGAGCGTGTTCCGGCCGTCGCTCGCCTTCGTGTGGCAATGGAACGTGCCGCGCAGGTTCTCCTTCTCAATCAGCCGCGGCAGGTGACCTTCCGCAGCGGCCTCGATTTCGTCGCAATTTTCTCGGAGCTCCGGCGGGATGTAGTCGAGCTCGAGAGCGCGATAGAGCTCCGCCTCATCGCGGATCTCCGGAATGGCACCGGCTTCTTTTCGCTTCTTTTTCCGCGCCGATGCCGGTGGGGCGAGACTCTGTCGAGCCTGGCCCTGCGCTCTCTCTGGGTCGACGGAGTCTCGCCGTACCGGGTCCGGTGCTGGCGCAAGCCGGTACTCGTTCAGCGTCCAGCCGCGTTGCAACGCGCGGTTTCGCACCACCACGTTGTGCTCCTTGCTGCCGGTGAAGTAATTCAGCGCAAACGGATACTCGGCGGTGCTCACCACGCGCAGGTCGCACTGGATCCCGGACCGAAGTCGCACGCTGCTCTTCGTTGCTCCCTGCGCCAACACCGACTCGACGAGCGGATGCTGCACAAACGCCTCGCTAATCGTAGCCGGAGCATTCGTCGCCACGATGAAATCCAGGTCGCGCACGATCTCTTTATGCCGCCGATAGCTGCCGGCGATCGATACCTGCAGCGTCTCTTCGAGCGCACGCAGATCGTCGCGTAAGGTCTCTGCCTCGGAGGCGATCGCGCCGAGCTGAAACGACCCGGCATGCTTCGCGCGATCCGCGATCGCCTTGGAAAGCTTCTCCTGCGTCGTCTTGCCGAAGCCCGGCAGCTTCGCCACATGCCCCGCTTCACACGCTTCCTGGAGCTGCGTAATCGAGCTCACGCGCAATTGCTCGTGCAACGCCTTTACCTTCTTCGCGCCTAACCCGGGAAGCGTGAAGAGCTCCAGGATATCCGGCGGAAAGCTGGCGCAGAGTTCTTCGTAGAACTTCGATGAGCCGGTCGCGACCAGCTGCTTCACTACCATCGCGATCCCTTTGCCGATGCCCGGGATCTTCTCCAGCGTCGCGTCATCGCCGAGATCGCCGACATTGCCGCCCCACGTCTCGATCGAACGCGCTGCATTCGTGTAGGCGCGGATCTTGAACGGATTCTCGCCCTTCAACTCGAGCAACGTGGCTGTCTTCTCGAGCGTGTCGGCGATCGCAGCCTTGTCCATTTGCGCAACGTTAGCCAGAGAGCTGCCGCGCGTCATGCGCGACGCCGCCCCCAAGGCAAATCGAGCGGCCAATCAAATCACTTCTACATCCGCCCGCGACGTTTGTAGAAGTCGCGCCGGGCCATGATCTGGTCGACGTATTTTCGAGTCCCTGGAAAGTCGATGTTGTCCCGGAACGTGTTCGGCGGGATCACGATGTCGTCGCCGCCAGCCCACCGCTGGGCGCGGCTCGCTCCGGCGTTGTATTCGGCGAGCGCGAACGGCACCGGATCGCTCTGTTTGCTCCAGCGCTTCATCGCCCGCGCGAGATACCAGGTCCCCGCCTGCACGTTCACTTTAGGATCCATCAATTCCTCGACGCGAAAATCCGCGATCCGGCTGTCCTGCGCCCACTCCTTCGCGGCCCCTTCGGTCAGCTGCATCAGCCCGCGCTCCCCTGCTCCGCCGAATTTCATCGGATCAAACCGGCTCTCGCGCCAGATCACCGCCTTCACCAGCATCGGGTCGATGCGATGCTCCTCCGCGACCGTCCGGATGAGTTGGTCGTATTGCTGGAATCGCTGCGGGCTCACCCACTCGTGCACGGTGTAAACCGTATCGCCGGATCGCATCGCCAGGTAAGCCACGCCGGCACCGATCGCGAGCAAAGCGCAGATGATCAGCTTGAGCAGAAAACGAATCATGAGCCGCCGCGTCGTTCAGTTGAACACCGCGCGCGCCGAAAAGTTGGAGAACGCAGCGAAGCGAGGGAAACTCACGGTGGATCAATCCACGCATCCTTTTCGTTGAGCAATCAGTTTTCTCCCTCCCCCCGCCTCGTGAAAGCGAACTACGCCCGCGTCCTGATCGATCGTTCCATCCGGCGGGAGCTCGACTACGCGATCCCGGAATCATTCGCCGACAAGATCGAGATCGGTTCGCGCGTGCGGGTGCCGTTTCGGGACAAGACCGCGCTCGCGACGGTCGTGGCGATCCTCGAGGAAAGCGGCGCGTCCGGCATTCGCCCGATCGAGGCGCTAGTCGGCGACAAGCCAGCGTTGAGCGCGAAGCTGCTGGAGCTCGCGCGCTGGATGGCGGCCTACTACTGCTGCTCGATTGAAACCGTGATGCGCAGCCTGCTCCCGCAGGTCATCCGGAAAGCGGAAGTCGGCTGGAAGAAGC
>JACDCC010000050.1 GCA_013694595.1 Chthoniobacterales bacterium
CGCGGTTAGCTCAGTGGTAGAGCACCTCCCTGACACGGAGGGGGTCAGAGGTTCGAAACCTCTACCGCGCACCATCTCTCTCCGCCCATCGCTGATGCGTGATCCTTCCAGTATTCTTCAGCACGCGATTGCGGCATCGGTCGAAACGCTGAAGTCGTTAGGCGAGCTCGAGCGGCAGATCGGGGAGGCGGTCGATTCCATTGAGAGGTGTCTCACGTCGGGTCAGAAGCTGCTGATTTGTGGCAATGGCGGGAGCGCGGCTGATGCGGCGCATTTCGCGACGGAATTCGTGGTGCGCTTTGTGGCGGAGCGGCCGGCCTACCCGGCGATTTGTCTGTCGAACGACGGCGGCACCCTCACTGCGGCCGGGAATGATTACGGATTCGACGAAGTGTTCGCGCGGCAGGTAACGGCATTCGGTCGGGAGGGCGACGTGCTGATCTGCCTAACGACCAGTGGCGACTCGCGCAACGTGCAGCGCGCACTCGAGGAGGCGAAGGCACGTGGCGTCACCACGATTTCTTTGCTCGGGCGCAGCGGCGGCGGCACGAAAGGCGTCGCCGACATCGAGCTGCTGGTGCGCGGAGAATCCACCGCGCGCATCCAGGAAGCGCACATGCTGCTGCTCCACGTGCTTTGCGAAGCGGTGGAAGATCGTCTGACGCGCCGCTAGCGCCGATAGAACGAAGTTGAAGCGGATTAAGCAACCCGCGGCAAATGCACGGTCGCGATCATGCAGCGCGCACTCCCGCCCGCGAGCTCGATCGTTGGCAGGCTTAATGGCACGAGCCTCGCATATCGCTCGATCGTGGCGCGCTGCGCATTCGTAAGCGAGGCGGCGGCACGCGCGGAGAGCACCAGCAGCTTTTTGCCGGCCTCATCGTGCAACTCGATCGCGTTGCCTGCAAACTCGCTAATCTGCGCCGGCGTCACATCGATCACTTCTTTGCCAGTCGCCTCAAGCAGGTTCTGAACACCGACGCGATCGGCTTCATCGGGGATCATCCCCGTGCCGAGAATCGCGAAGTCTGTGCCGACACACATCACGACGTTCGTGTGGTAGACCGGCCGCCCATCGGCACTCTGGCTTCGGAAGGTGACCGGCTCGTAGCCGAAGTCATCGCAGAAGCGTTTCAGCACTTCCGGATGCGTCCGATGCGAGAGCGAGGCGTAGGCAATTTTGTTCACGTGGTCGAGCACCAGGCTTCCCGTTCCTTCGAGACATTGGCCTTGTTCTTCGCACGACGAATAATCGACCACATCGGTGATGCGGTAGTTTTTCCGGAGCTCGTCGATCAGATCGTGCCGTCGCTCGCGCCGTCGCGCCGCAGAATACATCGGATATAAAGCGATGCGGCCGTCATGGTGCGTTGAGAACCAGTTGTTAGGGAACACTGCGTCCGGCTTTTCCGGCGTCGCGGTGTCGTCGACGACGTGCACGGTCACACCCGCCGCGCGCAACGTTTCCACCGCGTCGTCAAACTCCCGCTGCGCCGCGGTGGAGACAGCCGGCATTTCGCCTTCCGCGATCGCCTGCTGAAACGCGTTGTCCGCCGCCGTCTCCGGGTTCGGATGGAACCGGTGCGGCCGGATCATCACGATGGCGTTAGTGCTTTGCTCGATCTCCATCGCGCGGGCGCGTCCGCTCTAGGCCGCGACAGTCTCGCTCTGCAGCGACGTTGGCGAAGAGGGTGGTCGCCGCCCTTTGCTCGCGCGATAACGCCACGTGGCGAACGCGACGAAGATCAGGTCCAAGACCACAAAGCTGTAGACGTAGCTCTCACCGCCGATCCCGAAGCCGTAGCTGTGCAGGCCTTTGCCGAGGATGAAGTTCACGCCGTACCACGCCATCAGCACCGCGAGGAAACAGACGACGCTCGCCACCACCAAACCGAACTGCGTCCACCAGCCGGCGAGTCGTCCGTGAAGAGTCAGGATGTAGCAAAGCAGCGCAATCAGCGCCCAGGTCTCCTTCGGATCCCAGCCCCAAAACCGGCCCCAGGAATAATTCGCCCACACTCCACCAAGAATCGTCCCCGCCGCTAGCAACAGCACCCCCAGCTGCAACACGCGATAGAGCCAGAAATGCATCGGTTGATCCGCGCGTGCCGCCGCCGGATTCCACGCGTAGCGCCAGAGCAGGATGTGGCCGAAGCCCATCGCCAGCGCGAACGCCGCATAACCGAGCGTGATCGTCAGCACGTGAATCGTCAGCCAGAAATTGTCGCGCAACACCGGCACGAGCGGATCAATGCTCGACGGCATTGCAATCGGCATTTGGTGCACCAGCAGCAGCGCCACAAGCGAGACCGGCAGCGAAGCGAGCAGGTAAATCGGCGCCCGATACCGCGCCAGGAAGATCATCCCGAACAACGTCACCGCGAACGAGACCCAGATGATCGACTCATACATGTTCGTCACCGGCGGCCGGCCGGCGATCATGCAGCGCATCGTGATCGCTGCGCCATGGAACAGCAGCCCCAGCACCGCGAGCGAGATGCCGGCCATGCGCAGAACGCCTCCCGAGCGCGCACGCATATGCGCGATCGCGAGCAGCAGGAGCGCGATCCCGTAGGCCCACGCCGCACGATAAAACCCGTCAAAATGGTTGTAAAAATACTCCAGCCGCAGCTGCGACTCGGTCGGGTAAATCGAGGGACTTAGAGCGCGCAGGCTGTCGCGCAATTCGTTCGCCGCACGCGCGAAATGGAATCCATCGCCTTGCCCGTAGGCTCTGGCGAATGCCTGCAGCTGCTTCTGCACCGGCTCGAACTGCTCCTCCTTGTAATAGTCCGCGAACGCGGGCGGCACGACCCACGGGTCGTTCACCTTCTGCGC
>JACDCC010000176.1 GCA_013694595.1 Chthoniobacterales bacterium
CGCGCATGTTCCTCTAACAGCTGACGGGTGTTGTCGCTACTGGCATGATCGACAACAGCAAGGAAGACCCGCCGGCGAAATCCGGCACATGCGGCCAGAACCGCATCGACAAAAGCCACCGCTTTTGCGCCTTCGTTGGCCATCGGGCAGACCACGGCCAACGACAGAGCGGCGCGCGGATGAGTATGCATCACGAAAGTATCGTCCGGATGACCGTTGGCGCGTCCACAGATCTGGCCGGTAATGTGAGTGGGCGCTCGCCTTCTGCCGGAACAGGGATAGGGTCGGCGCCACTCCTGCAGCAAATCACCGTGACGACGAAGACCTGGCCGAGTCCCTCTGCGCAGCAATTTCTAAACCGAAGCCGCTGGGTCCTGCTGATGTTCGTCGCTTCGCGGATGATCATCTTCAGTCTAGCACTCCTGTCGCGCGACGTCATTTATCCTGGTCCCTACTTCAAAGAGGGCGGGTTGATGGCCATTCTGACGCAGTGGGATGCAGGTTGGTATCTCTCGATCGCGCGCGACGGGTATTTCTTTGTGGAGGGATCCGAATCAAGTGCCGTGTTTTTTCCCTTTTACCCGCTGGTGGTGCGTGCCGTCGGCTACGCCTTCGGCGACTTGCCGATCACGGGAGTGTTGCTCTCGAATCTCGCTTTGGCAGGTGCTGCAATCTTGCTGCAGGAGCTGATTCGAATCGACTACGCGGATGCACGCATCGGCCGGAGCGCGATTGTGTTCCTCATGTTCAGCCCGGTGAGTTTCTTCTTCTCGAGCGTTCACACGGAATCGACATTCCTTCTGCTAGCTGCTGGCGCTTTCCTCGCAGCACGAAAGGAGCGATGGCTGCTTGCCGGCCTTTGCGGCGCTGCTCTCTCCGCAACTCGCAATGTCGGAGTATTGATTCTGCTGCCCCTGCTCGCCGAATTCGTGCAGCAGCGACGGCCCAGTGAATCCGGGCGACGCACTGTCTTCCAACCGCAAGTCCTGTGGCTGGCGCTCGTTCCTCTCGGGCTGGCTGCATTCTTCCTGTTTTGTTATTTCCAATGGGGAGATCCACTCGCGAATCTGAAGGCGGCCGCGCAGTGGGGACGTACTCTGGCCCCACCATGGCAGACCCTGGCCAACGCGTTCGGGCTGCCTGTCTTCTATCGTTGGTTGTTTCTGCTCCTTCTCCTCGCGGCAATGGTGGTTTTCGGTGTGGGAGTGTGGCTGCGGGTGCGCCTTAGCTATTTAATTTATGCGGGCTCCTGCATCGCGATTTATCTCTGCAGTAATAGCCTTGAAAGCGTGCCGCGTTACCTCAGCATCGTTTTCCCATTGTTCATCACTCTCGGGATTGTCGTGACACGGTTCCCCTGCAGCTACGAGCCTCTGCTCGCTGGCTCATGCGCTCTCTTGACGCTCTGCACCGCACTTTGGGCGAATGGTTACTGGATGACGTGACATCAATCGCAGGTGCGTCCTTGCACTTGCTCGCCGAGCAGCCGGTGCGATATGGGTGCTGCGCGCGATGAATCGGAGCTCTTGCACCACCGCGGCCGACGTTCCAAACGGTGAGCCGCTGTCTGGCCGCCACGGCTACTGGCAGCTCTTCAAGAACGTCCATCTGCGGCTCGTGCTGCTAGCCTTGGTGATCACTCTCACCCACGTTTGTCTGGCGACGCTGAGCGGGCGCGGCGCGACGTGGTCATCCCGCTACCAATCGCTATGGACATTCGACGGCGGCTGGTATGCAGACATCGTGCAGCACGGCTACCGCACGGCCAGCCCGCCAGGCGCCGGCGCACAATATAACGTGGCGTTTTTTCCGGCGTATCCGCTGGCTGCCAGCGTCGTGCGGCGGATCCTTGGGCTGACACCCGGGGTGGCGCTGCTGATCACCGCGCAATTGGCGGCGGTGTTGTTCTGGTATGTGATTCTCCGCCTGTTGCACCGATGGCAGGTCGCTCCGGGCATGGCGCTGGCGGTAATCATTCTGCTCTTCTGCCAACCCGGCGCGTTCTACCTCGTGGTGTCGTATTCCGAGTCGTTGTTTATGGCATCTCTGCTGATGTTGCTCATGCTCGGGCCGCGCGCGCGTGGATCAGTCCGTGCGCTCGCTGGAGCCGCCATGGCCGGCTACGCGATGTCCGCCACGCGGATCGTCGGTGCTCCTCTGGCGGTGTTGCCGCTGCTTTGGGCCTTTGATGATGTCAGAAAAACGCAGCTCCGGCCGACGTTTCGCCTCCTGCTGCAGCGTGTCCGGCCGCACGCTTTTATCGCGATCGCGACCGCCATGGGGACAATCAGCTTTTTCATCTACTGTGCCGCGCGCTTCGGCCGGTGGAACGAGTACATGAAAGCGCGGGAAATCGGCTGGTTTGGCACTCACGCCGACTACAGCGCGCTCTTTGCGCTCGAGCGGTTTCGGGTTTTTGTGCCGCAGTTCAGCGGAGATTTTCTGGCGCACGCCGACGTCACACGCTTGTACGTGCCGATGCTGGCGGCGCTGCTGCTGTTGGTGGTGGGTGCGGATTCGCTTTTCTCCCGGCGAGGATCGCTAAGAGGTTTCGGCGAGCGCGTGCCGTTCTATGTCGCGGCCGGGATATTGTTCTTCCTCAGCGCGACGAATGCGAACCCGACGTTCCAGTCGTCACCGGGGTTCATCCGCTACGGAATTTACACCTGCACGTTGCTGTTCCTGGCGGCTGCGCACGCGTACGAAAATTCGAATTACCGCAACCGACCGTTGCCACTTGCGGTGCAACTCGCGATTTTCTTAACTGCCACAGTTGGACTCGCGCTGCAGCTCCAGCTTTGCTGGCAATATTCGCGCGGCATCTTCGTCTCCTGAGCGCTTCCCATCAGCGGCATCACTCCTTGCTGCGCAGCCGTTGCTGGGATCGGAGGGCCTAACGCCTGGTGATAACGTATCGACTCAGCAGGTATGCGATTGGAATCATGCCCAGAGCGATCGCAAACGGCGCGATCACTTCCGAGACACGCAGCAACTCCACCAGCACATAGAGCGCGGCCATACTGATGAAATACTGGAGAGCGTAAACGACGGGGTACTGGAGAGCGCGTGAAAGACGTAGCGGCTCCTTGAAGACAAATGTCGCGTTCAGGTAATAGGAAACGAATATCCCGCAGACGTAAGACGCCGTATACGCGATTGGGTAGCGGAGGAACAACAGCAGGGCCAAATAGAGCAGGTAGGCGATCAGGGTGTTCGTCGCACCGAAAATCACGAATCGCGTGACTTCCCGCCACCTGCGTGCGTGTGGGCGGGCGCTACGTTCCATGCCTGGTCCCAAGTCGGATTGGCCTTGTTGCGATTGCGGCGGCATCTGGATTACCGGCGCGCAAGCAGGCTGTAGATTGCTGTTCTCGCCAGCAGCAGCGCCCGCACCTTTACCCCCAGCCAGATACGGCGAATCCAGGAGACACGGAACCGCCCACCGGCAGTAACGCGGTCGACGAGTCGAAAGAAGTCAGCGACTACCTCCCCTTCCAAGGCGCGCGTCGCCGCTTTTTGATGGATGCGGTAGGAGGCTTTCGGCTCGCCGATATAGTACAAATCGCCGCGGGCGAGAAGTCGCAGCCAGAGGTCGAGGTCGGTGCAGTATGTAATCGCCGGCTCGAACAGGTCGGTTACACCCAACGTCGCCGAGCGGAAAAGAACCGCCACCGGCTCGCCGATTGTATTAGTTCCGGTGTGCAGACAACGCCTGATCATTTCGTCGCCACGATACTCACCGGTTCGTTCGAGGCGCTTGCGCAGCATGATTTCCCGGCCGGAGGGACCGATCACCTGCAAAGCGCAGGTTACGACCGTGACATTTTCGTATCTGCGCAAAATGCCGGCTTGAACCTCAAGGCAGTCAGGCGCGAGAAGGTCGTCCTGTCCGATCACCTTGATGAACGGGCCGCGGGCGAGCGCGGCGGCGCGGTTCCAATTTCCCACCATTCCTAATCGCGCCGCGTTGATCGAAAAACGGATGCGTGCGTCTGCTGCTTCCGCGACGATCCTCTCTACCACCACCGCGGTGTCGTCGGTCGAAGCATCATCAACCATGATGAGCTCCCAATTCGAGTAGGTTTGTGCAAGAATTGACCTGACGGTTTCCTCGACGTATGCGGCGGCGTTGTAGAGCGGCAGGCAAACGGAAACGAGCTCGGAATTCATTCGAAATAAACAACCTGCATCAGCCGCGCGGAGCGGCTTAGATTACGCGCTCCCGCTGAAACGCAACTATGGATGATCCAGCAATGCGCGGCTCTGCGTCGACCGCGGAAAAAGCGTACACCGAACGGCTAATTCGCAAACAGATGGTGTGGTGGAAGCGCTTCATCGACGTCCAGGCGCCATACCGCTGGAATCTCAGGCGCATCGAACCCGGCTTCACGCTCGAGATCGGCTGTGGAATCGGCCGCAATTTGCTGCATCTGGAAGGGAACGGCGTCGGCGTCGACCACAGTCTCCATTCACTCGAAATCGCGCGCGCGCGTGGCTGCCGCGCTTTTACGCCGGAAGAATTCAAGCGCTCCGAGTATTCGCAGCCTGAGACCTTTGATTCACTGCTCCTGGCGCACGTCGCCGAACATATGACCGCCGCTGAGGCGAGCGCGCTCCTGCGAGAGTATCTCCCTCAGCTTAAGGCGACAGGGAAGATCATCATCATCACCCCGCAGGAGCGTGGCTTTGCGAGCGATGCGACGCACGTCGAGTTCGTTGATTGGCAGAACATCAGGACGATCCTGCAGCCGCTCGGTTTTGCTCCTGTGCAAGAATACTCGTTTCCGTTTCCGCGCTTCTTCGGCACTCTTTTTATCTACAACGAATTCATCTCGATCAGCCAGAGGACGCAGGCGGCAGAGCCAGCCCCGGTTGAGCCGGGCAGCCGGACTTCGCGCGCGTGAGCGATCACGCGCTCGGGTATGCGAGTGTCAACACACCTCGGCTTACTCCCACTCTGCTGCTCGGTAGCGCTGGAGACGAATGCTTCGCGAGTCACTACGATCTGGCCGGCGAATCCGGCAGCTATCGATGGCTCCAGCGGAAGGCAACACCCAATGAGCCGTGAATGATCGCAACGCTAGCTCGGCACCTCGGGGCTCGATTCAGCGATCTCGGCGACAACGTACAATGGCCGGCCTTTGCTCTCGATAAACAGACGGCCCAGGTATTCGCCAATAATTCCAAGAACAAATAGTTGCAGCGCACCCACTAGCAGCACGACCGCGATCAAGCTCGTCCAGCCAGGTACGGTGTAGCCCACGTAGTGGCCCACCACCAAATAAACAATGGCCACGAGGCATAACACGCCGACCGTCAGCCCCAGATAGGAGGCCAGCCGCAACGGTCGCGTGGAGAAACTGGTCACCGCATCGGCGGCGAAACGCGCCATCTTACGGAACGGATACTTGGATGATCCGCCGGCTCGTTCGTCCCGGTCATAAAGGAGCGGCACCTGACGAAAGCCAAGCCAGCTGATCATCCCGCGAATGAACCGCTGTTGCTCCGGCATCGTGTTGAACGTTTCCAAAACGCGTCGGCTCATCAGCCGGAAGTCGCCAGTGTCTTCAGGAATGGGTGTGTCGCTGAGCGCTCTGAGACAGCGGTAAAACAGATGAGCCGTAGCGAGCTTGAACGCGGATTCGCCCTTCCGATGTCGTCTCTGGCCGTAGACCACGTCCGCGCCGCCGTTCATCAAATCCATCATTTCCCGCAGTAACTCCGGCGGATCCTGCAAATCCGCGTCAATGATCATGATGCGCGCGCCGTTTGCGTGTGCCAGGCCCGCGGACAATGCGAGCTGGTGTCCGTGATTCCGTGACAGGCGAATGCCAATTACCTTCGGATCGTGCGAGGCCAAATCGTGAATGATCGACCAGGTTTCGTCGCTCGACCCATCATCCACCAGCACGATCTCGTAGCGCCCGAATGGCCGACAGGCCGCAGTGGTGCGCTCGTAGAATGCGCGTAGGACCTCCTGCTCGTTATAGCAGGGTGTAACGATAGACACTTCGATCGCAGAAACTGGGTGAAGCGATAAGGACGAGTCGATCGACATGGCGCGGAGCACGCCGTCGAGGCACGATAGTTCCACGGCGCGGAGGAGAACTACCCACGAATAGCCATCCTGCAACTGCCATGTCAGCGGCAGTTTCGCATCCGGTGCGCGGCGCGCCTTTTTCGGCTCCACCTGAAAACGAGCACTCGATCTCCCGCGGCTTGACTTGCGACCATAGCAACGGCATTCCTGAGCAATGCGACTGCAAACGGATTCGTCAGTTATGCCATCAACCAGAAGCTTCGCTCGATGGACGGCGACCAGCTTGCTCATGCTCCTGCTCATCAGTTGCGGAAGGGAGGATGGCGCCGGCAGCAACGGCAGCGCAACGGGCCAGTACGCCTACGGAACCAAAATCAGCTTCGCACAGGCTGGTCGTGGCGCAGCGTTCCAAGCCTCCGGCTGGAGCACTCCGGAACCACAATTCACCTGGACCGAGGGCGACACAGCGGTTTTCGCGATTCAGGCGCCTGCCACCGAGAGCGGTGTGGCGCTGAAGGTGCGCGCGAGTGGCTTCATGAATCCGCCAGAGCTCACCGCTCAACCCGTCGAGGTGCTGGTAAACGACAGAAAGATCGCTGATTGGCAGGTGGGACCACTGAGCGAACACAGCGCCCTGATTCCACAAGAGCTGGTGAAAGAGGACGGCCTGCTCACATTCACCTTCCGCATTCCAAAGGCGACTTCTCCGAAAGCAGCTGGAGTAGCGGAAGATCCGCGCGTGCTCGGTATCTGCGTCCACGAGGTCGAGCTGCGGAAGGTCGGATAACAGAGGCGAGAGCGCGCAGCCCGTAGATCCCGCCGCGACAAGCGCGCATTTTTCAGCAGGTCATGCGCGTCGCATTTGTTGTTCAGCGTTGCGGCGTAGAGGTCAATGGCGGCGCCGAAGCGCATTGCCTGCAGATGGCGCAGTGCATGTCGCAGCACTGGGACACCGAGGTGCTCACCACCTGTGCGCTCGATTACATGACGTGGGAGAATTCCTACCCTCCCGGGCTGGAACAGGCGGGCGGCACCGCAATCCGGCGATTTCCTGTCGATCAACCGCGAGACGTCGAGCGATTTAACCGCCTCTCAGGTGAACTCCACGCCCGCCAGGCTGCAGCGACCATCGAGGAGCAAGAGACCTGGATGCGGGAGCAGGGTCCGGTGAGTACCGCGCTCGTAGATTACCTCGCTGCCCAGCGCGACGAATACGACGCGTTCATCTTCTTCGGCTATTTGTACGCGACCACTTACTTCGGTCTGCCGGTCGTGGAGGAGAAGGCGTTCCTCGCCCCCCTCGCCCACGAAGAATGGACGATCTATTTCAGCATGTGGGACCGCTTCTTCGATCGGCCGCACCAGCTCATCTTTAACACCTCGTTCGAGCGCGATTTTCTTCACAGAAGGTTTCCCGCGCTCCGCCTGCCGGGTCCGGTCGTCGGCGTCGGAATCGATCCGCCGCGGACCACAAACCCGGACCGGTTCCGCGCGCGCTACGGACTGCATGAGCCGTTCCTGCTTTATGTCGGCCGCGTGGACGAATCCAAAGGCTGCCGATGGTTGATCGAGAATTTCATCGCCGCGCGGAACGCCAACACCATCCAGACGAAGCTGGTGCTCGCCGGTACAGAAGTGATGCCGATTCCTTTCCACGATGATGTGGTTCACCTCGGCTTCATCGGCGAGGAGGAGAAATGGGATGCAATGGCGGCGTGTGATTGGCTCGTCATGCCGTCGCCGCACGAGAGTCTCTCGATGGTGCTGCTGGAAGCGTGGGCGGCCGGACGACCTGCAATCGTTACTGCGGAGGCGGATGTCCTCACCGGCCAATGCCGTCGCGCGAATGCGGGTTTGTGGTATCGCGATTGGGCTGAATTCGAAGTGATCTGGCGCTCGACAGATGACGAAACGAAGAAGCGTCTCGGCGAACAGGGGCGGCACTATGTCAGCGAAAACTATTCCTGGGAGCGCGTGGAAGAAGACTATCTGCAGCTACTGGGCACTCCTCGGGGGACCAGGACGTGATCGACGCCTCTCGCGGTCACAGGCACGCTACAGGAGCTGCCTGCTACTCGCGCTTGTATCGCCGCGGCTGAGATGTTTCTCGAGCCAGATGTAGAGACAGATGAACAGATACCGACTGCCCATCTCCTTGATCTTCAGCTTGGGCATTCCTGTTTGACGATTGCGATAAGTGTTTGGGATACTCGTCCAGCGATATCCGCGCACGATTGCTTTGAGCGGAATCTCCACCGTCAGGTTGAAATGAGGAGAAATAAGCGGGCGGCAGCCGTCGATCGTTGTGCGGCGGTATGCCTTGAAAGCATTGGTGATGTCGTTGTGGCGGATTCCGAACAACACCTGCAGAAACGCATTCGCCAGCCGGTTCAGGAAGAGTTTGAAGCGCGGGTAATCGATCACGCCGCCGCCTTTGCGGAACCGGCTGCCGAAGACGCAGTCGTAGCCTTGGTTCAGCAGCTGCCAGAACCGAACCACATCCCGCGGGTCGTCCGACCGGGCAGAAGAAATTGCGCAACCAGCTCCATTCCCGCCGGTAAGGGCATCGAGCAGCTCGGCACTGCGCTCTCCCTCGAGCCGGCCGTAGCCGACCAGTTGCCGCACATGGGTCCAGTTCTTTTGTTCCACCCGGGCGTTGTCGTTTTTGCGATAAGGGCGCGAGCGG
>JACDCC010000328.1 GCA_013694595.1 Chthoniobacterales bacterium
TCGCAGCTTGCGCAGCTTCCTCGGCGCGCACGAGCTCGGTGATATCGGTGTTGGTGCCGAACCAGAGCACGACGCGTCCTTGCGAGTCGCGGAACGGCATCGCGCGCGACAGATGCACGCGGAACTCACCATCGTGCCGCCGGAGCGGGAAAGTGTCCTGCCACAGTTCTTCACCTGCGAGTGCGGCCTTCCAGTTTTCCACGATCCGCGGCAGCTCGGCGGGGTCGTGCACGCTCTGCCATCCCCAGCCCTCCATTTGCTCGGGTGTGGTGCCGGTAAATTCGTGCCAGCGTTGGTTGTACCAAAAAATCCAGCCGTCCGGTTTCGCCATCCAGGCGAGCTGCGGGATCGTATCCGCGAGCTGCCGGAACCGCTCTTCGCTCTCGCGTAACGCCGACTCGTGTTCCTTTCGCTCCGTGATGTCCAGATAAGTGCCGACGCAGGTGACCGGATGACGGCCGCCGTTATTCCCCTCGAAAAACGCCCGTCCCCGAACGCGGATCCAGCGCACCGCGCCGTCCGCGCGGATAATGCGCTGCTCGACCTCGAACTCGTCGGATTGCGTCGCCGGATCGAGTGCCCGACCCACAGCTTCCAGGACAGGCTCGCGGTCGTCGGGATGAAAATGACTCTGCACCTGCGAAAACGTGAGCGGCGCGTCCGCAGGCCATCCATACACCGCCCGGCCTTCTTCGTTGACCGTGACGGCGTCGGAGCGGAGATCGATCTCGAACGTGCCCATCTGCGCGATCGCTACTGCGAGCTTGAACCGCTCCTTGCTGTGGCGGAGCTGCTGGTTCATGCGCAACAATTCGTGCGTCCGTCGCACAATCTCCGCCTCCAGATGCGTGGGCGATCCCTGGAGAAATGGGATTCCGTCGCCGCCTTCCTGCGCACGTTCAGCGCGGACGAACGGCGTCACATCCTCCACGCGGTGCACAATGAACGCGAGCTCACCACCAGGCCCGAACACCGGGGCATTCACAGGGCTCCAGTAACGCTCCTCCCACTGGCCACCTTCCGCGGCGGAGAGCTGAATCGGGTAGCGCTGGACGGGAATTGCGTCGGCGCACCCCTCCCGCTTCACTTTTTCGAGTGAGGCTCGGAGATTGCGGACGCCATCCGCGGCCGGATCTCCCGGCTTGTCAGGGAAAACATCGAAGAGCTTTTGCCCGAGGAGCTGTTCCCGCGTGGTGGCGGTCGCCGCGCAGTACGACTCACTCACTGCTACGATCTCGTAATCGGCAGGCTTGATCACGAGATAGGCACCGGCGGTTGACTCGAAAAGCGCGCGAAAGTGGATGCGATCCTGTTCCGTTTTCTCCACGAACTCGCGCGCAGATTCACTAAAGATGCGGTCAAAAAAGGTGTGGACTACCGTCTCCGCGTGACTGCGGGCGGCGGCTGGCCAGTCGCCCCGTTCGACTGCGAACGCAGAGAGATACTCGACCGAGATGATGCGCCTCAGGATGCCCATCTCGCGCAGAAGCTCGGTAAATTGAAATCCCTGCCACCAGCGGTGCGCGCCATGTGCCTGCGCGTGGCGGGCGGTCTCTTCCTTCGGCGCAACTCGCCTGGCCAGCGTGTCGGCCAGATCGTCGAAGACCAGCGGCAGATGATCGATCAGCTGCTCGTGCGGTAACTTGGTGGAGCTGGCGATCGCCGGGTCGGTCCGCACGGCCTCTACCCAGCGGGTGGTGATCTCTTCACGGCGGTCGCAGAGGTAGCGCGCTAACTCCTGTAGGCTTTCGTCGCTAAGCATCGGTGCGCATACGAATCGTATCTCACCTCCGGCGCGATGGCGTCCCAGCGGGTGAGAGACAATGTTTCTGCAGGCGGGCAGCCGTCATGGCGACCGGTGACGCCGTGACCGGTTGCTCGGGTTTGCGGAAGCGCGCGGCTGGCGGCTACTTGGCGCCGGTGATCGTGCCGAGTTCTGCGTCGAGCTTCGCTTTGCGCTCGTTCAGCTCCTTGAGCCGGAGCTGCCAGCGGTGCAACTGGATGCTGAGCTGGTTGATGTAGCCGGTGATTTCCGTCCGCTGCGACGCGTTCTCCTTCAGCTGGTGCTGCAAATCGGAAACGCGGGCGGCGTTCGCGGCGTTCGCTTCGATGACGGCTGCGCTCTGGGTCGGGACACGTGTTGGCTTCCCGCAGCTTTGGCATTCCAGAGCCAGGCCAGCGGCAGCCGCATCGACGACAAACGAGGTCGCGCAATGGCTGCACGCGAACACGATGTCGTTGCTGGTGGACTGAGCTGCGGGAGCGGACGCGCCGCTGCTGGGTTGCATCGCTTGGCTTATAAGCAGGAGACATACCCAGCGGGCCGGTTCTGCAGAACGCGCCCCGCGCCACGCGCAGCCGACACACCACGCGATGATGACCCAAACTACAGCCGGACGGACGCGGAGCCACGAAGGTTAGTCGAGTCTGCGCCCAACCGTAACAGCCACGCATCGTGCGGGCTGCGCGACGTTGGCGCATTAACAACTGAGGAGACACCACTATGGGAATCATCTGGATGCTAATTATCGGCCTCATCGTCGGGGCCATCGCGAAGCTGCTCATGCCGGGTAGAGATCCGGGTGGCTTCATCATCACCATCTTGCTCGGAA
>JACDCC010000244.1 GCA_013694595.1 Chthoniobacterales bacterium
GCCGAGGAGCACAAGCAATGCGGGGCGAATGTCTCCCACCATCCGCTCATGCAGCGAAAGCACGACGCTATCGCGGCCCTTGTTTTCCTCCGGGTTCGCCTCAGCGAGGCGCTGATCGATGACGCGAAGTTCGCTCTGCGCTTGCTCGATCGAGACACCCGGTCGCAGCCGCGCGTACGCACGCAGCAGATGGGCGCCACGCGAGACCGCCGCGTTCGGGTAGAAGACATGGATCGGAGCGAACGCCTCGGTTGTGGGGATCGGCGACTGGAACTCAGGCGCGGTAACGCCGATCACGGTGTAGCTCTGCCCGGCGATCGTGACATTGCGGCCAATGATTTCGCGATCGCCACCAAACTGGCGCTGCCACAACGCGTGGGTCAGAACGAGCACGCGCGGCACGCCGAGACGATCGTCGTCCGGCACGAGCCCGCGCCCGCTGCTGAAGCGCGCACCGAAAACCCCGAAGAAATCGCCAGCCACGAGCCCGACTTCGAGCTGGACCGGCTCACCGCCTCCGGAGTAATCCGCAGCCTGCGTGCCGAGGCCACCGATCGCTGCAAACGAAGTGCTTTGGGCCTGAACGTCGGCCAACTCGAGCACGGACTGGCGGTGCTTCAGGGTGACGAGACGGTCCGGCTCCGCATACGGCAGCGGCCGCAACAACAGTCCGTTAACGACGGTAAAGATCGCGGTGTTCGCGCCGATCCCCAGCGCCAATGTGATCACCGCTACGGCCGTGAACGCGGGCGATTTCGCCAGCATCCGGAAGGCATACTTGAGGTCAGTGATCATAGGTTTTGTTTAAACGACGAATCCGTCGCGGAGTTGGACTATTCGATTGCCGTAGGTGGCGTTCTTATCGGAATGCGTGACCTGCACAATGGTCGTGCCTTCGCTGTTCAACTGCTTGAACAGCTCCATGATTTCCTCGCCCTGGCTGGAGTGCAGATTGCCCGTCGGCTCATCGGCAAGAATTAGCTTCGGATCGGAAATGAGCGCGCGCGCCACGCCGACGAGCTGCTGTTGGCCGCCCGAAAGCTGCCGCGGATAGAGGTCCTTCTTTCCGACGATGTGAAACCGATCGAGCGTGTCCGCGACTTTCGCCGCGCGATCGCTCTTGCTCATGTGCCGATAGGAAAGCGGGATATCGAGATTCTCGTAAACGGTTAGATCATCAAGCAGATGATACTGCTGGAAGACGAAGCCAATCTTCTCGTTCCGCAGGGTCGACCGATCCTTCGGCTTCTGGCCGTGGACCGCGGTCTCTTCGAAGAAATACTCACCGCTCCACGCGTGATCGTGCATGCCAAGCACATGCAGGAGTGAAGACTTGCCCGCGCCGGAAGGCCCCATGATCGAAACGAAATCGCCTTCGTTAATCTTTAGGTTCACGTCGCGCAGGACGTAGAAGAATTGGCCTTTCGCCAGTGGGTAAAAGCGCTCGACGTGTTTGAGTTCGATCAGTGGGTTGGGCATAAAGTTAATTGCGCGCGAACGCGTTCATCCCGTCAAGCGCGCGGAAGGTGCTTCCGGGTAGCGCACGCGTCTCGCGTGCTGGTTTCGGCGTCCTCGCCGAAACAGGCTTTAGCGCGGTCGGGTAAAAGTTCGCGATGGCGGGGACGCCATCGCCAGCACGCGAGACGCGCGCGCTACCCGGAATTCTCTCGCCGCGCGTGGTCATTGGGCGGGGCCTCCTGGTTTCCACGCGTCATTATCCTCCGTGGCCGAGGGCGATCATTGGGTCAGCTCGGGTCGCGCGCAGGGCGGGGATGTAACTGGCGAAGAGCGCGACCAGGGCGAGCGCAATCGTGACCAATGCGAAGGTCGAGAGATCGAACGCGGCGACGTTGTAGAGCATCGCGCCGAGCGCGCGGGTGCTGAAGAACGCAAGCAGCAGGCCGACGGCCGTCCCGAGTAAGACCAGCCGCGCGGCCCGCCCGAGCACGAGCTTGAAGACATCGCCACGCTGCGCGCCGAGCGCCATGCGCACGCCAATCTCATGCGTGCGTTGCACGACGAGGAACGACATCACGCCGTAGATGCCGACTGACGCGAGCACGAGCGCGACGGCTGCGAACACGCCGATCAGCACAACGGAAAGCCGTCGCGGCGCGATCGAATCGGCCGTCACCTGCTCCAGCGTGCGCACGTTGGCCGCGGGCAGGTCCGGATCGAGGCTGCTGATCTCGCGCCGAATCGCGGAGGTAAGCGAGCGTGGATCTTGTGCGCTGCGCACCGCGAGGATCATGGCGCGATAGGGCGTCTGATTGTGCGCGATGTAATACTCTGGCTTGACCTCGAGATCCAAACCACGATGCCGCATGTCGCCGACTACGCCGACGATGGTCAGCCATTCCGCATCCGGTTTTCGCGGGTCGTCCAGCGTGATGCGTTTGCCGACCGGGTCCTTCTCGGGGAACCATTTTCTCGCCATGGCCTGGTTGATGATGACCACGCCAGGACCTTCGAACTGGTCGGCTTCGTTGAAGAAGCGCCCCTGCAAAAGCGGCACTTTCAAGGCGGAGAAATACTCGGGCGTGACGCTGCGAATCTCCTCGTCTGGATAAAGTTTCTCCGCGGCGGGATCGCGGCCTTCGATCGCGAAGGAGCTGTCGCTGTTCGTTCCGCTGAGCGGGAGGATGGAGGTGAACGCAGCCGCCTCGACTCCGGGCAAAGTCTTGACCCGACGCGTCGCCTCCGCGAACAAATCGGCGACCGGTTTACCGCGCGGATACTTCAGGAGCGGCAACGCGACTTCCATCGTGAGCACGTTCTTCGGGTTGAACCCGGGATCGACGTTCTGCAGCCGGGCGAAGCTCTTCAGCA
>JACDCC010000246.1 GCA_013694595.1 Chthoniobacterales bacterium
TGCGGCGCGCCTTTGTAGGTGACGTTAATCGTCGAGCCGTTCAGATACCCGGCCAACATCGTGTAGGACTGCTGCCCGGCGCGAATGTCCTCGTAGTCCTGGGCTGACGGAATGAAGCCCGATCCGCCGTTGTTCTGATTCGAGTCCGCCTGTGGATCGAGAAGGCCGATGCTGACCAGCTGCTCCGGGTTTGGGAACGCGAAGCCGCGCAGCACCGCGCCATTGACGATCGCGAACTGCGTCGTCACGCCGCAGATGCCGAGGGCAAGCACCATCACGGCGAGGACGCAGAACGTCTTCTCTTTAAAGAGAACGCGGAGGCCGATGCGGATATCCTGGAGGAAAGACTGGAAGAACATGCGGAGTGTAGAGTGGTAGAGGTAAACCGAGCGCTAGGGTGGTGGTGCGGAGTTCGCTGAGGCGAAAACTGCAGTCGTTAGACTCCCCGCTGCGGCGCGACGGCGGCTTGTGCCACTGGCGTGCTGCTGCGGAACTCGAGGCCGGTCGGAAGCGTCACAGGCTGTTGCGCGACCTGCCAGATGGAGAAGACCGCGCTGGCGATGAACAGCAGGTAAACTGCGGTTTCGCCAAGACTGCGTTCCTTCTCCTCGGAGCGCACGAAGAGTGAGTAGATCGATTCGATGGCTGCTTCGGTTTTGATGTTCGGTTTCATAGTGCTTGGTTGTTGTTAGCTATTGCAAAGCGCGTGCCACGCGGCCATAACGGGTCGTAACATACTCGCAGTGAATCGCTTATGATTTCTTCCGCGCGTCGTGAAATCACGATTTGTGTGTCGAGTGCGGGATTGCCTGTTCCGAAATTGGGAAGACTTCCTGAGCCGCTCAGATGTTCCAGGAGCGACGTCGTAAACGGCGGGTTGAAGAGGCATCAATGGTGAGATGCAGGGCAGCTCGCCTTGGATTCAACAATCAAGCGACGGCGTGAAATGGCGCCGAGGGCGCTTGCCTAACGAGTTTTTTTTTGGGCGAAGAGCTGGTGCGGCGAGCGATCGCTCACGGTCGCGGACGCCCCACCACCCTTATGTTCTGAGGTGACGAGGCCGACGTGCGTCGCTTGGCTGCCAAAAGAAGCGCCGCGCGCAGCACAGACTGCGCGCGGGCGGCCGAAACTAAACGCTCGGAATTCGAGCGGGTTCTAACGAATAACTAGGCGCGGCCCCAGATCATCGCCACCGATGTCGTGAGGCTCCCACCCATGTTGAAGGTGAGGAAGCGTTTGCAGCCTGCAATTTGGCGGGCGTTGGCCTGCTCGGTCAGCTGCTGATAGGCGTCGAACACCTGGCGAACCCCAGTCGCGCCGACCGGATGTCCGTCGCCGATCAAACCGCCCCCGGTGTTGACAGGAATCTCCCACGGAATGCTACCGCCCACCTTCTCATTGCGGACCTGCGGCAACGCGGTCGCGCCGCTGATCGCCAGCTCCGCGCCTTTGCCGCGCTCGGCGAGCCCGAGGATTTCGTAAGCGCAAATTTCGGTAATCGAGAAGCAATCGTGCACCTCCACGCCGTGCATGTCTTTCGGCGTCAGACCATCGGTCATCGCGAATGCTTTCTCCGCCGCCTTCGAGGCCGTTGTAAAAATCGGCGCGTCCTTTTTCTCGAGCGCGAGATAATCGGTCGTGCTGCCGAAACCGAGCATCCGCGGCAGCTTGGATTTATCGATCCCCATTCGATCGCAGTATTTACCCGACACCAACACCACAGCCGCAGCACCGTCGGTAATCTGCGAGCAATCGGAAACCTTGAGCGGCGGAGCGACGCTCGGGTTTTTATCCGAGACCTGCGATGCAGCATCGAAAGTCAGATCCGCATCGCGCATTTGTGCCATCGGGTTCAAGCGCGCGTGCGCGTAATTCTTGTATGCGACCCAGGCGAGTTCCTGCTCGGACGCGCCGTACTTCTCAATGTAAATCTGCGCAATGCGCCCGAAGAGTTTCGGGAACATAAAGTCGCCGTATTCTGGCCGCTCCACGTCGAAGTCAGCCGCCGCGCCAAGCACGTCCGAGCCGTCGCGTGACGACATTGTTTTCTGCTGTTCCGCACCAACGACCAGCACCGCGTCGTGGAAGCCGCCCATCACCCATTGCGCGCCGAGCAACACCGAGAGAGAACCGGAAGCGCACGCGGCTTCGGTATGCATCGTTGGGATGCCGTGGAGCGCCGGATCGATCTCCGGCACGAAAGCACCCAGATGCAGCTGCTTGGTGAATTGGCCGCCGTTGAAATTCCCGACCGCCGCAGCCTCGATGTGCGAAGGATCGATCTTTGCATCCTTGAGCGCCGCCTGGCCTGCCTCGATGATCAAATGCCGGAGCGCCTTGCCCTCTTTCTTGAGGTTGCGCTTAAAGTCGGTCCGGCCGCCGCCGAGGATGTATACGGGTTCCATAGATTATTGATTGGTTGACTGCTCAGAATCTACCGCTACGCCGCTGATCAGCAAAGAGGGCACGATAAATTCCCGGCCGTCTTCGCCGTAGATGCTGACGCGCGAACGATTGGGATAAACATGAGCGTGATCCGGTGTCGGCACCCGATATTCTCTGCCGTCAGCCGTATGAATCGTGAACGGCACAAACGGGTGCGTTTCTAGACGCTCGCGCACATCGACAATCATTTTTGATTCCCCTGCTGCTTCCGCGGATCCGTCTCGGCAATGATGATGCTGACAGCGTGCTGGTTGAACCCCTTAAACCCACCTTTTCGCTGCAGATTCTCAAGATGGCTGCCGATCGCCCCCTTCTGCGTGAACTCGTCGAACTGGTTCTGCGTGATCGATCCGTTCCGCAAGAGCCGCTCCGCCCGCGCGCGGCGGACACGGAAGCGTTCACCCTCCGTGAATGCCTGCTTCAGGAACGGAAAATCCGAGAACGGCTTCATCGTGTTCACACCTTCGGCCGCGAGCTGATCGCGCAGCAGCGCGAAATCGAACCGGCATTCCAGGTGGTGCATCCCGGCCTCGAGAAAGCTCTCGCCGTGCAAACCGCACCAGAGCCCGATTGTGCCGAGCGCCGGCTGCGATGGAGAGAGCGACGCGAGAAGTCCACCTCCACCTCGTCGGGGTTCAGGTCGACGTCGTCGAAAATGGTAATTCCTTCGATCGGCTGCTCGACGATCTGCGCTCCCCAACCTGCCTCCTCACCGGCGTAGTAACGCTCCCGGCGCTTAAAGCCGAGGTTGCGCTTAAAGTCAGTGCGGCCGCCGCCGAGGATGTATACGGGTTCCATGGGTTGGTGTGTCCGGTGGGTTGGATTCCGGAGCGGGAATATGAGCGAGGATGGGAGACTTGGCAAAAGCTCC
>JACDCC010000263.1 GCA_013694595.1 Chthoniobacterales bacterium
GAGGTGGCGCTATCGGGCGATCTCGATGTGGAAGCGGCGATCGCCGCGGCGGCAAAGACGATCGGCGCGCTCCCGCCGCGCGGCCAGAAGCCGGCGCTTCCGGATTTGAAAAAGCTCAGCTTCCCGGAGCCACCATTCGCGAAAAACTACACGATCGACTCGGCGATCCCGAAAGGTGCTCTCCTGCTCTATTGGCCAAGCGATGACGGAATCGACGTGCGTCGTACCCGGCGATTAAATCTGCTCGCGGCGATCTTGAACGATCGACTCCGGCTCAAAGTGCGCGAGGAAATCGGCGGCACCTATAGCCCTCGCGCCGGCAGCAACGCGAGCGATACGTTCCCGGGTTATGGCTACGTCTCCGCGAGCATCGATGTCGACCCGCCGGCCGCGGGAAAGATGGCGGACCTCGTGGCGAACATCGCGGACGACCTGGCGCAGAACGGCGTGACCGCGGACGAGCTGGAACGCGCGCGTTTGCCGCTGCTCACCGCGCTGCGCGAGACGCTGCGCAGCAACAGCTACTGGCTCTCCTCGGTACTGGCGCGGGCGCAGGAGAAACCGGAGGTGCTGGAGTGGGCGCGCAACCGCATCGCGGACACGGAGTCGATCACGAAAGAGGAGCTCAGCGCGCTGGCGCAGAAGTATCTGGGAAGCGATCGCGCCTCGCGCGCGACGATCCTGCCGGGGCCGCCCAAAGCGAGGCCGCCTTTGCTGTTAACCGCGCCGCCCGCCCAAAAGTGAACGGTCACGACGGCGGCGCAGGGGAAAATCCGGGGAGCGCAGGCTGCCAGCCTGCTCTTTTCGGCAGCCTGCCGAAAAGATCCGCGCGCTGTCATCGCCGCTTTGGCTCCGTGGCATATCCCGTGGGTCGCCGGCAGGCTGCCGGCGACAGCAGGCTGGCAGCCTGCGCTCCCCAGAATCGGCGCTCGCACGCGTTGTGACACGCCAGCGCATTGTGATCGCAGGCGGCGGTGCGGCGGGATTCTTCGCCGCCATCGCCTGCGCGCAGGCGCGGCCGGAGAACGATGTCCGCATCTACGAACGCACATCGCATTTCCTCACGAAGGTGCGCATCTCTGGCGGCGGGCGCTGCAATGTGACGCATACGATCGCGCTGGAGCCGCGCGCGTTCAGCGCCCGGTATCCGCGCGGCGAGCGGGCGCTCATCGGTGCGCTGCATCGCTTCTCGGCGGAGGACACGGTCGCGTGGTTCCAGCGGCACGGCGTGCAGCTCACGACCGAAGCCGATGGCCGTATGTTTCCCGTCACGGATTCATCCGCCACCGTGGTCGATAGCCTCATGTTCGCAGCCGAGGCGGTCGGCGTGCAGTTGATCGCGCGCAACGGCGTCGAGGGCACGGAACGCTGCGGGGACGGCTTCGTTGTTCGCCTCACGAGCGGCGGATTCCTCCCCTGCGATCGTCTGCTGCTCGCGACCGGCGGGGCGCGCGATGTGGCTGGTGCCATGATCGCGCGCGATCTCGGGCACACGATCGCTCCCCCCGTGCCGTCGTTATTCTCATTGCACGTGGCGACTCCGTGGCTGCGCGCATTGCCAGGCGTTTCGAGCGCGGATGTGGAACTGACGGTTCCCGGGACTCCGTTGCGCGAACGCGGGCCGCTCTTGATCACGCATCATGGGGTGAGCGGCCCCGGGGTGTTGCGCATCTCCGCCTGGGGCGCGCGGCTCCTGCACGAGAAGGATTATCGCTTCGCACTGCGCATCAACTGGCTGCCCGCCATGAGCGAAGCCGAGGTCGCGACGGAGCTGCAAGCCCGGCGCACCACCCAACCAAAGCGCCACGTCGTCAGCTCGCCGCTCGCGTCGATCCCAGCCCGTCTTTGGGAGCAACTTGTCATCGAAGCCGGCCTCACGCCGGAGACGATCTGGACCACGCTCACCCGCCCGCAAGCGCTCGCGCTCACCGCTTTGCTTACCCGTTGCGAGCTGCCGGTGAACGGCAAATCGCTGAACAAGGACGAGTTCGTGACGTGTGGCGGCGTGAACCTGCGCGAGGTAAACTTCCGCACCATGGAAAGCCGGATCGTGCCGAACCTCTACTTCGCGGGAGAGCTGCTCGACATCGATGGAATCACCGGCGGCTTCAATTTTCAGGCGGCGTGGACGACCGGCTGGATTGCCGGCCACGCGATGGCTGATCGCGAAGCATGAAGCGGCAGAAGGATGAGCGGCAAGCGATCGCTGAGGTGCGGCAGATTTACGCGGAGCTGGCGGAGCGACCGATCGAACGCAACTGCACGCGCCTGAGGGAATGCTGCCATTTCAAGCTCACCGGCCGCACGCCTTACCTGACGCGCGGCGAAGCGCTGGCGGCGGCGAAAGCTTTTCGCGCGAGTGGCAGGAAGCAATTGCCCGAGAGTGCCGACGGAACGTGTCCGCTGCTGGATCGGAAGAGCGGCAACTGCATCATCTATCATGACCGACCGTTCGGTTGCCGCACGCACTTCTGCGCCGCGGCGGGAGGACCTTATGCGCGGCGGGAAGTCTCCGATCTAATACATGCCCTCGAACAGATCGATACTCGCCTCGGTGGCAACGGCGCCAGCGCACTGCCGCACGCGGTCACGGAGGCGCTGAAGCAGCTCAGCTGAGGGCGCGCTCGGCCGGGCTCCCATAGCGCGTCAGGCAGCCTTCTTCTGCTGCTTCGTGCTGCGTTTGCTAGCAGCGGATGATTTGGTGGCGGGCTTCTTCTTCGCACTCTGCGATTTCGCGAGCGATTGTTGCAGCACCGCAACCAGGTCAATGACCTTTGTCGGCGTTGGAGCTTTCTTCGGTTTGTCATCGATTTCTTTGCCGCCCGCTTCGACTTTCTCCTCGATCACTTCCAGGAGCGCTTCGCGATAGTCATCGTGGTATTTCTCCGGGTCCC
>JACDCC010000272.1 GCA_013694595.1 Chthoniobacterales bacterium
GCGCCCGACCAGAGCCAGCCTGCCAGGCTGCGCGCCTGGTAATGCCAGATCGCCGCTGCCAGGACGCAGGCGAACGTCATCGGCAGCATAAACTTCCACGCGAAGTTCATGACGTGATCGACACGCATGCGCGGCAGCGTTCCGCGGATCCAGATGAAGACGAAAAGCAGGAGGCCGAGTTTCGCGAAGAACCAGACGAACGACGGGATGAACTGCAGGAACGCGAACGGCGCGTGCCAGCCGCCGAGGAAGAGCGTCACGGCCAGTCCGCTGATCGCGAACATCCCGAAATACTCCGCCAGAAAGAACGTCGCGTATTTAAAGCCGGAGTATTCCGTCATGTGGCCGGCGACGATCTCAGACTCGCCTTCAGGGACGTCGAACGGCGTGCGATTCGACTCCACCAGGCCGGCGATGAAGAAGAGGAGAAACGACGCGGCACCCCATGGTGTCGTCACGAACCAATGCGGAATGACGCCGAACGTGTAGCCGCCTTGCGCCGCGACGATCGCGTCCGGGGAAAGCGACCCAACGATCATCACCACCGGCAACACGGAAACAATCAGCGGCAGCTCGTAGCTGACCATTTGCGCGATCGCGCGCATCGCGCCGAGCATGGAAAACTTGTTGTTGCTGCCCCAGCCGGCCATGAAGACCGCCAGCTCCGTCGCCGATCCGACCGCGAAGAAAAACAGAATGCCGCCGTCGATCGCGAAGAGCGTCATGTTCCGCCCGTAGGGAATCACGCCGAGCGCCAGGATCGTCGGCACCGCCACCATGATCGGCGCGAGGAAGTGCACCACCTTGTCGGCCCGCGCGGGGACGATGTCTTCCTTGATCAGCATCTTGATGCCGTCTGCTGCGGGCTGCAGCAGGCCGAAGGTGCCAACGCGATTCGGCCCGAGTCGATTCTGAATTCGCGCCAGTATCTTCCGCTCGAGCAACGACATCAGCGCGAAGAGCGTGAGAAAGACCACGAGCATTGCCGAGATGCTGAGGAGGCTCGACGCGATCTGCGTAACCCAATCCGGAGCGTGCGCCAGCGGCGAGAGGAGAAGCGCTTTTGCGCGAACGAAGATCTGATCGACAAAGCCGCCTTCCATCGGGGCCAAGGAAAGCGGCCGCCCCTGTGCGAAGCAAGAAAAACTCAGGGCCCGAGCGTCTCGATATCTGCCATATCCTGCGGCCGTCCCACCGCGCGCTTGTTCCGCACGAGCGCCTCCTTGCTCAAAATGAACACGGGGATGTCGTCGAGAGTTGCCTCGATTTTCGTAGCGAAGGCCTCGTCCGTGGTCACGCCGGTGATGCTGGTGAGCAGATCGATGCGATTGGGCACGCGGCCCAGTTGAATGAGCTGTTCTGGTTCCGTAAAATCCGACGGCTTGAAATTCGAGGCCCCGAAGCCGAATTGGTTCAGCAGATCAACCAGCTTCGCCGCGTTAACCAGCGTCCCTCGCACCAGGATGTCGAGATCGCCGGTGTAACGCGGCCGGCCGTGAAACGCCAGGCTGTGGGCTCCGACAATGACGTACTCAACGCCGCGGGAGTTTAATAATCCGAGAAACTCTCTCAAGTCGCTGCTCAGGGGCATGTTGTAATAGTTCGACGAGTATTCTCAGCCGGTCGTCGCCTGTCAGCTTTTGGTAGAAGTCGCGGTCTGCTTTTTCCGCTTCCTCGAAACTGCTGAACTGCTTCACCGTCCGATCCACATCGAAATAGTATCGTTCGAGCCAAGTTTATTCGACAATTTTCGGTCAATCGTGAATCAATAGCAGGCCGCGACGCATGAACACGGATCCGTATTTTTTCCTCGTCATCTTCATCGGCGTGGCGCTGATGTTTCCGCTCGGGCCGATCGTGCTCGCGTGGACGTGGCGGCGTTTCTTTCAACCGGCGAAGCCGGGCGTGCTGAAGAACGCGACCTACGAGTGCGGGATCGAATCCACGGGCGAGGCGCAAGTGCAGTTCCAATCGAAATATTACCTCTACGCCATCATCTTTTTGATCTTCGACGTGGAGGCGATCTTCCTCGTGCCGTTCGCGGTTGCCTTCACCGGACTGCCTGTTGGCGCCTTCATCGCCATCCTCATTTTCCTGCTGCTCCTGCTTGAAGGTCTCGTTTGGGCCTGGGGTAAAGGCTGTTTAGATTGGGCAAAGTAAGAGGAGAATGAATTGGAAACCAGAAAGCCCGAAATGAAGAAGGCAGTTCCCTTTCTGGTTTTCTGGTTTCTAAATTATAATTCTTCCCAATGGGCATGAGCGACAAGGCAGACGAAGGGCTGCGCAGCGAGCTCCAGAAGCAGGGCATTTGGATCACCTCCATACAGGAGCTCTACAATTGGGGTCGCCAGAACTCGATTTGGCCGCTGCAGTTCGGCCTCGCCTGTTGTGCGATCGAGATGATCGCCACCGCCGCTTCGAAGTACGATCTCGCCCGGTTCGGTGGCGAAGTGTTCCGTCCGTCACCGCGCCAGGCCGACCTGATCATCGTCGCCGGCACCGTGACCAAGAAGATGGCACCGCAAGTGGTGCGGCTGTACAACCAGATGCCCGATCCGAAATACGTGATCGCAATGGGCGCGTGTGCGATTTCCGGTGGCCCTTTCAAGCAGGGCTACAACGTTCTCAAGGGCATCGATCGTTTCATCCCGGTCGACGTTTACATCCCGGGCTGCCCGCCGCGGCCGGAGGCGCTGCTGCACGCGTTCATGGAACTGCAGCGAAAAATCGATGAGCAACAGCTCACCGGCGCCGGGAAAGCGGACCACCTGCAGAAGACACAGGTGAGCGAGTTTCC
>JACDCC010000278.1 GCA_013694595.1 Chthoniobacterales bacterium
GTTCCGTTTTGTCAGGCACCAGCGTAATGAACTTGGTCACACCAGACAAGTGCTCCTTCATCCAGATGGAGCGAATCCGAAGCTCCGTTCCGTTTGGGCCGGTCAGCCGCGCCCGGATTTCATAGAACTGGCCGAAGTTTGTTCGTGGCAACGAGACTGCCTCCTGCGAAAGCACCAGCTGTCGAAGATCGCGCAAGAGCTGTCCGAAATTCGCGGTCGTATAACCGGCCCGGGCGAGAAATGCGGATTTGTCGCCGCGCGCTTGTCGGACGAGTAAAATAGCTCGCCAGTTTCTCAGGCGCAATCACGGCATCGTCGGGCAATTTCACAAGGCATGCTTTTGGCGAAGCGCGCGCCAAATGTCCATTCTATCGGCAGGGGCTCTCGAGGCCGCGTCTCGACGCGCGGTCTGCGTTTCGAGAGAACCGTTTGCCTCGCACTCGCCGCAAGGAATGATCTTGGCGTTCTTGCCGGTGCGCAGTTAGAACCAAGCGATGCCGGATGAGATAAAGGAAAAGGTCCGCTTGGAAATAGGGCACGTTCTCTTCCTCGACATCGTCGGCTATTCGAAGTTGCTTATCCATGAGCAGAGCGGCCGGCTCCAGAAACTGAAGGAGATCGTCTGGGCGACCGAGCAGTTCCGGGAAGCACAAGCAGCGGGCAAACTCCTGCGTTTACCGACGGGCGATGGGGGCGCGTTGGTTTTTCGCACCAGCCCGGAAGCGCCGGTGCTCTGCGCGCAGGAGATTAGCAGGGCGCTGAAGCTTCACCCGGAGTTGCCCGTGCGCATGGGCATTCACAGCGGCCCGGTCAACGAAGTCAGCGACCTGAACGAACAAGCCAATATGGCCGGCGCCGGCATCAACATCGCCCAGCGGGTGATGGATTGCGGCGATGCCGGCCACATTCTGCTTTCCAAGCGCGTCGCCGACGACATCGACGACTACTCCGAATGGCGTCCCCATCTGCACGACCTGGGCGATTGCGAAGTGAAACATGGTGTTCGCCTTCACCTCTTCAATCTTTATGGCGACGACTTCGGTAACCCGGCCATGCCGGGGAAACTCCAGCGGATCGTCGAGGAAAAAGCGGCGCCTGATCACCCCGCACTGCCGGCGAAGCGCGCGGGCCTACCATGGCCCGTGGTCGCACTCTTGCTCGCCGCTGCCCTCGCCACTGGCGCCTTCTTTTTTCTGCGCGGCTCGCGTTCATCGAGTCCGCCGCCCGTTGCCCAAGTCGTAGAGAAAACGACGGCCGCGCCCGAGAAAAGCATCGCCGTTCTTCCCTTCGGAAACCTGAGCGACGAAAAAGCGAACGCCTACTTCGCCGACGGCGTGCAGGACGAAATTCTGACCAACCTCGCGAAGATCGCCGACCTCAAGGTCATCAGTCGCACCTCGGTGATGCAGTATAAGACCGGGGCGCAACGCAACGTGCGCGAGATCGGCCAGCAGCTCGGTGTGGCGCACCTACTGGAAGGCAGCGTGCAACGCGCGGCGGGCAAAGTCCGCGTTAACGCGCAGTTGATCGACGCCCGCACCGATGCGCATCAGTGGGCGCAAGTTTACGATCGTCCACTCGATGATGTCTTTGCCATCCAAAGCGAAATCGCCCGGACGATCGCCGATCAGTTGCAGGCCAAACTCTCGCCGAGCGAGAAGAAAGCCATCGAGCAGGCGCCCACGACTGATCTGGCGGCTTTCGACCTTTACAGCCGGGGGAAGTCACTTCTCCTCACGGCAAGTTTCAGCGCGACGGGCGAGCGCGACCGGCGGCAGGCAATTGAACTTCTGGATGAAGCGGTCAATCGCGATCCGTCATTTTTCGCCGCCTACTGCCAGCTCGCCTTTGCCCACGAACAGTTTTATGCAACAAGGGGGTCTGATCACACTCCGGCTCGGCTGGCGCTGGCTGAAGCTGCGGTGCAAGCCGCGACACGGCTGCGGCCCGATGCTGCCGAAACCCATTTAGCGCGCGCGCAATATCTCTACTACGGGCTGCGCGACTATGCCGGCGCCCTCGCCGAATTGGAGATTGCGTGGCGAGCCCTACCCAATGATCCCCGTCTCTTCGAACTCACCGGGTTCATTCTGCGGCGGCACGGCCAGCAGGAAGAAGGGCTGCAGAAGCTGCAGCGCGCGGTGGAGCTGGACCCACGCAACCTTTTTACTCTGCAACAGATCGCGTTCAGTTACCAATTCCTGGGGCGCTATGCCGAGGCGATCGCTGCGCTGGATCGGGCGTCAGTGATCGCGCCCGACAACGTCGAAACGCGGGCCAATCGTGGACTGTGGTACATGTGCTGGAAAGCGGACACCCGCCCGCTCCACCAGACGATTGATGCAATCCTCGCGGAACGACCGGGCGCCATTGTCAGCGCCGCGGACACTTGGTTCTCTTGCGCTCTGGCCGAACGCGATCCGGCTGCGGTCGAAGCAGCGCTCGTCGCGGTGGGCGATAATCCATGCTGGAACGAAGGGGTGCTTAATCTAAGCCGCAGCTTCGGTGAAGGGCTGCTGGCGCGCTTAACCAAAGATGACGCAAGAGCGCGCACTGCGTTTGAAGCGGCTCGCGCGCAGCAGGAGAAGATCGTGCAGGCGCAGCCGGATTATGGCCCGGCGCTCTGCGTCCTCGGATTAATCGACGCTGCTCTTGGGCGGAAAGACCTCGCGTTGGAGGAAGGCCGTCGGGCGATCGCGCTCACGCCGGTGGAAAAAGACGTCGTCAACGGCAGCCGCGTCCTTCAGTATTTCGCCATCACGGCAGCCTGGGCGGGCGAGAAGGAGCTTGCCTTGCAGCAACTGGAAGCTGGGCTGCGCGCTCCTAATGCCTCGGCCATGCTGAGCTACGGCGCCTTAAAACTGTTCCCGTTCTGGGACCCGCTGCGCGGCGATCCGCGCTTCGAGAAAATCGTTCAATCACTCGCTCCGAAGGATTAAAGATCAGGAGACTCATGGACCAGGAGGACAAGGACAATCTCCACTTGGAAATCGGGCATGTCCTGTTCATCGACATCGTCGGTTACTCCAGGCTCCTGATCGAAGAGCAGAAGGAGCGGCTGAACCAGCTCACGACGATCGTGCTCGCGACCGGGCCGGTGCGCGAAGCGACGGACGAACAACTCGTCCGGCTGCCGACCGGCGATGGGATGGCGCTGGTCTTCCGCCACAGCGCGGAAGAACCGGCCCGGTGCGCGCTGGAGATTGCCGAAGCACTCCAGAAGCACCCGGAACTTCCGGTGCGGATGGGCATTCACAGCGGACCGGTGAGCGAGGTGAAAGACGTGAACGGGCGCAGCAACATCGCCGGGGCTGGCATCAACATGGCGCAGCGGGTGATGGATTGCGGCGACGCCGGGCACATCCTTCTCTCGCAGCACGTGGCCGATGATCTGGTGCAATACCGGCAATGGGCGCCGCGCCTGCACGACCTGGGTGATTGCGAGGTCAAGCACGGCGTCCGGCTCCATTTGGTCAATCTCTACGCTGCCACTGGGCAACGCCGCGCTCCCGCAGAAATTTCAGCAGGCCGCGCCAAAGCCAGTCGTGCAAGAGCCAGCGCGGCGCAGCAATGTCGGATTGATCGCGGCGCTTGGGGTCATCGCGATTCTCCTTGCCGGAGCGGCCTATTATTTCACGGCCCATCGAGCAGGAACGAAAAGCGCCGCAATTCCCGAAAAATCGATCGCCGTGCTGCCGCTGGTCAATTCCACCGGCGATCCGGCTAACGAGTATTTCTCCGACGGGATGTCGGAGGAATTCATCTCTTCGCTCTCGCGTCTGCAGGACCTGAAGGTCGTCGGACGCACCTCGTCTTTTCAATTCAAAGGCAAGACCGACGACAGCAAGACGATCGGCGAAAAGCTCGGCGTCTATTATCTGCTCGAAGGCAGCGTGCGGAAGTCGGCTGATCGGGTCCGCATCGCGGTCGCGCTGATCAAATCCGGCGACGGCGCCAATGTCTGGTCTGAAACCTACGACCGGGAACTAAAGGACATCTTCGCGCTGCAATCGGAGATTGCCGGCGCAGTGGCGAAGGAGCTTAAGGTCGCGCTGCTCGGGAGCAACGGGCAGGCCGTGCCGTTGACTACCGCGGCCACGCCTTCGAACCAGAATGTCGAGGCCTACAACGCCCTCTTGCAGGGGAAGTTTTACCAAGAACGACGCACCGCTGAGGATGTCCGCAACGCGATCGGCTACTACGAGGAAGCCATTCGGCTCGACCCGCGATTTGCCGTCCGCACCTGCAGGCCAGTGAAAATCAAAGCGCCAACGATCGCGATCGTCGATATCAGATTAAGCAGGGTTGCCAAATCGACAGGCATCATCTTCTAACGAGTATTGTGCGAGATTATTTCGTATTTAAAGGCGCGCAAATCCCGTCTAATCCGCTTGCCTATTTTGGGCTGAAGGGCAGAATCAGCGCGCATGACGGAAAGCGTAAGCCCGGCGCGACAAAGCGACAATCCGAAACTGCTCGACCGCGTTCGCGGTATGAATCGCCGGAAAGCATCACAGCATTCGGACTGTGCATGCTTCGATCGCTTTGACATCGCCGCGAAGAGCCCGAATCGATAGCTGCGTCGACGGGGACGGTGGTCACACTTTTTTCCGGGCGGCTTTTTTCGGGCCGGGAATTCCGTTCGGCGCAGTCGCTTTTTGGCGGATTGAGAAAAAGTTTAGCTCCTAAACTCTCTAAAGATTTGACCCTTCAAGACCGAACGTAAAACGGCTTCGGCCGTCGGGATTCGGTTGGAACTGAACGAGCCGCATCGACCCTTCGTACGTGAATTCCTGATCGGAGCGTTTCCGATAGAACAGATGAATCGAATCCCGCGCGCGCCGTGATTCACAAGCCGTGCTTCGGCGAAGTCATCTTTCGGGCCATTTACACTCGCTGTTCGAGTCTCGTCACCCGCTCCAATTTTCCTTGATCGCGGTCGGGGGCATGAAGCTCGAGCGCCGTCCACGCCACCACGCGCAGAGTTCAGGAGCTGCGCGCCAGCCATTCCTTCGCGACGGAAAG
>JACDCC010000298.1 GCA_013694595.1 Chthoniobacterales bacterium
GCAACGAGATCAGCGATTTTTCCGGGCTCGACGGAGCCGACCTGATCCGCAATTCCGAGTAGATCCGCGGCATTGACCGTGGCGGCGTGAATGGCGGTCGCGGGAGTCATGCCGTGTTTCACCATCAACTCGAACTCGTCCGCGTTGCGCCCGTGCTTCGAGACACCCGCGTCGGTGCCAAAGGCAATCTTCACGCCAGCCGGAACGGCTTTGCGCAACGACTCCCCGGTGATGCTGATGCGCCAATCGATCTTCTTTCGCACGTCGGGCGCATAGGCATTTGGATTCGCGGCGATCCGCTCCAGATAGCCATTTACAGTGGAAAGCGTCGGCACGTAATAAGCGCCCGAGGAGCGGAAGAGCTTCAGCGATTCGTCGTCGAGCAAGGTGCCGTGCTCGATCGAGTTCGCGCCCACGCGCAGCGCCATGTTAATTCCGTCGGCGCCGTGCGCGTGCACGGCTACTTTCTTGCCGTAGAGGCGCGCTGTTTCCACGATCGCTTTGGCTTCATCGTCGAACATCTGCGCGTCCAGTCCCAACCCGATGCGGCTGTTTACTCCGCCCGTCGTCGCGATCTTGATCAGGTCGACGCCGCGGCTGATCTGCTTCCGGGTCGCGCGCCGGCAATCGTCCGCTCCGTCGCATGTGGTTTCACCGCGCTGCAGCACCTCATGCAGCTCGTCCCGAAAACCGAGCGTGTGGTCCATGTGCCCGGAGGTCGTGGAGATGCCGCTTCCGGCGTCGATGATGCGAGGACCAACCGCCCAGCCTTTCGCGATGGCGTCCCGCAGCGCGAGGGTCACGCCGTCGCCGCTGCCGAGATTCCGGACCGTGGTGAAGCCCGCATCGAGCGTCTTTCGCGCATTCCAGGCGGCTTCGTATGCGCTGATCGCGGCACTGTCGGTAACACTTGCGAGCTGGCCTTCGATGCCAGCGCGGTCGGAGTCGAGATGCACGTGGCAATCAATCAAGCCAGGCAGCACAAAGCGGTCGCGCAGGTCGATCAAGGTGGCGCCCGCGGTGGGTTTGGCGAAGCCGTCCTGGATCGACGCGATCTTGCCATTTTCGATGAACACGGTCGCGTTGCGACGCGGCTCGCCGCCCGGTTTATCCAACAGGCTGCCGGCGTGGATGATGATCTGCGCGGCTGGCGTGGACGCAGGTGGCGGCGTTTGGGCGAGGAGGCGGGCGGAGAAAAGGAGAAGGAGAAGCAGGATGAGGGGACGCATGGTTGATGTTCTGGAGATTCCGGCAATCAAGCGCTCCAGGCCGCGACGGGCAACAACTCACTGGATAGCGATGAATCGCGACACGTGATTCGATGTTACGCACGAAGAGTTTTGCCTCGCGTCGCGCCGGGAGGATAGGATCGCGCACGATGAAACGCATCTTATTGGTGTTGATCGTCGGACTTCTCGGTGTGCCGGTCGTGACTGGGCAATCCTCGCCGGCCGCGAGTGACAGTAAAACAGCAGAGACGGCACCGGGTTCGCTTACGCCGGAGGAACGGACCCGCGCCGTCGAATACCTGACGCAGACGCAGAAGGAATTTCCTCGCGGCCATTGATGGCTTGTCGGAAAAGCAATGGAACTTCAAGGCGACGCCGGACCGGTGGTCCATCGCCGAGACTGCGGAGCACATCGCGGTCACTGAAGATATGATCTGGGATCGCGTGACCGGTAAGATCATGCCGTCTGCTGCGGCGCCCGAAAAGCGCGCGGAGGTGCGAGGTAAAGAGGAGATGATCTTGAAGGTAATCCCGGATCGTTCGCGCAAGGCGACCGCGCCGGAGCAACTGAACCCCACCGGCAAGTGGCCGACGCGCGCGGAGCTGGTGAAGAATTTCGTGGCTACCCGTGAGCGGGAAATCGCATACCTGCAGGAGACGAAGGAGGATCTCCGGAGCCACTTCGACGAACATCCCTTCCTGAAGCGATGGATGCATGGCAGTGGCTGCTCTTTAATGGCGCACATGGGAAACGGCACACCGCGCAGATCCTCGAGGTGAAAGCGGACCCGAACTTTCCGAAGAGCTGATCTGCTGCGGAGTGGTCGGCGCAACGGCTGGCCGATCGGATAGGCAACATGGAGCGCTGGCAATTACGGGTCGCAGAGGTGAGTGACGTCCCAGCGATCCAAGAGTTGATCGACTCTTCCGCGCGAAGGTTGAGCCGTGGCTACTATGACAGCGCTCAAATCGAGGCGGCGATCGCGCATGTCTTCGGCGTCGATAGGACGTTGCTCGTAGACGGCACTTACTTCGTCGCGGTGAACACTGACGGGCTCCTGCGTGGTTGCGGCGGGTGGAGCAAGAGGCGCACGCTGTTCGGCGGCGATCAGTTTGCCTCACGCGACGCGGCGGTGGCCGATCCGGCAGTGGAGCGGGCGAAGATCCGCGCGTTTTTCGTTCATCCAGAAAGCGCCCGCAGCGGGATTGGACGTGCGCTGCTGGCGCGGTGCGAGGCGGAAGCGCGAGCCGCCGGCTACAGATCAGCGGAGCTGATGTCCACGCTGCCAGGCGTGAAGTTCTACAAAGCGTGCGGCTATTCGGCGGCGGAGTCGGTTAGCTGCACCGTCGGAGGCGTGCAGCTGGAGTTTGTGCCGATGCGAAAAGCACTGTGACGTTTCGAGCGGCTTCAACCTTCGCGCTGCATCGTCACCGAAGTATCGGTCTGCGCGACGACGCTGAAGCCGAATCGCTCGTAGAGCCTCACCGCCGGACTGGTCGGCGCGACGCGCAAGAGGACCCGCGACTGTTCCGGATTGGCGCGGACCCATTGCGTCAGCAGCGCGGCGCCGATGCCACGACGTCGGTGGCCTGAGGTGACGGTGAAGGCGAGTTCCGGCGCCGCATCGTGCTCGGTCAAACAGGCGCGACACCAGACGGCGCCAAGCACCTGGCTCTTCTGAGCCGAGTCGTGTGCAAGAAATCCCGCATCGCCCTCGCGGCCCCAGTCCTCCACAAAACGCGCATACTCGGGACGGCGGACGATCTCCGGCGCCGGCGCAGTCTGGCCTTCGTGAGTCTGGAGCGCCTGGTAAAGCATCTCCCATAAGATCGGTTCATCCTCAGGTGTGAGCGGTCGAATGAGGTAATCCATGAAGCAGACGAGCGGTTGCCAGTGGGAAATGTAACAGACGAGGCGCGGAGCGTCACCGTCTCATCGTGTCGCCTCGCAAAAAGGGACCGATGCGCGGTGCAGCTCCGATTCCCAGCCATATGGAATTGGAAACACTGAGAGATCTCTACCTACACGAGCTGAAAGACCTATACAGCGCTGAAAGGCAGATGATAAAGGCGATACCGAAGATGGTGAAAGCGGCGACGAATCGGCAGCTCGCTGCTGCGTTCAAGCAGCATCTCGAGCAAACAAAAGAACAAGCGAAGCGACTGGAAGATCTTCTCGCCAAGCACGGCGAATCCGTGCGCGGTCCGAAATGCCAGGGCATGGAGGGCGTGTTGAAAGAAGGGGATGAGATGATCGGTGAAGATGCGGACGAAGAGGTGCGCGACGCCGGCCTCATCGCAGCTGCGCAACGCGCGGAGCATTACGAAATCGCCGGATACGGTTGCGCCCGCACCTACGCCGAACTGCTTGGTGACAAACAAGGCGCGAAGATCCTCGACCGGACGATCAAGGAAGAGGGCGCGACGGATCTGAAGCTCACCAAGCTCGCCCGCTCCGTCATCAACGTGAAGGCGAAGGCCGCGCCGTCGAAATCTTCGCGCGCCGCAAACAAGCGCGAACAATCTGGCGGTGTGACTGCCGCAGTCGGCGGTGCTGTGAAGCAGATGGTGAAAAAGGTGTCCGGCTAGTTG
>JACDCC010000313.1 GCA_013694595.1 Chthoniobacterales bacterium
CAGGCTTTCAAGGAGTTGAACATCGACGTCGCCGGCGAGTTCGTGGTGATGGCGGCGAACCTGATCTACCTTAAGAGCCGCAGCCTGCTTCCAGTCGACCAGCAGCCGCCGGAGGAAGACGCCGAGGAAGACGATCCGCGCTGGGATCTGATTCGGCAGTTGATCGAGTACAAGAAGTTCAAGGAAGCCGCCGCTCAGCTCCAGGTCCGACAGCTCGAGCAGGAACGCATTTTCATCCGCGCAGCGGTCGGATCCGATCCGATTGCAATCGCGCCACTGCGACTCGGTGAGGTTGGCATCTTTCAGCTGATCAGCGCTTTTCAAAATGTCATCAAGCGAGTTGAGGCGCGGGAGGATCTCCGTGAAATCTTCGGCGAGCACTTCACCGTCTCCGACAAGATCGACTGGATTCTCCGGCGGGTAGGAGACGGCGTGCCGCTCCGCTTCTCTGAGTTGTTCGCCAGCATGGCTTCACGCGTGGAAATTGTCGTGACGTTCCTCGCTTTGCTGGAGCTGATTCGGCTGCGGCAGGTGCGTGCCACGCAGACCAATCCGTTCGACGAGATCGAGATCGCTGGCGCTGCCCCGTAGCAGCCTTGAGCCGCTCATGTCGAGAATTCTGATCGCCGGCTGCGGCTACGTCGGAGCCGCCACGGCTGACTTGTTTCAGCAACAGGGCTGGGAGGTGGAAGGTTGGACGGCGTCACCAGAATCGGCCGCAGAACTTTCTGGCAAACCATTCCAGATCCGCGCTGTCGACATCACCAAACACGCGGCAGTGAAAGACGCGGCGGTGGAACCGTTCGATGCCGTGATTCAGAGCGCGAGCTCGCGTGGAGGCGGTGCCGACGCCTACCGCCTGGTTTACCTCGCTGGCGCGCGGAACTTGATTGCTGCGTTCCCTCGGGTGCCGCTGCTTTTCACGAGCAGCACGAGCGTCTACGCGCAATCGTGGGACGAGTGGGTAACTGAATCCAGCCCAGCGGAACCGGAACGTGAAACGGGGCGCATCCTTCGCGAAGCCGAAGAGCTTGTGCTGGCGGCGGGGGGAACAGTTGCGCGGCTGGCGGGGATCTACGGCCCCGGACGTTCAGCGCTTCTCCGGAAATTTCTCGCGGGCGATGCGGTCCTCGACGCCGCCGGTCCACGGGTGCTCAATCAGGCTCATCGTGACGATATCGCGGCTGCTCTCTTTCTGCTGGTTCAGCAGGCACTCGCAGGCTCCGGCAATTTCTCGGAACGGCCCATTTACAACGTGGCCGACAGTCACCCGATCACGGACCGCGAATGCTACGAGTGGCTCACCGCGCACCTGTGCCGGCCAATGCCTCCCACCGTCGACGCTCCGGCTCCGCGGAAGCGCGGAAACAGCAGTAAACGAATCAGCAGCAAAAAGCTTCAAGCCTGCGGGTGGACGCCGCGTTATCCGACATTCGCGGCCGCGATGAGGGACAGCATTCTCCCAAATCTGGAGCGTCTGGGCGCCTAGCAAATTCAAAGACTCTGGCGCCGCAGCGGTATGCAAGCTGCTAGAAATTATAACATGCGTAACATCAAGCTCACTGGGCGAGAGGCCTCGATCGTTCGTGCTATCGGCTTCGCTGAAGCCATGATGGGCGCGGAACTTCAGGACAACACCCGGATGCAGCCTGAGGATCTTACCGACACGATCAACAGTCTGATCTCAGCCGGTTTCGTTGAAAGCGTGCCTTACTTTGACCAGGTGGAGATGGCGGAGATGCCGGTGACCGCCTTCGAGGTCAACCCCGCCTACGTCCACGAGCTTAAAGAAGCGCTCTTGCGGCGCTAAGCTGCGGCGCTCGCAGTCGCCGCCTGTTCGGCGCCTGCTGTCCCGAGCGGACTCCGCTCTCCGAACAACTGCCGAATTACTTCCTCAACGGGCAATTCCTGCACGCTGATGTCGGACACGGCGCAGTTCTCCAGGAGCTCCCGGCAAGTCTCCGTCACTTTCGCGCGCGGCACCGTCAGCTGCACCGACATCGGCGTCTGGTCGACCACTTCGCCGAAGCGGCTGAAGTCCTGTGTCGCCGGCGTGCTGAAGGTGAGACCGAGGATTTTGTAGCCGGAGAAGCGGTCGATGATGTCGCTAAGCGGCCCATCGAAGAAGATTTTGCCGTGATCGATAATGATCACGCGGTGACAGAGCTCTTGGATGTCCTGCATGTAATGGCTCGTCAGCATCGTTACGATGCGGTGCTCGCGATTGTAGATGCGAAGGAACTCGCGCACGCGTTTCTGGCTCACGACATCAAGTCCGATCGTCGGCTCATCGAGAAAGAGCACGCGCGGCTCATGGATCAACGCGGAGATCAGCTCCATCTTCATGCGCTCGCCTAACGAGAGCTCGCGGACCATCACGTTCATCTTGTCCTGCACCTCGAGCAGCTCGCTCAACCCGCCGACCGTTTTCCGGAAACGCGCTCGATCAATGCCGTAGATCGCGCGATTCAGCTCGAGCGATTCCTGCGCCGGCAGATCCCACCAGAGCGCGTTCTTCTGGCCCATGAGCAGGCTGAATTGCCGCTTCAGCTCGTTCTTCCGCTCCCACGGCACGAAGCCGAGCACACGCGCGTCGCCCGCCGTTGGGTTCAGCAGGCCCGACAACATTTTAAGCACCGTGGTCTTCCCCGCGCCGTTGGGTCCGAGGAAGCCTACGAGTTCACCTTCCTCGATCCGAAACGAGACGTCGTCAGCGGCGCGGGTCTCATCGTACTTGCGATGGAAGAGGCCTTTGATCGAACCCCGCAGTCCGCTCTCCTTCCGGTAGGTCCGGTATGTCTTCGTGAGTCCGCTAGCTTCGATCGCGCTCATGTGAACCTCGCGCCGGCGGCATCGCAGAGCCACACGCCGGACATGCTGTGCTGATTTACGCTGCGCTCGGCTGGGATTGGAGTCCCTTTTTCTTCAGAAGCGGCAGGACCTTCTCGACCAGGGCATCGGCAGTAAGCCCATGCTTCTTCCGCAGGATCGGAATGGTGCCGTGCTCGATGAACTGATCCGGCCAGCCAATTCGCACCACCGGCGTGTTGATCATTTCGCTGTGGAGATGCTCCATCACGGCGCAGCCGAAACCATTATGCAGGACGTGATCCTCGAGCGTGCAGATCACCTCCGTCCCGCGCGCGAAGAACTCGATCGTTCCGGTGTCGAGCGGCTTGATCCATCGCGGGTTGATCAGCGCGACGGAGAAGCCGCGCTCCTCCAGCTTGCGCGCCGCTTCGACCGCGATCTCGAACATGTTGCCGAGCCCAAAAATCGCGACATCACGTCCATGCTGCACGACTTCCGCCTTACCAATCTCGATCAGCTTCGGTGTCGCCTTCGGCTGCGCGCCGGTGCCGGCGCCGCGCGGGTAGCGCATCGCGATCGGGCCGGAGCTGTAGTTCGCCATCGTCCAGAGCATGTCGACGAACTCATCCTCATCCTTCGGC
>JACDCC010000345.1 GCA_013694595.1 Chthoniobacterales bacterium
GCAGCTGGTATTCCGGTCTGGTCCAGTCCGGACGAGTCCCGTCCCATGATCGGCGCACCGACATGGGAAAACTCAAGGTTGTCCGCCTCTGTCCAGGTGAGTCGCAACAGGGCCGGATCAGTCTAAGGTTCGCAAAAAATCTTTGCGAACGACGCGCTCTACCAACTGAGCTATACCCCCGAAGTTGCCGCGACAGCGTAGCCGCGCTGTCGCGCATGTCAAGACCGCGAAAGGCTGCGCACCGCCGTCAGAGTGGGCTCGGCTCAGATGCTTCCTTTGCCGATTTGGAACGTGAACACGTCGGGGCGGCTGTAGTGACCGGACACATCGAGCGTCATCTTCTCGCGATCGATCGCATTGAGATCGAGCACAGCAGTTACGATCGTCTCCTGTTCATACACGGGTTCAACCACGTATCTGCCATCAGGTCCGATGATCGCGCTGCCACCGCGGAGCAGGAACGCCTCCGGATTCTGGCCGGCCTCAGTGCTGGCCCGCAGCTCCTCTGGTAGATCTTTCACGCGCATGACGAGCCCTGCCGCGAGCACAAAACACCTCGCTTCGAACGCATAATGCCGGCTCGCGATCTGATGCATTTCGTGCACCGTCGGCCAGACCGCGATGTGAATGTCTTCTCCGCTGTTGTGCAAAGCCTGGCGGGCGAGCGGCATCCAGTGCTCCCAGCAAATCAACCCTCCCACTCGTCCGCTCGGGGTCGCAACCGATTCCAGGCCGCCGCCATCGCCCTGCCCCCACACCAGGCGTTCAGTATACGTCGGCACGAGCTTGCGGTGATGATTGGCCAGTCGCCCATCGGGACTGAAGGTCAGGAGGCTGTTGTAAAGTGTTCCGTTGCCCGGACCGCTCTCCACCCGCTCGTTGACTCCGATGACGAGCGTCAACTCACGGTCGCCGGCCAGCTGCGCGAAGAGCTCTGTTTCCCTGCCAGGAACGACGATGCTGTTCTGCCGCAGCCGCGCGAATACTTCCTTACTCGGCGCGTGGTCCCACAGCGCCGCGTCGGAACAATAATCCAGCCAAGCCGGATAACCGGGCAGCCACGTTTCGCCAAACGTGACGATCCGCGCGCCACTCCGCGCAGCCTCTTCCGCCAGCGCGAGTGTCTTCGCGACGCTCGCCTCCAGATCCAGGAAAACAGGACTACCCTGAACGATCGCGACAGAAACGGGATCTCTCATCTCGGCCCCCTAAAAGGGGGTCTCAAGACGCATTCGTCAAACGTCTCCGGCCGGAAGCGCTTCTTCGACGAAGAAGTGCTGACGCCGGGCCATGGCGCGAGGCTCGAGTCAGATCGCCCGGACGATCAATACCTGTGGACCTTCAGCGGTAGCGCTGAAGTCGCCGCGGCTGGTGCAGTTATCGCCGTACAAAAAACGGAGGCGACAGTTACCTGTCGCCTCCGCCAAACAATTAAGAGATGAAGTTGAAAACAAACCGACCGTCTTACGCCACCGTCTGGGCGAGCTTGCGCTTGCGTAGGTAGCTGGTGGAACCGACTGCCACCATCAGGCCGATGATCGGGAAGAAGGAGCTGAGCTCAGGCACCGGGGTGACGTTGTGGACGAGCGCGAACTCTTCGAAGCCGGCCTGGACGTCACCTTCGGCATCACCGAACGCGGCGTAGAGGTAAACGAAGTCGCTGTTCTGCGCAGCGAAGAACGGGATGTAGATGTAAGCGTCGCCCGAGCCGCTGCCATGGTTGAGCGAAGCGTCGAAGACCACGGTGTTGTCACCGTTGCCGTCGAGGTCGTAACGGAGCGTGCCGAGGGAGGCGACGTTGCTGGTGGTCTGGCTGCCGGTGCCGGAGGTGTAGATCTGCAGCTCGGTGAGCGAGACGAGGGACTTGGAACCACCGGGCTCGTTCACGTCGAGCAGGAGCTGGAAGTAGGTCGAGCCGTTGATCGTGACCTGAGTCTTGAGCAGGTCCGAGTAGAGCACGTTCCTGGTGAAGTTCGGGTCGGTCAGCTCGTCGAAGGCGGTCGGGCGGCCGGAGGTGTTGTAGCCCTGCTCGGTGCCGGTATTGCCGCCCGCGTGGAGGCGGAGGAAGGGATCGATGAAGCCGGTGCCGGTGGTGCCGGTCGGCTGCGGGGACGCAAACTGGAAGATGGCGCCGTTGACGACTTCGCTTTCGTTGCGGTCGAGCTGAACGACGGCGGCGTGAGCGTTGGAGAGGAGCGCGGCGGCGGCTCCGAGGGAAGCGAGGATGAATTTGGATTTGATCATGACGTTGTTCTCCTTGGTGGTGGCTGTGGCTGGTGGTGCGGGTGTTGGTGAGGCGACTTTTCTG
>JACDCC010000022.1 GCA_013694595.1 Chthoniobacterales bacterium
CTCGCCGTCTCCGCGGCTCGGGATGACCGCCCGAAGTTGCGCAACTTCCCTCACAACGATCGCACCGAGATCCGCACCTCGGTCGAGCGCCCGCTCAAGTCGTCCGTCAGCGTGATGACATGCTCCCCTTCAGCGGCGATCGCAAAGTCACTCCCCTCTTCCACCGCGCATTGCAGCGTATCGCTGCGCCAGGCAAGATGGGATCCACCGACTCCGATCAACGGAATCCGGCCGCTCGTCGGCACGTCGGGATCGATCAGATAAGTGCTGCCTTGCAGCGGCGAGGCAATGCGCAGATCGACGCCGTTTTCGCCTAACGCCACCTCGCCGCCCAGACCGTTCTCGGCGCTCGCGTACCAATCCGCGTATTCGCTCCCGAGCTTCACTTTCCCTGTAGAATCGTAGTCATCACGTGTCTCCGCGGCGGGCAGACTGTCACGCGCGAATTTCTCCCGCACGCCGCGCGCATCGCCGTCACCGAGCAACTTCCCGGTGAACGGGTGCACCGTCCGGTCCACGATCAGCTCCGGCCGCGGATACCAACTGGTCCCCTTCTCCGCGTGCAGATGATCGAAGATCTCGTGCAGGATGGGTCCCGCGCCGGTCACGCCCGAAACCTCGTGCATCGGCGCGCCGTCGAAGTTGCCCACCCAGACGCCGACACTGAACTCCGGCGTGAAACCGATCGTCCAGTTGTCGCGAAAATCGGTGCTCGTTCCGGTTTTGCACGCGACCGGATAATCATAGCGCAGAGCGGAGTTGATCCCGAAGGCGAGCGTTCGCGCCGAATTGTCGCTGAGCATGTCTGCAATCAACCACACGAACTCGGGGCGGGAGTAGGATTGACGTGCCACACTGTCATCTCGAGCAAAGCCGAGAGATCCCGTTGGCTTAGCTTCAAGGTGCTTTCGCGGGATTCCTCGACTTCGCTCGGAATGACTGCGCCTTTCACCCTCGCTCGCGGGCCGATCCGCGAGCACACGCCAGGGCTTGTACTCTCCGAGCCGGGCGAGGCTGGCATATGCGTTCGTCAGCTCCAGCAAACGCGCTTCGCAATTCCCGAGCGTTAACCCCAGCCCGTAGATTTCGGCGGGACGATCGAGTGTCGTTAGGCCAACAGCTCGGAGCCGCTCGTGCAAAGCGTCTGGGCCGCCGGCCGCGAGTAGCACCTTCACGGCCGGGATGTTGAGGGAGCTCGCCAGCGCCGTCCGATAGCGCACCGGGCCATAGCAGCGACGGTTGTAATTCTCCGGCCGATAGAAACCGTCGCGCGCGGGAAAGCTGGTGCGCACGTCAGCCAGCATCGTGGCCGGAGTCGCACCGCGTTCCAGCGCGAGAAGATAAGTGAACGGCTTCAACGTTGAACCCGCCGACCGTTTCGCCCACGCCCCGTTCACCTGGCCGCTGCCGGGCGCGAAATAATCCTCCGAGCCGACCAGCGCAATGACGTCCCCGCTCGCATTATCGATCACCACCGCCGCTGCGTTCCGGACGTTATGCTCGCGCAGTTGCGCGACGCGCTCATGCACGATGCGTTCGACGCGCTGATTGAGCGGCAGATCGAGCGTTGTGCGACGTTGGCTCGCCTGCTGCGCTCCGCGTTGCTGGAGCACGAGGTCTGTGAAATGCGGCGCGCGGAACAGGCGCCGCGGCGGGCGCAGGCGTAGTGGCTCCGCGAGCGCAGCCTCACAGCGCGCCGCGTCGAGCGAGCCGTTTTCCTGCATCCGGCGCAACACCGTTTGCTGCCGCGCCTGCGCCGCCGCGAACGCAACGTGCGGGTTCAACTTCCGCGGGTTCCTTGGCAATCCGGCAAGCAGCGCCGCCTCGGCCTCGCTCAAGTCGGCGACAGGTTTCGCGAAGTAGTAATCGGCCGCCGCGACGAGCCCGATGTTGAGATTACCGAAGTCGACGCGATTCAGATACGCGCAGAGGATTTGCTCTTTCGACCAGAGCCGCTCGAGGCGCAGCGCGGTGGCTCCCTCGATCACTTTGGTAAAGAACGTGCGCGGACGGCGTTCCGAGATCTTGATCAACTGCTGCGTGATCGTCGACGCGCCGGAAGTAATGCGTCCGCGGGTGACACCGTTCGCCACTGCGCGGCCGGTGGCGATCCAGTCGATGCCACGATGGCGGTAGAAGCGTTTGTCCTCTGCGGCGAGCACCGCGTTCAGCACGTGCGGCGGAACGTCGGCGATCGTGAGCTCGCGGCTGAATCGCTCCTCCACCCGCGCTTCGCGCAACGGCGTGCCGTGCCGATCCAAAAGCGCGACGCTTTGGATCGGCGGCTGCAGCAGCGCTGGCGGAATCGGAACGAAGCGGATCGCGATGAGTCCAGCAACCAGCGACACTGCCGTTGCTACGACAAGGATACGAACCGGCTTGCGTCTCATGGCAGCGGCGTGGTTCGATGAGGGGAGCGCAGGCTGCCAGCCTGCAGTTGCCGGCAGCCTGCCGGCAACACTCCGGGCGCATGCGCATACCGCAAAAGGTAGCATCGCGCCAGGCGCGCAGATGTTCGCGGCAAGCTGCCGCGAACTGCAGGCTGGCAGCCTGCGCTCCCCAAAGCAGAAACAGCGCTCGGCGGCATGCGTGCTACTCCAGCGGTTGCGCGCTGACGCGCAGCGTCTCTGTCGTGCCGAAGCGCTCAGGATGGTACATCTCCTCGATCTTGGCCGCGGGCGCGATCGTCTCGCCGGCGGAGACGACTCGCACGAGGTAGCGCAACGTGTAGCGCCCGGGGTTCAGCAGATCGACGAAGAAGACCGCGCGATCTTCCCGCAGTTCGTGATGATCGCTCACCCATTCGGCGCCAAGGCTTTCACCTGCGACAACCTCTTGTGATTTGAAAGCCGGATTGATCGGCGCGAACACGCTTGGCAGCCGATCTTCCAGCGCCACATACGTCGCGCGCCGCCGCGTCTCGATGTCGAGCGTGATGAGAATGCGATCGCCGACGCGCAGGTTCTCCGCCGGTGCGAGGCGTCCGTCGTCGCCCACTTTCGCATAGCGGCGCGAGAGCGAGTAGCCCTGCTCCTGGCGGGGTTGGTCGACGAGTGTCGGACGAGCAGCGACAATCACCTCGGAGAACACATGCCCTCCGGTCTTCGTCAGCGTCACTGGCGCACGGACCGTTTTCGGATCGATCGGGAAAGTGGCACTCGCGAGTGGCGACAAATTACTCAAGGAGAAGCGACTCGTCGCCTGCTCCCACGCGATCACGCCTTTCGACTCGCGCGAGCCGGTCTCTACACCGCGAAGATACGACGCGAGCGCCAGGAGCGACCACGCATTGCCTTGCGTTGTCGCCCAATGGCCGTTGCGCCGGCGGGCGAAAAGTTCCGTCGCGAGCTGGTCCACGCGCGGCGCCTGCGGCTGGTGCAGCGTCCACGCGAGTAGATGCAGCGCGTTCTCGCGCGCCACCGACCCGAACCACTGCTCGATGTAGTTCGCATCCACCGCGGGTCCCGCGAGCAGCTGATCGATCATCTGTTTCGGTCCTTTGCTTGCGATCACCGCGAGCGCGACCAGCGCCCGATCTTCCGCGCTTAGTTTCGCGCGTTTTTGGAACAGGAGATCGTGGTAAGCCGGCTCTGCCTTCCCCGCGACGGCTAACGAATAGACGGCGAGACACCGATCCGATAAGCCATAGCCGGTCACCTCCTTTGCGGTTCCACGCAGCTGCTCGCTGAGGTATTTTAGCAGTCGGTTGTACTCCGCTTCCGGTACGGCAAAGCCCTGCTGCTGTGCCATCGTCAATCCCAATGCAGCATAGGCGCTGCCCCATAGCATCGGCTCGCGTCCTTTCGGCCAGTACGACATTCCGCCACCGCTCGTTTGCATGGAAAGCAGCAGCCGCACGCCGGCGTTCACCACCTCGGCGACTTCTTCGTCCGGCTTCGCCAGCTCCGGCAGCGCAGTGCGCAGATCACGCACAGTCAACCAGGGCAACAGGCTTGACGTTGTCTGCTCGACGCAGCCGTAAGGATACTCGAGCAGCTGCCGCAACGACTCGCCGAGCGCGCCGACGCGCGTGTTTGTGAGATTTACCGTCACCTCGCCGTGGCCCTCGATAATCTGTGGGTTTGAGATGCGCAGCAGCTCCGCCTTGTCCGCCTCGATCCGTGCCGTCTCCACCTGCCGGATGGGCGCGGTCGGATACCTCACCTTGATGGTCGATTGCACCGCATCCCCCACGGCTGCGCTTCCGTCCGTCGCGATGAATTTCACGGCCCATTTCCATTTGCCGACGCCGGTTGAGACGACCTCGACCGGAAAGTCGATCGGCACCGACGCGCGCGCCGGCAATTGGAACGAGCGCATTTTCTCCGGAGCTCGTGCGACATTGTCCACCTCCAGGAAGGCCTCGGCGCGGCCGCCGAAGTCAGTCGTATTATGAACGACCGCGCGCAGCGTGAGCTTGTCGCCGACATTCGCGAATGCGGGCATGGCTGACTCGATCATGATCGGCTTGTTGATCTCGATAGCCGATTCCCCCGCGCCCAGTTGGCCTCTCTTGGTGGCAGCCACGGCGATCACGCGGTAGCGCGTCAGGCTATCGGGTGCCGGGAAGGCTGCGCGCACCCGGCCTTCGGCGTCGGTGCGGAGAGTCGCGTTCCAGAACGGCGTCGCAATGAAGTTTTTGCGCAGGCCATTGAGCAGCGCCGGGCCGCCTTTGCCATCCCCTACGAGGTAGCCCTTGTTCGCGAAGTCCGACTCGGCAGCGTCTTCCCGCAATAGCGTCGGCAACGTCAGGCTGGTGGAAACGCCGAGACCGCGCGGCTGATTGAAAAACGCCAGCGCGTCCGGCGTCTCATAGCGCGTGAGGCTGAGCACGCCTTCGTCAACGGCATACAAGGTCACCTCCGCATCTGCGGCCGCCGCCCCGCTGAGATCCCGCACTTCGGCTTCGAGTTGCACTCGCTCGCCCGGCAGGGCGGTGCGATTTCCGGGCTTCACCACCACCGTGAGCCTGTCCTCCGGGCGCGCTACTTTCAGGTTGCAGTAGCCAATGCGGTACTCCGGCGTCTTCACCTTACGCGGACTATCGTTCGCGCCGCGCAGCAACATCACAGACACATAGACATTCGGTCCGTCCGCCTGCGTTAACGGCACCTGCACCGACGGCGCATTCCCGGCGAACGGCACGATGAACGACCGCAGCACGCGATCGCGTTCGACCGTGACGAGCGCATCGCCGGCGATCGGCGTCTTCACCATGATCGTGGCGGTCTGCCCCGGCTCGTAGCTTTCCTTGTCCGCCACGAGATCAATCGCGTACGGGTTCCGGTAGTTCCACGCCATCTCCGCATCGCCGGAAACTTCGAAGACCAGCGAAGTCAGAACGTCGTGGCCGTGAGCGTCCTTGCCGATCGCTTCCAGGAGGTATTCGCCAGGTTTGCCCGCGACCGCCTGATCAAGCAGGGCCCGCGCCGGCTTCCGATCGTCGCCAACGCCAGCGACAGTCGTGAGCTCGCGCTCCCACTCGACGTGCAGCTGAGCTTTGCTTTCGAACTCTGTCGTGTCGCCTGCCGTCGCGAGCCGGTTCGTCTGCCAATTAATTCGCGTGAGACGCAACGTCGCGCGCACTGGTTCGGCCATCGGTGTGCCGGCAGGTTGCACCGCAATCAATTCGATTGGCAGCGGCTGACCTTCCTTCAACACCGATTCGAAACGGCGGAGTCCGAAATAGAAATCCGAGCTGTGCTGTACCCAGGCACGCGATTCGGAGACCGTCTGCTGGTTGAGATCGGTGACTTCAGTGAGCAACTTCGCCGCGCGCGGTTGCGGCGCTTTCGGATTGATGGGCAGCTGCGTCGTGAGCTCTGCAATGCCGTTGTCCCCAATCGCGAGATCGCCCTGCGCGTTGAATTGCGAGAGCCGATCGAGCGCGCGGTTGAGACGGAAATCATAGATCGCGTTGCCGAACGCGAAGTCACCCAGCCCTTCCGGACGGAAGTTTTCATCACGCGCGACGAGCGACCACGTGAGCTTCGCGCGACTGAGGGGTTTGCCCATAAAGTACTTCGCGGTGATCGGCAACGCCAGCTGCACACCGCCCGTCCCCCCAGGCGGAGGCGGGATCAGAATCTCAAACGCATTCGGCCGATATTCCTGCACTTCGAAAAAACAGGAGCCGCCGAGCCGCTCCCCTTTTTCTCCGGTGGCGTTGATTCTATATCGACCAAGCGTCCCCTCCGGCACGGTGATCTCGCGATCGAACGAGCCGAATTCCGAGAGCGTAACGTGCTCCGAAAAGATCTGTCGTTCCTTCGCGTCGGTCACCGTCACCGTGACCGGTTTACCGGCCGGAATCCGTGGCTGCTCCGCGCGCAGATCCTGTGCGTATCCTTTCAGGTGCACCTTGTCGCCGGGCTTGTAGACGCCGCGTTCGGTGAACATGAAGATGCTATTCGATCCCTCATCGTCCTGGATTTCCTCAGAGACACCGAGGCGGTAAAGCGGCACGTCATTTTCGCCGGACGCCAGCGCGATCAGGTGCGCGTCATCGCCCGTTTCGGCGAAAACCCAGCGCATTTCGTCATTCTGCGGGAGACGCGCGTCGCCGCGTTCGTCGGCGACCGCATCGGCGAGCTCTACCCCTTCGCCGCTCAGGAGCCGGAGCCGAACGCCTGCGACTCCTTTGCCGGACGCGAGGGAGAAAACGTGCAGCCACGTTCCCTCGCGATCGCGCTTCCAGACCGCGCCAAGATCGGTCAGCTGCATCAGCGTCTGCGTCCCGACACGCTTGCTGTTTGGCGGAACCGGCTCAACGGATTCAGCCGTCACCAACACGGCGCCGCTGCGGTTCTCGCCTACCAGTTCGTTCCAGCTGAGTGCGATCGTGTTCTGCGTGTCGACTGCTGCCTCAGCCGCAATCTCCTTCTCCCACACCACCGTGCCGCCCAGCGCCTCGGTGTTGACCCGGCTGTACATCTCGTCCACTCCCTCCGTCGGCATCTCCATGTAGGCGTCGTACGCCTTCAACGCCGCCGGGATTTCGTCGCCTTTGAAGAGCTTCGCGCTCACCCGTACGCGCGGCACGTTGACTGACAGCAGCCGCAGCTCGCGCGTGCCGCGGAGGAATTGATGCCCGGCGAAGTCCTGGAAGAAAAGCCGCGGCGCGATCGGGCTGAACGCCAGCTCCTTCCTGAACGGCGCGGTCGTCTCCGTCGGCTCCGCCGCGGGCACGCCCGGAGCGACGGAAACGCGATAGCGAGTGCCGAGAGCGAAGTCTCCCTTGAGCGTGACGAATGTCTCTTCCACTGAGACCTTCAAATCCGCCGGTGCCGGCTCCACTTTGATCCAACGTCCGATCGTCTCTGCGGTGACGTCGTCCGCCAGCGACTTCGAGAACTCGATCACCAGCCGCCGCCCCGCCACGTGATTGCTCTCCGCGGTGAGGTTGCTGACGCCGAACGGCTTCACCACACCGACAAGCTCGTCCCTGCGCGCCGGCAGCGTTGCGTTTCCGGCGGTCGCAGGCAGGCCGGCATCGAGCACGAGGCGCCAATCACGCCCCGGAGGGAGCGGTTTCGCGGGTGCGACGAGGAGCACGTTCTGGCGCGCCGGCGGGAGCTTCTCTGTCGCGGAAGTTTCGGCGGACTCGTCCTCGCCTTCTTCCGGCGCTGCGCTCCCTTCCTGCGGGGTCTCGCCCCACACCAGGAGCGAGCGATCATCACTCGCCCATGGCGAAAAGAGACGCTCGCGCCGTTTCGGATCATTGGCCTGCTCGACGCGTGCTTCCACGCGGTTCCCCGCGCTGTCCACGTAACGACAAAATTTCGCCGCGGCGGCTGCGCTGACGTTTGCGTTGAAGAGCACCAGGTAGCGCGGCATGACCGTCGCGTTCTCCGCATCCACATAGCTGAGGGCGCTGGTGCCTTTGACGCGAAGCGGCGGCGTCTCGGCGGTTTCGCGCAACGTGGAGGCGATCGGTTTGCCGGCGGCGTTCTTCAGTCCCGCACGCAGCGAGATTTGAAACTTCGTGCCGAGCGGCAGGACGCCGTCCGGTGCGAAACTCCCGCTCCGCGTGCTCAACCAGACAAAACGACCAGGGATCGCAGGCGCGAAAACGAGAGGCGAAACTTCCGCAGGTTGCCCGATCTGCTCCGGCGGCACCATTTCCGCGGCGAAGCGAAGCTCAAACGTGCTCCTCGGCTCCAGAACGCGAGAGGGCAGCTGCAGCTGCACCGGCGCCTCCGCAGCTAGAGCGCCGGTGAGAATCAGAAGTGGAATCGCAAAAGCGAGCGAACGAAGCGTCGTAGTTTGAATGAGCGGATTACGACTGGTAAGCCGCTTCGTTTCAATTCTATTCGATGACGGGGAGTCGCTGTGCCTGCACGTGAGCAGGCCTCGTTTTTCAGAACTCCTGTCGCATGCTGCGCCTCCGCAGCCGTCCACTTTCAGCTTGCGCGACTTCGGTGTTGCGACACGCTAAGCGAGCTACGCCGGCGTGGCGGAATTGGCAGACGCGCTAGACTCAAAATCTGGTACTCGCAAGAGTGTGTGGGTTCGAGCCCCTCCGCCGGTAGCGTCAATCACACAGTGGAAACCGTCAGAAATACGAATGTCGTGTCCTCGCGCTAATTCCCGCTCAGTGGCGCAGTTTCTTGACACTTTTTGACACTCGAATGACTCGCCCGCCTACCTTAAAGGCAGGCGAGTGCCGAGCACTATGCGTGGTCACACTTTTTTCCGGGCGGCTTTTTTCGGGCCGGGAATTCCGATAGAGGCATCGTCGGAGACCGCCCGACGGCGACTCCACCCTCGCCATCCCGCTCCTCCCACCGATCGGAACCGCGGAAAAAATATCGCCGCCGGTCTGTCGTTTCCGATAGACACAGCCTGTGCCGGATTCCGACGACAACCTCCACCTGGAAATCGGGCATGTGTTGTTCATCGACATCGTCGGTTACTCCCGGCTCCTGATCGAGGAACAGAAGGAGCGGCTCAACCAGCTCACGGAGATCGTGCTGGCGACCGCGCCGGTGCGTGAAGCGACGGACGAACAACTCGTGCGGCTGCCGACCGGCGATGGGATGGCGCTGGTCTTCCACCACAGCGCGGAAGAACCGGCCCGCTGCGCGCTCGAGATTGCCGAAGCGCT
>JACDCC010000038.1 GCA_013694595.1 Chthoniobacterales bacterium
CGCGCGGATCGCTGGCGCCGTCGGCCGCGAAAAAGACGAACGCCGCCACCGTCGGATGAGCCGCGGTGAGCGCCTCGATCGCGGCCATGCAGCCATGCCCGTATCCGCGTTCCGTGGTTTCCGCCACCACCACCGGAAAACGCCGCGCGATCTCGGCCGTCCGGTCGCTGGAACCATTCACGCCGACTGCGACGACGTAATCGCGTGCCTCGACGGAGCGGAGTAGCTCCGCGAGCACCGGCGCGATGCACGGTGCTTCATCGCACGCTGGAATGATGATCCCGACCCGCGGATTTGCGCCACGAGCCGCATTTTGTGCACTCCGGCGCGGTGGGTGGTGCAAAAGGCTCATGGAATCGACGCTTCGCGGTGCGGCGATCGATCAATACTCAGCACCAGCTGCCCTTCCGCCACGAGGATGCCGTTGACCGCCGCCCGCACCGCAAACTGCAGCAGATCGCCCACGGCCGCCAGTTTCTCCGCATGTAATTCGATGTTTTCCATCGGTCGAGCGGCGCGGAGGAACTTCATCCCGCGGATGGCGGAGAGGAGAAACAACGGGCGCTCGTTCTCTGCGAAACCAGACGCGGCGGCGATGCCCGCCGTCTGCGCCAGCGCCTCGGTCAGAATCACGCCGGGCACGAGCGGATTAGCCGGAAAATGACCGGCGAACATCGGATCGTCCTCGTGGAAGAAAGTATGACACGTCGCGGAAACACCGGGCTCGCTCGCGACCAGCTCTCGGACGAAAACAAATGGCGGCCGATGGGGGAGCCCAAGATGACGAGGGACCGAAGGTAGCTCCGCAGTGTGACGCACCCCGGAACGTCCAACGTGCAACGTGCAACGTCCAACGCTGAACTCAGAACCGGGGGCGGTCGTTGTGCGCACCTCCTCGCGTGCGTCGACTAACCGTTGACGAAATACGCGAATTTCCAGCTGCCGTTTACGCGGCGAATGCCGGCGCGATAGCCATCGTACTCGAGCGCGGGATTCGCGAATTGCGGCGGCGCCACCATATAATCACCCTTCTTCACGAAGGTCTCGGAGATGATGCCTTCGAGTTCCGGCCACAGCCCGTTCTCCTCCCAAAACTGGAAAACGCCTTCCCCTTTCCGGTCCTCTCTCTCATCCGAGCCCATCACGTAAGCGAAGTCCGGCGTCATCATCGATGCGACCATCTTCAGGTCGCGTGCCCGAACCGCTTTGCGCAGCCGCGAGATAAATGCCTGAAAGTCCTGGTCTGCGCTCACTTCGGTGGTCTGTTGATCTTTCTTTGCCTCCGCCCTCGCCTGCGCCGCTTCCTTTTCCTTCGCGCGTTTCGCTGGCGACTTACAGCCCGCGAGCGGAATGGCGAGGAGAAGCAAGAGGCACGGGAGCGTTCTCATATCAGGGTTCAGTATCTGTCAGGTTCATCCGCGGACTTCAAGACCCGCGTTCACACGTGGCCGGCACCGCCATCAGCCGTGCGCGCAGCGGCTCTCCGTGCGGCCGCGCCGCCGCAGCCGCAGCGGGTGCCGCACGTAGATGAAGTAAAGTGCGCCGAGCACATCCGCCACGCTGCACGGTGGACTCGTTAGGCGCAATGGGCCGCGCCGCAACGCGGCGATCACGTTCTCGATCGTGAGCTCTGCCGGGCGCGGGATGCTCGTGTAGTGCGAGCCGAAACCGTGCAGCTGATGCGCGTCGGAGGTCGCGATCATCGGCTTCTGGTATTGCGCCGCCACGCGCTGCGCCGGCTTGTTCGGATCGAATCCGCCCTTGTGGAAATGGCATTGCTCGATCGCATCGAAGCAGTCGATCTCGCGCACGATTCGCCGTCCGATCGAGCCGCCGAACACATAAAACGGATGCGGCACGATTGTGTAAAGCGAAGCGCCGCGCGCGGCTCGCAGCCGCCGCAGATCGTCGAAGGTCTTCAACGCGTCCGCTTCCTCCGCGCTGACGTTCAACAGAATCACGTCCGCGCCTTCCAACCGCATTTCCGCCGCGGGGATGAGCAGGATGCCCATCTGCTCTGCGTCCGCAAAGACCTCGGCGCGGTCGAAGACAGCGTTGTGCAACGTGATGGCGAGTACCCCGAAGCCAAGCGCCTTCGCGCGCTCGAGCAGTTGGTGCGCGGAGTAATCGAGCGCATCACACGGGTCGTCGAGCGTGTGGATATGGAGATCGGTCTTGATCCACTCCGGTTCAGCCATTCACGCGCAGCTTACGTCGATTCCCCGGAAATTGAATCTGGAAACCGCCGGCGACCGGCACTCGCCTGTTCTTGCTTTCCTTGATTCCTGAATAAGTTTGGGGCCGCGCCAGCGCGCGCCATCTGCTCGGGTGGTGAAATGGCAGACACGTACGTTTGAGGGGCGTATGCCGCAAGGCATGGGGGTTCAAGTCCCCCCCCGAGCACTTCTTAAAATGACAAGCTCTACTTAGGCCCCGCAGAGTCGCTCTCCAGCTGAGCAATTTCTTTCTCGCAGCATTCCGGACAGGCGCCGTGACTGAACCGGCTACCCGTTTCCTTCTGGATGTAGGTCTCGACTTGCTCCCAGTAGTCCTGTTCGTCGCGCACCTTTCGGCAGTAGACACAGATCGGGATCAGCTCTTTCAACTGCCGGATCTCCGCGGTGAATTGCAGAATCCGTTCCGCCACTCTCAGCCGCATCTGCAAGGCCTCGCGGTCGATCGGCTTGGTCAGGAAATCATCCACGCCGGCATCGGTCGCCAGTGCGTAATTCTCTGGCGTGGTCCGGTTCGCCGTCAGGAGGATAAAATAAGTGTAGGGAATGCCGGGGCGGTCGCGGACCTTCCTGCATAACGAAAGTCCGTCGGTGCCCGGCATCATCCAATCGCTCACAATCAAACGCGTGGGCTCCGCGTTGAAAAGCTGCCACCCCTCGTGGCCGTCAAATGCGCTGATCACGTCGTAGCCGAGTCGTTGCATGAGCGCGCTGAGCACCTTCGCGCTGACGAGATCGTCTTCCACGATGAGAACTCTCGTGCGCTTTGGGGCGAGCGCGGCTGCGAGCCGGGTTTGCAAACGTGCTTCGTGCTCGATCATGGCCAAATCAGGCGGCCACATGATCCGGGATTCCGGGAATGATTGTGCCCACAGGATTCGAACTGCGGCCGAGTAAATCGTAACACGCGAGCGTGGAGTGAATCTTCTCGATCTCGTCCGTGACCTGCGCGACGCGCTCCGTGGCGCCTTCGAAACTTGCCTGGCGACCCTGCTCTTCGATTTCTAAAACCATGACGCGGGCTTTGGCCGCCCCGAAAGCGCCGAGGGAACTCAATAGCTTATGCGCGCCAGCCGCGAGCCCCGGTGCGTCATGCCTGGCGGCGGCACGACGGACTACCTCCAGCAACTTCGGTGTATCGTCGCGGAAGAGGGTGATTAATTCGCTCACCAGAGCTTCGTCGCCGTCGTATCGCTCGAGCAGCTCGGCATGTGTGTGCACGCTTGTCTGCGCCGCTTTCGGTTTCTCGCTCGGCATCACCGCTGGAATCCCGTCGAGGACCCGCTGGAGCTCTTCGCCGCGGAGAGGTTTGGAAATGTAGTCATCCATTCCGGCGGCCAGACAGCGTTCGCGGTCGCCGGTCATCGCATGCGCGGTCATCGCCACGATTGGCGTCCGGCGTCCCGTGAGTTTCTCCATCTCCCGGATGCGGGCGGTGGCTTCGAAGCCATCCAGCTCCGGCATTTGGATGTCCATCAGGACGAGATCGAATTGCTGTGT
>JACDCC010000063.1 GCA_013694595.1 Chthoniobacterales bacterium
GGCTTCGAAGCGATCACGAGCTTCAACTACATCGACTCCTACGAAGATGTGACGGCTGATCGCACGGTCGATTACTCGACGACCGTCGACGTGCTGCTGGAATATCGGTTCGGTAAAGGCGCCACGATGTCGCGCCCGGAGCCGCTGACCGGCAAACAGTTGGTGCCGGAGATCGAGACCTCCGGCCGCACCGCGAAGTGGCTGAAGGGCGTGGCAATCCGCGCTGGGGTACGAAATATCTTCGACGATCCGCCGCCCTTCTCGAACCAGGCGGCCGGCTATCCCGTATCGCTCGAAGACCCGCGGCAGCGATTCGTCTTCTTCGATCTCGAGAAACGCTTCTAAGCGCCAGGCGCCGGTGCCGGCACCCGCGTCGGCTGCGCCGCGGGCGCTGGTTCTGCCACGGGCGCCGGCGCTGGCGCGGCGGACTGCTTCGGCAGAAACGAAACGGTCTTTTCGTGGAATTCGACCGCCCCGAGCTTCGTGATCGATTTCTGCTCCCGCTGAAGGACCCCGCGCAAATCAGCGAAGAGGAAGCCGGCGTATTGCATCACGAGCGGGTGGACCGGCAGGCGGCCGATACTGCCCCCGCGCGCCGTCGTGTGGAGTGCACCGTCGCGCAGCTGCATGGAATAGATCGCGGTGGTCGAGACTGGATGGCCGAAAAGCGAACGTTGTGCGGTGATCGAACCGTAGCCCTCCCCAAATGAGACCACTGCACGCTCGAAGTTTAGGTGTTTGCTCAGCGCGGCCTGCTTGCTCTTCAAGGTGTAGGCGAGATAGGCATTCACCTGCTCGTCGGTGTACTGAAGCGGCGTCGCACGCGGAGAAGCGGCGGCATTCTCCAGCTCCATGCTGATCTGGGCCGGCAGCATCGGTGCCTTGGCCGCTTCAGGAAGATCCGGTAAACGGAGCATCTGCACCACCGCCGCAAGCGCCAGCGCACCGAGGATTAACTTGCTCCAGCGAAAGAACCGTTGCCGCATGAGCGCGCGGCGGCCATCGAAAAACCCACGCAGGCGGCGCTGCGTATCCTTTGGGTCTTCTTCCGTCTGCTTCTCTTTCGCAAGGCTGGATCGGTCGAGACGGGCGCCACAGTCGTGGCAGTAGATGCGCGCAGCCTCGTTCTCCCGCCGGCACTCGGGACAGATGAGCTTCATGAGTCGGCCGCCGGTTTGGTGGACTTGGTCTCGGCCGGCTTGGAGGGAGTAGCGGGAGTGGTGCTGCTGGAGCCCGCCTCTTTGCCGCCGCCCGAAGGTTTTTCAGCACCGCTGCTGCTCGGCGTCGACGCAGGCGCATCTTTCTTCGCACCCTCCTTGTAGGAGTTGCTGCGGTAATCGGTGATGTAGAAGCCGGAACCCTTGAAAATCAGGCCCGCGCCTGTCCCGAGCAACCGCTTCACCCTGCCGTGACCCCACTCCTCCAGCTGGCACTTCTCCTGCGGACATTCACGGAACGCCTCATCACGCATTGATTGGAAGGCATCGAAGTTCTTCCCGCACTTCGCGCATGAGTATTCGTAGGTCGGCATAAGCGAGGGAGCGCCCGAGTGGCGGGCGGTCGGAATTGTCGGTGAATACCAGCAGAATTCAAGCCGTCCAAGCGAACGGCTGCCGCACCGACACGGCACCCGCGCACCTGCCGGTTGATTCTTGACTTTCCGGTGGCCGCACATTACAAGACGCATCCTTAAAATTCATATGTCCCGAACCATTTTTCGATTCGCCCAAGCGCTCCTCTGCTCCGCAACCGTGCTGGCCCTGAGCGCGTGCGACGATGAAGCGAGCAGCCAGACTCAATATCTCGGCGGCGTTTACGGTCCCGGCGCGGTCGCCGCGTCGGCTCCGCAGGATAGCGTCTCGTACTGGGACGGCGACGGCGTCTCGGGCAGCCCGTCAATCAAGATCCGCCTTTCCGAGCAGAAAGCCTACTTTTACAAAGGGGGCGAACTCGTGGGCGTGTCGCAGCTGTCCACCGGCCGCGAAGGCACCGTCACCCCGACCGGCAGCTTCAAGATCACCCAGAAGAGCCCGAATCATGTCTCAAACCTCTACGGCGACTACGTCGATGACGCCGGCAACGTGGTGGTTCCGAATGTCGGCGTGAAGACCGATCCGAAGCCGCCCGGCACGAAGTTCAAGGGCGCACCGATGCCATACTTTATGCGCATCGTCGGCGGCGTTGGCATGCATGCCGGTTACCTGCCGGGTTATGCGGCCTCACACGGCTGCATCCGCATGCCGGAATTCATGGCTGAGAATTTCTTCAACGCGGTGTCGAACGGCACCCCGGTGACAGTCACGAACTGACGCGATCTGCGAGCCAGCGGGATCACGGCTTGCAGTTCAGGTTGGGTCCGCTAATGGTCGGCTGCTGCTCACCGCGCGCGTCATGATCATCATCACCGAACCCGGCGCCACGCCGGAGCAGATCGAAAACATCGTCGCACGCGTGCACGAGTTCGGCCTGGAGGCGGAAGTGAGCCGCGAAGGCGCGCGCGTCATCGTCGGTGTGGCGGGCGCGGAACGAATGGCGCGGGAGAAGCCGCTCGCCGCGATGCCGGGAGTGGAAGCGGTGGTCGCTGCCACGAAGCCTTACAAGCTCGCCGCTCGTGAAGCGCG
>JACDCC010000090.1 GCA_013694595.1 Chthoniobacterales bacterium
ATGCAGGAAGTGCTGACGTTGGAATTCGCGGATGAAGCGAAGCTCTACGTGCCACTCGAGCAGGCGTATATGGTTTCGCGTTACGTCGGGGTCGGCAAAAAATCACCGCCGCTCAGCTCGTTAGCCGACGCGAAATGGGCGCGCGCGAAAAAGACGGCGGCGGCGTCCATCTTCGACTACGCCGGTAAGATGCTGGCGGTGCAGGCCGAACGTGAAACGCAGATCGGCCATGCTTTTGGCGCCGACACGAAATGGCAGAGCGAGTTCGAGCATTCCTTCCCGTATCGCGAGACTGTCGATCAGCTGAAGGCGATCGAGGCGACGAAGCGCGACATGGAGCAGGCACGCTCGATGGATCGTTTGATCTGCGGCGATGTCGGCTTCGGCAAAACAGAGGTCGCCATTCGCGCTGCGTTCAAAGCGGTGATGGAAGGGAAACAAGTGGCGGTCTTGACCCCGACCACCGTCCTCGCGCAGCAGCATTTCGAGACCTTCCGGCAGCGCATGCTCGATTACCCGGTGAGGATCGAAGTGCTGAGCCGCTTCCGTTCGCAGGCGGAGCAACGCAAGGTGCTAAAGCAACTCGCTGAAGGGAGTGTGGATATCGTCGTCGGCACGCACCGCATCATTTCCGGCGACGTGCTCTTCAAGGACCTCGGACTGGTCGTCATCGACGAGGAGCAACGCTTAGGCGTGCTGCACAAGGAGAAATTCAAAGAGCTCTTCAAGCTGGTCGATGTGCTGACGCTCTCGGCCACGCCGATCCCGCGAACGCTCTATCTCTCGCTCGTCGGCGTGAAAGACATGTCGACGATCGAGACTCCTCCGCTCAACCGCCTGCCCGTGGAAACCGTCGTCTGCGGCTACGACGAACGGATCATCCGCGACGCGATCAAGCGCGAGCTCGATCGGCAGGGCCAGGTCTATTTTTTGCACAATCGCGTCCAGTCGATCGAGAAGGTGCGGGATCGGATCGCGGAGCTTTGCCCGGGTGCGCGCGTGGAATACGGGCACGGGCAGATGGAGGCGGATGAGCTCGAAACCGTGATGTCAGGATTTGTGAGCGGAAAAATCGACGTGCTCGTGAGCACCACGATCATCGAGAGCGGCCTCGATATTCCAAACGCGAATACGATCATCATCGATCGCGCCGATCGCTTCGGCCTGGCTGATCTTTACCAATTGCGCGGGCGCGTCGGCCGCGCGGAACACAAGGCTTACGCCTACCTGCTGCTGCCGCGCGAGATGATGACCGTCGGCGCGGCGCGCAAGCGGATCAACGCGATCAAACAATACAGCTCGCTCGGCGCAGGCTTCCGGATCGCGATGCGCGACCTCGAGATCCGCGGCGCGGGCAGCATTCTGGGGACGGCGCAGAGCGGCCACATCGTGGCGGTCGGCTTTGACCTGTACTGCCAGCTCCTGAAGCAGGCGGTGGCGCAGCTGAAAGGCGAGAAATTCAAGGCGCGGCTCGAGGTGGATCTGCGTCTCGATTTCGTCGCGACGAATGAGGCCGAATTTGTGCAAATGGGGGGGGCGGCGCGGGTGCCGGCTTTCATTCCCAGCAGCTACATCGGAGACACCACGCTGCGCATCCAGGCCTACCGGACGCTGGCCCAGATCAGCACGCGCGAGCAGTGGGACCGGCTCCGGAAAGATTGGCGCGACCGGTTCGGGAAGTTCCCCGGCGCGGTTGACAATTTGCTCACTCTCACCGAGATCAAGCTCGCGGCAGCCAAGGCCGCGGTCACCCGCGTCGAAGTCCGCGACGGCAAATTGATGCTCACGCGTGGAGGGGATTTTATACTTGTGGGCGGCAAATTCCCTCGCTTAAGTACTGGCAAAATCGACCGGAACCTTGCCGAAGTGCTCGAACTAACCAGGAAGATTTGAATCCATGATCCGTCCGCTGTTTCTCGCCCTCAGTGCGACATTTGCGCTCCTTTCCTCGCCTCTCTGCCTCGGTGCTCTCGCCCAGGAACCGGAAGTCATCGACGGCATTGCGGCGATCGTGAACGGCGAGGTCATCACGCATTCCCAGATCCGGATAGTGGTCGGCCCGCGCGAGCGTTTGTTGCGCTCGCAATACCAGGGCGAGGAACTGAGGAAGCAGCTCACGCAAGTCCGCGCGGCGGCGCTGAAGGATCTGATCGATCGCCAGCTCATCGTCCAATCGTTCAAGAAGGAGAAGTTCTCGTTGCCCGATCACTTCGTGGAGCAGCGGATGAACGATATCATCCGCGAGAATTTCGGCGGTGACCGCAACACGTTCATCAAGACCCTGCAGGCGCAGAATTATTCCCTCAGCGAATTCAAGAAGGATGAGTTCGAGAAAATCATCGTCGCTGCGATGCGCGGCAAGAACGTGAAGCCGAACACCGCGGTCTCGCCGACGAAGATCGCTGAGTACTACCGCAGGCACCGCGACGAGTTCACGTCGAAGGAAGAGGTGAAGCTTCGGATGATCATGGTGCCGAGCCGCGCGGCGGAAGGAAATGCGGCGTCGCAGAAAGCGATGGCGGAAGAGATCCTGGCGAAGATCGCCGGCGGCGCAGAGTTCGCGCGAATCGCGCAGATGTACTCGGAAGACAGCACCCGTGATCTCGGCGGAGATTGGGGCTGGCTCGAGCGGAAGACGCTGGCCGGCCCGCTCGAGAAGGTCGCGTTCAGCCTCGGCAAAGGCAAGGTCAGCAACATCGTGGAACTCGGCGGCAACTATTACATCCTCAAAGTCGATGACCGACGCGGTGGCGCTACGAAGCCGCTCGCCCAGGTGCGTGGCGACGTTGAGAAGAAGTTGATGCAGGAAGAGGCGCAGCGGCTGCAGGAAAACTGGCTGGCCGGACTCCGCCAGAAGGCGACGATCCGCACGTTCTAAAGTTCCGACGGGCGTCGTGGGCGCAGAGCGGCTTGCTAGCCACGGGCGGCGTGATCAGAATGCGTGATGCGTCCGCAAATCGGTATCACGCTCGGCGACACGGCCGGAATCGGCCCTGAGATCGTTCGCGCCGCGCTCGCGTCCGGGCGAGCTCCCGATTCGTGCGATTACCGGATCATCGGCGAAGACCTCGGCTGCACGCCAGGGCGGCCGACAGCAGAGACAGCCCGTGCGGCAGCCCGCGCGCTTGAAGAAGCCGCCGATCTCGCAAATCGCGGCGCGATTCACGCGGTCGTCACCGGACCCATCCACAAAGCGCGCATGTACGACATCGGCTTTGCATTCCCCGGCCAGACGGAATTTTTCGCTGACCGCACCGGCACAAGCGATTTCGCGATGCTGCTGACCGGCGGCGGACTGACGGTCGCTCTCGTGACCACGCATATTCCGTTGCGGGAGGTGGCGAGTCTTCTCACGGCTGATGAGATCACGCGCGTCGGCCAGTTGCTGCTCAAGTTCCTGCGTCGGCGAGGTGCAGGTTCTCCGCGGCTGGCAGTCGCGGGCTTGAATCCACACGCCGGGGAATCGGGCGCCCTCGGAGATGAGGAACGTCGCATCATCGCGCCCGCGGTCGAACGGCTGCGCGAGATTGTGGGCGATGCTGCCGTCATCGACGGGCCGTTTTCACCGGACACCATCTTTCACCACGCAGCCGCGGGCGACTGGGACGGCGTGTTGTGCATGTATCACGATCAAGGTTTGATTCCGCTGAAGCTGCACGCGTTTCACGAGGGCGTGAATGTCACGCTCGGGCTGCCATTTCCCCGGACCAGTCCGGATCACGGAACTGCGTTCGAAATTGCCGGCAAAGACATCGCGCGGCCCGATAGCATGATCGCAGCCATCAATCTGGCGGCGGAACTAGCGGCAAAACAGTAAGCGCATGCGCGCGGCGAAGTACGTCTCCGTTTTCAAACTCGGGCTGCAGAACACATTCGTTTACCGGTGGAACTATCTGCTCCGCGCAGTCTTCGGATTGATCCCACTGGCAGGGACTGTGTTCCTCTGGGGCGCCATCTTCGAGGCCCGCGGCAGCGGCATGCACGGCTACGACTACGGCTCGATGGTCTACTATTATCTGCTCACCATCCTCGTCTCGAACCTGGTCACGCCCACCGAAGATGAATGGCAGATCGCATCGGACATTCGCGAGGGGCAGATCAACTCCTTCCTCACCAAGCCGCTCAGTTATCTCGCTTACCGCTTCAGCATCTTCCTCAGTGGGCGCCTCGTTTACACAATCGTCACGATCATTCCGATCGGGCTGATCTTTCTCTATTTCCGCGATTTCATCACCTACCCGTCAAGTCCGGTGGCGTGGATTTGCTCGTTTGTCTCCTTGTTGATGGCGGCGATGATTCAGTTCTTCATCACCTACAGCATCGCGATGATGGCGTTTTGGATCCTGGAGATCTCGACCATCGTCTTCATCGTCTACTCGTTCGAATACTTCCTCGGCGGCCACATGTTCCCGGTCGACATCATGCCTGCGGGCATTCAAGCGGTCATGAAATGGCTGCCGTTTTATTATGAACTGTTCTGCCCTATCGCGATCTTTCTCGAGCGCCTCCAAGGCGCCGCCATGATCCAGGCGCTCGCGATTCAAACCGGCTGGCTGCTCGCGACGTGGGGAGCTGCGCACCTCATGTGGAAGCGCGGGCTCGGCCGATACCAGGCCGTGGGCGGTTAGGCGAGCCGCGGTGTTTTTACCTGTGCGATCATCAGTGCGCCGAGAAAGAAAAGCACTGCGCTGTAGCCGAACGCTACCTCCGGACTGAACGCCGACCAGAGCAGACCGACGGCAATGCTGGAGACGAAATCGCCGAGGCCATTTACCGTTGCGAGCACGCCAAACGCCATGCCGTGATGGCTCTCGTCCACGAGCTCCGCGCACATCGAGTCTTCCAGCGTCTCTTCGATCGCGATGTAGATCCCGCCGAGTACGAACACACCCACCATCGTCCAAAGCGTGGGCGGCAGCAGGATGATCCCGAGGGTCATCACGCCGGCCAGCGCATAGCCACCCGCGAGTAGCCGGTTCTTGGGAAGGCGGTCCGCCAGCGAGCCAGCCACGAACGCGAACCCCGCGTAGCAAACGTTGTGCAGCACGTAGAGCGTCACCGCCACGCTGGCCGCTTTCGCGGGGCCGATGCTCGGCGTGAGTTTCTGCGTCGCGAGCAGGATCAACATTGTGTGGGCGAAATCACCGGCGCCGAAGAGCGCGACGGCGGCGACGAACTTGCGATATTGCTTCGGCAGCAACCGAAGTCGTTCGCCGAACGAGATGTACTTTACGGGTGCGCGCGCGCGTTCCTTGACGAGGAACGCGATCACCGCGGCCGCGAGCAAGCCCGGCACCAGCGTCCAGACGAAGAGCGTGCGGTAGTTGTGCTGCGTCGCCTCGAGGATGAACAATGCGGTCACCGGCCCAATGATCGCGCCGATGGTGTCCATCATTCGCTCCAAGCCAAACGCGCGCCCGTAAGCGGATCGCGGCACGGACGCGGCGAGCAAAGCCTTCCGCACCGGCGTGCGAATACCCCGGCCGAGCCACGCCCCCGCGCGTGCGAAAAGCACATGCCAGGCATTCGTCGCGAGCGCGAAAGCACCGGTCCCGAGAGCCGTGGCGAGATACCCGGCGACGGCGATCGGCTTTCGTCGCTGCAGCCGATCGGTGTAATAACCAGAGCCCATCTTCGCGAAGCTCGCGAGGCCATCCGACACGCCTTCGATGATGCCGAGCCATGCCGCCGCGACGCCGAGCGTTGCGAGGAACGCCGGCATCGCCGCGGTCGCGATTTCATGCGACCAATCGCTAAACAGCGATGCGAGCCCAACACCGAGCACGGTGCGGTTCAGCCACGGGGCCTTCTTCACCAGGATTGTTGTAGCCGCAGACCGGGGCAGCTGAAGAAAAAAACTACTCCGCGGTCGTCGGGAGGCCCGCCTCTTTCCAGGCTCTCATGCCTCCGCCTAACGAACGCACGTTGCTGTATCCCATCTTCTGCAGATTATCGGCGACTAACGCCGAGCGGCTTCCCCCTCCGCAATAGCAGATGATTGGCTGGTTCACGTCTGGCACCTGCTCCTCGATTT
>JACDCC010000093.1 GCA_013694595.1 Chthoniobacterales bacterium
GAGATGATTTTCGCGGAGCTGTCCGCCGAGAGTGTCGAACTGGTGCGCAAGCGGATGCCGGTCTTCGCGGATCGGCGGCAGGAGCTTTACCGCGGCTACGACTTTTCCACCTAAAGCAATTCCATGAGACCCCTCCAGCACGTCGTTGCCGTTTTCCTGTGCGTCTTCATCGGAAGCGCCGATGCAGCCTGGCGCGACCCTGTGCGCGCACCGAAGGGAATGGTCGCGTCGACGGATCGCGTCGCCTCGGAGATCGGCGTGGAGGTGTTGAAGCGCGGCGGCAATGCCGTCGACGCTGCTGTGGCGGTGGCTTTCGCGCTCGCAGTCACGTATCCGATTGCAGGAAATCTCGGCGGCGGCGGGTTCATGATGCTGCGGCGCGCTGACGGAACAGTGACGGCAATTGACTACCGGGAAACAGCGCCCGCTGCGGCGACCCGCGACATGTTCATCGGCCCTGACGGTGAGCTGATCAAAGGCGAGGGCTCGTCCCTGATCGGCTATCGCGCTTCGGGCGTCCCCGGCACCGTCGCGGGGATGGCGATGGCGCTGAAGCAGCATGGCTCCGGTAGGCTGACCTGGTCGCAGTTGATCGAGCCCGCGCGGAAGCTGGCCGCTGACGGGTTCCTTGTGACCCAGCGGACGGAGCGGTTGTTTCAGGACGAGCAGAAGATATTCGCGCCGTATCCCGAGAGTCGACGAATCTTCCTTCGCGACGGCAAGCTCTACCGCGAAGGCGAACTCCTGCCACAACCTGAACTCGCGGGCACTTTGGCGCGTCTGCAAAAGAACGGGCCGCGGGAGTTTTATGAGGGCGCAACGGCGCGATTAATCGCTGACGACATGAAGCAGCATGGCGGCTTGATGACGGCCGACGATCTGCGCAACTACACGCCGAAAGAGCGTGCGCCGCTACGCGGTAACTACCGTGGCCATGAGATCATCTCGATGCCGCCTCCTTCGTCCGGTGGCGCGGTTCTCATCCAGATGCTGAACATCCTGGAAGGCTTCGATGTGAGAAAGCTCGGGCCGCTTTCATCCGAGTATTACCACCTGCTGATCGAGACCATGCGCCGCGCCTACGCCGACCGCGCAGAATACATGGGCGATGCTGATTTCGCGTCGGTGCCAATCAACGGCATGATCGAGAAGGCGTACGCGGAGCGGCAACGGAGCACCATCGATCTCGGGCGCGCATCATCGAGCAGCGAAATCCGCGCGGGCAAGCCAGCCGGGCACGAGTCGCCTGAAACGACGCACTTCTCCATTGTTGATGCGGCGGGGAACGCGGTGTCGAACACCTACACGCTGAATGGTGCATTCGGCTCCGGAGTCGTGGCCAAAGGCACTGGTGTGCTGTTGAACAACGAGATGGATGACTTCACGGCGAAAGCCGGCGCACCGAATCTGTTCGGCGCAATCCAGAGCGAACGAAACGCGATCGCGCCGCAGAAGCGTCCGCTGTCGTCGATGACGCCGACATTCGTGCTGCGCCCGGACGGCAGCCTCTTCTTCGCCATCGGCACGCCGGGTGGCACCACGATCACCAACACCGTCCTGCAGGTGATCAGCAACGTGATCGATCACGGCATGAACCTGCAGGAGGCGATCGATGCGCCGCGTGTTCACCACCAGTGGCTGCCGGATGAAGTTGTCTCGGAGCCGTTCGGCTTATCCCAAGACACACGGCGCGCTCTAGAAGCGCGTGGTCACAAGATCTCGACCGTCGTGCGCGAGATGAGCGATGCCCAAGGCGTGATGATCGAGGAGAAAACCGGCGTGCGGCTCGGGGCAAGCGACTCGCGTCGCGACGGCGCTGCCGTTGGCTACTGACGTAGTGCTACGGTGCGCCGCAGCGCGGCTGACAGGCTAGTGCGCCACGATCTGAACGCCGGTCTTGTGATACGTCACGAGCCGGAAACCCCATTCGACAAGCGTCGACTTGTCTTTGTCCATAAGCTTCTTCTGATTGAGGAAGGTCATGATCTTTTGCTTGAGGGCGTTCTGTTCCGCGACGTCGTCGAGAATCTCGAAAATCTCCATCGAGAGCAGCCAGTCGTCGCCGTGTTCAGCTTGTTGGGTTTCCCAAATCTCACCCAGGCGTTCGTAGCCGACCTTCCGCTCGCGGATGCCGCGGACCTGCTGGTAGAGATTCTCGAGCTTACGCCGCTTCGCGTCTGACGGAACTTTGATCGTCCGTTCCTTAAGCACGACGGCGACCTGCTCGAACGCGTCCTTATGCGCAGCGCCGTGGAAGACCGAACTGACCCGCTCGCCGACTGCCATATCGTAGACGCCCCATTCCGGCGCGAACAACACGCGATCGCCCAGCTTCGCACTGCATCCGGAGAAGGTAATCAACACGAGCTTGCCATCGCGGCGCATGATCTTTTCCACGCGCCCAGTCACGAGAACGCCGCTCTCGAAGTCAATCGTGGCGGTCCGCCCTTCCTGGATACCGAGAGTGCGGAGCTGATCGTCGGAGAGGTTCTCCGGCGCCGCGTCGGCGTTCCGCCAGCGGCCGATCGGCGCGCCGAAACCTTCGGCGTGTGATGTGGGCCCGTGTCCCTCCAGCTGCTGATCGGCGTAAGCTAGCGCAGTCGGTCCCGCCGTGCGGAGATATACCGGCTGCTCATCGCCGCCTAGCAGCACCTCGGTGAACGTGCCGCTCACTTGCAGCCCGGACGAATACTGGCAGGTCGCCGTTTTCGTCGAATCGATCGCCTTATTGATGCCCTCGAGCCCGCCGACGGTGAACGCCATTCGGCTCGCGAACTCTTCCAGCACGTCGCGGAGATGCTGGAAATCTTGGCAGACGAACAGCTGCGGCTGCTTCGTGGTGATGTCGAAAGCAGTGTTCGCTGCGTCCACGGAATAGCACAGCTTCTTCACCTCCGGCTCGAGGCAGGAAACCGACTCACCGATAGAGGAGAGCAATCCGGCGCCATAGATCTTCGGCTGATCAAGTGTGCCGATGAGGCCGTACTCGACCGTCCACCAGTGCAGCCGCGAAAGCAGCGCCATCTCCGACGGTTCGCCGAGATTCTTCTGCCGCTCTTCCACTTCGCGCGTTGCTTCCGCGACTTCCGTCGGATCCGAATTTGGAAGCTCCTTCAGGATCGAGAGGTGACGGATCGCTTCGTAGAGTTCGAAATCTTTGCGCGATTGCATCGCCTTCGCACCCACTTCCCCGAAGCGCTGCAGGTAATTGGAGTATTCCTGGTCGACGATGATCGGCGCATGTCCAGCTGCCTCGTGCACAATGTCGGGGGCCGGTGTGTATTCGATGTGGTGGATCTGGCGCATGTCGCACGCGATCACCAGCACCTTGTACGCCTGGAATTCCATGAACGCCGCCGGCGGAATAAAGCCGTCGACCGCAACCGCGCCCCAGCCGATGCGGCTGAGGATGTCGTTCATTTCTTCGATGCGTGGAATGCGCTCGAACGAGATGCCGGTGTCGAGCAGCCCCTGGAAGTAGACTTTGTGCGCGTACTCCTTCAGGAAAAATGTGTTCTGCCGCATGATGAAGCGCCAGACCGCGTGATCGACCGGCGTGTATTCGTCGTAACGCTGGTCAACGGCGAATTGCAGCAGATGTTTCGGGAGCGCGGCGACGGCCGCGTTTGAAGTGGAAATGCCGTTGTTACTCATGAAGGAATGGCGGTTGCCGGACGCATTTTAACGTATGATCGGCATACCTGCGAGCAAGAGCTTTCAGCGCGGGAGCGACAGCTCGGCACCGCCGACCCCGGGCGCCTCGCCCGCGGTGTCACGCGCCTCGCGGGACAGCTAAGGAGCGATGGAATCACGCAACGGTGTCGAACCTCCCACAAACGTTTTCGGCAAAGGACAACCGCTGGCGTGGCTGAATCTCTTGTGTCTGGATGCGCCGCTGGTGGCGGTAAGCTGGGCCTGGCTGTTCGCACGCAGCCGTGGAATTTCACCGCACTGCGGCGCCAGTGCCGCGCTCTTCCTGACCGCGTGGCTCATCTATCTGGTCGATCGATTTGGCGACAGCTCCTCTTTACGTCCCGCTGCCGCCACGTCGCTGCGGCAGCGATTTTGCCGCCGGTATCGCGCTGCGTGGCTGGTCGGGATCATCGTGGTCGCAGTCGCTGACGGGATCGTGATTGCGACCCAAGTCGCAGCGCACCACCGGAGGTGGGGAGCTGTCCTTGGAGTCTGTGCAGTGGTCTACCTGTTCGTGAACCAACGGCTGCCGCGTGTCTGGAAGATTCTGCCGCTGAAAGAGGTCACCATCGGCTTCCTCTTCGCTGCCGGAACGATGGTGCCGCTGGTGGTTGGCCTAACGAGAAGCGCCGCGCCGCAATGGCTGCTGTTCGCCTCACTTTGCGCGCTGAACTGCATCTGCATCGCCGCTTGGGAGCGCTCTCTGGACCTCGCGCAGCAGCGGGTCTCCATCGCGACGGCGTTTCCGAAGATCAGTAGCT
>JACDCC010000106.1 GCA_013694595.1 Chthoniobacterales bacterium
GTGCTGACAAAGGAGAACGCCGGGCGGGGCGTTATCATCAAGACGTTCGTTACGACCGATCTGCAGAAGGCGATCGCGGAGCACTACGGCTTGCGCTGCGTCGAGACGCTCACGGGATTCAAGTACATCGGCGCAAAGCTCGGCAAGTATGAGCAAGCGCTGCCGGCGGAAAGCCGCGCAAGGTATCGCAGCCTTTCGGAAGCGGAGACACGCAGCCTGCGGCTGGAACACTCGTCGCTTTACGTCTTCGGCGGCGAGGAAAGCTACGGCTACAGCGGCGGCGACTTCGTCCGCGACAAGGATGGCAACGGCGCCACGATCATGTTCTGCGAAGTCGCGGCCTACGCGAAGTCGCGTGGGCTGACGCTCGACGCGCTGCTCGACGAGGTGTTCTCCACCTTCGGCTACTTCGAGGAGAAGAACGGATCGATGACGTTTGAGGGTGCGGAAGGCGCGGCGAAGATCAAGCGGCTGCTACAATCGTATGTGGAAGCGGCGCCGACGGAAATGCTCGGGTCGGCGGTCGCGTCGGTGAAGAATTTCGAGACGGAGACCTATCGCGACGTGGAAGGCGACGTGATTCCAAAAGAGAAGATGTTGATCTTCGAATTGGAGGATCGCACGCGCATCGCGATGCGCGGTTCGGGCACGGAGCCGAAGATCAAGTATTACCTGTTTGCGGAGCGGCGGCCGACGGCGGGCACGTTATCCGAAGCCGAGCTGGCGAAGGCGAAGTCCGAAGTGGGCGCGCGTCTTGAGAATCTCTGGAGCTGGATCCGAGAGGACGCCGCGGGGCGACTCGGAGCTTAAAGTGACGTGGAAGCGCTGAAGAGGTTACTGCGGTTTTGGCCGTGGGTCGCGGCGGTGGCGACAGGCTTGCTATACCGAGCGTGCTTTGCGCCTTTCAATCAGGCGTGGCTCTGCTGGATCGCACTGACGCCGCTGGTGGCGGCGATCTGGTTTTCCGGACGCGACTCAAAGCGCCGTTGGCTGCGCAACCTGCTCCTCGGCTACGTCGCGGGCGTGACGTTTTTCTGGGCCGTCTTCTCGTGGCTGACGACGGTGACGGTGCCCGGCTGGATCATCGTTGGGCTGTACATGGGCATCTATGTCGCGTTCTGGAGCTGGCTCTGCGGAGCGCTGCAGCCGCGCAAAGCCGGTGCCGTAAGGCCAAAGCGCGTCGAGGGCCTAGAGGCGGTGACCCAGCGGCTGGCCGAACGACGCGCGACGCAGCATTTGATCCCCGCTCGAGCTGCCGCGCGTGCGGAACTGCCGCCATCGGAGCACGCCGGTTCCCCCTGGCTGAGCTCAGTGCACAACCTGCGGCTGGGGCTTCTCCTCGCGTGCGCGTGGGTGACGGTCGAAATGCTGCGCGCGACGGTTTTCTCCGGCTGGGGTTGGAACATGCTCGGCAGCGCGCTGCATGGGCAATGGGCGCTGATTCAGATCGCCGAATTTACGGGAGTGCCGGGGCTGTCGTTCCTCGTCGCTCTCACCAACGTCATCCTGGTCGCGACGGTCTACCGCTTCATCCTCGAGTCGCAGGTGCGGAAATCGCGACCGCACTTCGATTTCACGCTGACGATGGCGATGATTATGGGCGTGCTGGTGTTTGGCGTGCGCGCGGTGCAACTCCCGCAGCCCTCGCGCTCGATGCGGGTCGCAGCGGTCCAGCCAAACATCCCGCGCGAGGAAAAGTTCAACCAGGAGTTCGCGAAGACGACCTTCGAGAAGTTCAACAAGCTGAGCCAGGTCGCGCTCCGCTCGCAGCCGGAGTTACTGCTCTGGCCGGAGAGCTCGATGCCCGATCTGATGCTCCCGGAAACGGAGAGTTATCGCTTCGTGATGGATTTCTCCGCCGCGACCAAGGTCGATCTCCTGCTCGGGATCATCGACCAGGATGAGAACGCTGCCTACAACGCGGCGTTGCTCGTCTCCGACGGCGGCACACGCACGCAGCTCTATCGGAAGCTCCACCTCGTGCCGTTCGGTGAATACATTCCGGGCCGTCATCTTATTCCCGGTCTGGCGCGGATCGTAGGCGATCAGGTGCCGGACGATTTCGGATTCGGCAAGGAGCACACGGTTTTCCGTATGGCCGGCAAAGATGTGCAGCTCGCGCCGTTGATTTGCTTCGAGGACACGATCGGCGAGCTGACGCGGCAGTTCGTGCTCCGTGGCGCGAACCTGCTCGCAAACGTGACGAACGACGGCTGGTTCCTGCGCTCATCCGGCTCGCAGCAGCATCTGGCGAACGCGGTTTTCCGCTGTGTGGAAACGCGGCTGCCGATGGTGCGGTCGGCGAACACCGGCGTCACCTGCATCATCAACGAATTCGGCCGGATCACGCAGGTGTTGCTCGACGACAACGGCAGCCAATTCACCGAAGGCGTGCTCGTTGGCGATGTCGCGATCCCGACGCCGCACCGGCAGACGTTTTACGTGCGGCACGGCGAGTTGTTCGGCAAGGTCTGCGCCGGCATCACGGTGCTCACGCTGCTGCTCGTGGCGCGACGGTTCTTCAGCCGCTGGCGCGAGGCGGCCTAACGAGGAGTTCACGTGGCGGTACGACTCGCGATCGATCACCTGCCGGAGCTTTGGCCAGCGCGGCTGCGCGGCGCGCGGGTCGGCGCTGTCCTGCACCCTGCGTCGGTTTCGTCGCAGCTTGTGCATTCCTCGCTAGTTCTAGAAAGGGCCAGCGATCTTCTGCGGCTGAGCGCATTGTTCGGGCCGCAGCACGGCTACCTCGGCCAGACGCAGGACAACATGATCGAGTGGCGCAGCTACGAGCATCCGCGGCTCGGGATTCCTGTGCGCAGCCTCTACGGCGAACATCGCGAGCCGACACTGGAAATGCTCGGTGGGCTGGACGTGCTCCTAATTGATCTGCAGGACATCGGCGCCCGCTATTACACCTTCATCTGGACGATGTTTCTCTGCATGAAAGCGTGCGAGCAGAGCGGCATCGAGGTGGTGGTGCTCGACCGGCCAAACCCAATCAATGGCGTCGCGACAGAGCACGATGTTTTCGATCCGGCATTCCGCTCGTTCGTCGGTTTGCATCCGCTGCCGATCCGGCACGGCCTCACGATCGGTGAGCTGGCGCGCAAATTTCAAGCGGAGGCGCTCCCCGGCTGCAAGCTGGAGGTGTTGCCGATGCGCAGCTGGGAACGCGCGATGTGGTTCGACCAGACCGGACTGCCGTGGGTGATGCCTTCGCCAAACATGCCGACGCTGGACACCGCCATCGTCTATCCCGGCATGTGTCTGCTCGAAGGGACGAACATTTCCGAAGGCCGCGGCACGACCCGGCCGTTCGAAATTTTCGGCGCGCCATTCATCGATGCGGAAGGTTTTTGTCGCGCGCTAAACAGCTCGGGACTGTCGGGAGTTTTCTTTCGAGAAAATTATTTCCAGCCGACGTTCCACAAGTTTGCCGGCGAGATTTGCGCAGGTGCACAAATGCACGTGACGGATCGCGAAACCTTTCGGCCATTCGA
>JACDCC010000116.1 GCA_013694595.1 Chthoniobacterales bacterium
CCGAATGCTCTGCGCGGGATCAAGATGTCGGCGGTCATAGACCGCCGCTACAGGTAATGCGCCAGGTTCTCGCGGTAGAACGCGATGGTCCTCTCGATCGTCTCGCGCAGTGAGTAATTGGGCTTCCAGCCGAGTTGCGACTCGATCTTCGCAAAGTCGCCGTAGTAATCACCGATATCGATCTTGTGCCTGTCGGCCGGGAACTCGCGCACGGAGGCGGTCCCGCTGCCATTCACATCGACGAGTAGCTGCGCGAGGGTCGCCAGGTTTACGACTTCGCTGCCGCCGAGATTGTAAACCTGCCCATCAGTTTGCGAATCGGAAGCGGCGAGCAGGAAGGCATCGACCGCATCATCAACATCGGTGAAATCGCGGAGCTGCTGACCGCCCCAAACCTCGATCGGCTTCCCCTCAAGTAACTGCCGGATCCAGACGCCGACGAACGTCTGGCGTGCATCTTTGATGCGCATGCGCGGTCCGATGGTGTTCGTCAGGCGCAACGCGGTCGCGCGGACGCCATGCACCTGGCTGTAAAGCAGGTGGTATTTCTCACCGGCCATTTTGTTGATCCCGTTCACATCCACCGGATTCAGCGGGTGAGCCTCCGTCACCGGCAGAAACTCTGGTCGCCCGTAGATCTGCCGGGTGCTGGCGAAGACGATTTTGATCTTGGGATTGGAGACCCGGCACGCCTCCAGGATGGAGAGCTGTGCGTGACAGTTGATCTCCAGGTCGGGGATCGGGTTCAGCATTGAATCGAGATGACTCGTCTGGCCGGCGAGGTTGAACAGGTAATCCTTCCCCTGCACGAGATAGCGCATGCTGTAGGTGTCGCGCACGTCGGAGATGTTGACGCGCACGTGATCGCGGAAGTGCGCGATGTTGAAGAGGTTTCCGCCGTAATCCGGGATGAGGCTGTCGAGCAGCGTGATTTCCGCGCCCAGCCCGAGCAGGCGCTCGGCGAGATGCGAGCCGATGAAGCCCACCCCGCCGGTGATCAAGACTTTGCTGCCTTCGAAGTCGCTGCTCATGTGGGAGGAGATTGACCGTGCAGCGCGAGACGATAGCTTCGCTGCGATGTGGTATCGCCCGGCCGTCTCGTTGTCAATCGCGCGAACGGCTGAAGCTACAGCTAAGTCTCACATTTGTCGCGTGTGCGGGACGGCGCGGTGAGCGGAACTCGCATCGGTGCGGCGGGCCATCGTATCCGTCGGCTCTGGCGGGCGTTTGTTGCGCAGGTAGAGGCGCGGCCGCGAACGGCGGTCGCGGTGACGTTTTTGATCGCAGCGATTCCAATCGCTTTTCTCGGCTCCTATGTAGCGCAGCATGGCGTGGACGTGCCATACATGGATGACTGGGAAATCGCGCCCGTGATCGCAAAGGCGCACACCGGAGAGCTGACGTTCTCTGATTTCTTCACGCAGGAAGAGGAAGCGCGGATGATCGTGCCGAAGCTGATCTTCGTCGCGTCGACATGGAAGGGCCACTGGGATGTGCGCGCCCAGATGATGTTGTCGGTCGCCATCTGCGTTGTGACTGCGGTTGGAATTTACGTCCTGCTGCGGCGTTCCGGGCTCGGCGTTTTTGCCAGCGCCATCTGCTTTTGGCTCGCTGTCCTGCTGATCTTTTCGCCTGCACAATTCGAGCTCTGGCTGTTCGCGTCCGGGTTCCCGTCATTCCTTCCGGTCCTTCTCATTGTCGCCGCGCTGCTGCTCTTCGAGACATCGCTGCCAGCGTGGGTGAAGTTCATCGGCGCCGCGGCACTCTCGCTGCTGAGCAGCTTCACACTCGCTCATGGACTGCTGGCATGGGGCCTGACGTTTCCGGTTTATCTGGTCGGCCGTCTTGTGCGCAGATGGCAATGGTGGGCCGGCGCCTGGTGCGCGGCAGCGGCGGTCTGTGCCGTCGCCTACCTGTATGGCTACAGCAAGCCGGCGCATCTGCCGGAGTTTGCGCCCGTGATTTTGGCTCGCGATTACGCGCAGTTCTTCCTCACGTTTCTCGGCGGCAGCTTCGCGTTTGCGAGCCGGGATCATCGGGTGGCGCTGGCGACGGCAGTAGGTGCCGTCGTGCTGACGATGTTCTTGGCCGCGCTCGTTTATGCGCTTGTTCGACGCCGGGATGATTCGCTCCTGCGGCGCAGCCTGCCGTGGTTCGCGCTGGGATTCTACTCGTTAGGGAGCGGAACTTTAGCCACACTGGGACGGGTGGGATTCGGAATCGAATATGCGACCTCATCGCGCTACGTCACATTTTCACTCTATCTGATTGTGGCGGTGATCGGTCTGGCCGCAGTTCTGGGGAGCGACGCGTTGCGAAGGACCCGCTCTGGTTTCTGGCGCGTATTGCTGCCGACGGCCGTCGCGGCTCTGTTGCTGATCGGAGCCCAGCTTTTCGCGGAGTCCTACGGGAGATCGATGCGGATTCTTGATTCGGCGTGGGCTCGAAATCGTCTTGCGCGCACAGCGGTATTGTTCAGCCCGGTGATCGATACCTCCGGCGTGGTGAAGCGCATCAACTACCCTGCGGCCGAGGTCGCGCTCGCGCGCGCGGCGCTTCTCGATCGACTCGGGCTTCTCCGTCAGCCGCTCGTTAAAACGAGGGAAATCAGCGAGCTCTCACACGCCAGAGCTGACGGCGAAGTTGCGTCCGGCCGGTGCGATTCGTTGGCGCCGCTCAACGAGGAACAAGTGCGTGCCTCAGGCTGGGCGGCGCTCCGTGCGAAAGGCCGGCCGGCCGACGCAGTGGTTCTCGCCTACGAAACCGCCGGCCAGCCGCCGGTGATCTTTGCGATCTCTGATGAGGCAACCAGACGCCGGGACATTGCGCGGAAGCTGCGTTCGCCGAAACAGCTGTGGACAGGTTGGACTGCCACCTTCCCGCGGGCTGCAGTTCCCGCAGGCGCGTCGATCTCGGCCTGGGGCGTGGACGCTGACGGGCCGGTGCTCTACCGACTGCGGCAGGATGGACCGGAGCTCAAATTATGAGCCGGGCCGATGACGGCGCGATTGATGTTTGGAGCGCTGAGTTCCCGGCGTTCTGCGCCGAGTTTCGCATTGCGTGGCGCGAGCTCCCCATCGCTGACGTCGAGAAAAGCGAGGCGCATGCCGCCGAGTTTCTGATCGCGCTCCTGAGGCACAACCGGTGGCTGCGGTGGCGATTCCCGCGAGCTCTCAGCGATGGGGCAGAAGGTTCCTTTGCGGGGTGGATGGCGAGAAATGGCGGGCGCAAGTTCGGCCTCTCAGTAGCCGCCCTAAAGAAAATACGGGGCGTGTTCCGGAGGCCGCCGGGGCAACATATCTACGAAGTTTACCTGCAGGACAGGGCGCTGCAGGAGCTCTACGAGTGGGGTTTAGTTCCAACCGGGCAACGTTACTTCCTCGATTGGCTAACGAACCACGGCCGGTCGGACCAGCAGATTCAGGATCACGAGATCATCTGGTTCCTGCACGAATCGGCCGAAGATCCCGCGCGCACAGTAGCGCTGACTTACCTCGTCCAGCCGTCATGGCAGCGGCAGTTTCCCGCGGCGCTCACGCCCGCCGGGTGGTCCGCGTTTCGTCACTGGGTGGAAGCGCAGCACCGCGGATATCGGTTTCGGCGAGCGTTGCGCAAGCTGCCGCAGCTACTGCCGCGGAAGCAACAGCAGGCTTTGGAGAGGTCGCCGTCTAGTGCAGTCGTTGAAGGCGCAAACATCCTAAGCCATTTCTGTTACCCCTCGGGCATCCAGCAGGCTGCTCTCTGGACAAAGGCGGCGCTGGAGCGGGCTGGCGTCCGCACCTCGTGCCGCGACGTGTCCGCCGGAATCAACACGAAGCTGCTGCCGCGCGCCGAATGGCTGGGTTTGGAGGTCTACCCGTTCACGATTATAACAGTTGCGCCGACGCCTTATTTCGCGACCGCGTACGAGCGGAGTTCTCTCTTCAGGCGGCCGGGAGTTTACCGGATTGCGTACTGGGCATGGGAACTCGAGACCATCCCCGAGGACTGGCTGCAGCTGCTCCCGCTCCTCGATGAGATCTGGTCGCCGACGCAGTTCGTCGCGAAAGCGATGCGCACGCGGATGACAGTGCCGATCGAAACGATGCCGCCCGGAGTTGAAGTCGGCCCGGTCGAGAGCGTTCCAAAGGACTCGTTAGGCATTCCGGACGATCACTACGTGTTTCTGTTCATGTTCGACATGTACAGCGACTTCGAACGAAAGAACCCTTTGGCAGTGATCCGTGCCTTCCGCCGCGCTTTCCGGCGCAACGAAAAAGCGACGCTTGTTCTAAAGACCAGTCGCGGCACGCCCGACGAGGCGGCGTTTGCGCGGCTGCAGGCGTTTGCGGCGGAGAACGGGGTGCTGCTCGTGTCCGAACTGCTGTCGCGCGCAAAGGCGTATGGCTTCCTAGAGATGTGCGACTGCTACGTGTCGCTGCATCGCTCGGAAGGTTTCGGGCTCGGGATGGCGGAGGCCATGCTGCTGGGCAAGCCGGTGATTGCTACGGGCTATTCGGGGAACGTCGACTTCATGAACAACGGCAACAGCCTGCTGGTCGACTACCAGCTGACGAAGATCCGTCGCGCTGGGCCGCTCTACGAAGCGGGCAGTGTCTGGGCCGAACCTTCCGAGGAACAGGCGGCGGCGTTTATGCGGCAGGTATTCGATGACCGCGCTGGCGCCGCGGCGATGGGAGCGCGCGCAAACGAGGAACTACAGGAAAAGCTCTCCCTTGAGACGGCGGGCAAACGAATGGCAGCGCGTCTGCAGGCGGCCGCGGCCCTGCGCCGGTCGTGAGCTGCCGCCGGTCGCTCTATGCGGCGCGCGTCGCGTAGCTCTGGAGCGAGACGACTTTTCGGAAGGGGAAGTGGTCGTAGGCGAGGCCGTTTCGCCGATGATGCCCTCGCGGCGACAGATAAAACGTTTCGACGTCAGCGGAGAGCTGCGTCAGAATCGGACTGAGCTCTGCCGGGTCCGCTGCTCGTTGCATCAGCGCCGCCTGATGCGCCAGGATTTTGCTGGCGTTGCCAAAATCGTAGTCGTGGCCGATCCCCTGCAGGACGAAATCGAAGCAGTGTAGTGAGGCGCCACCAGGGCGCAGTAATTCTGCTGTTGCGCGAAAGCAGACATCAAGAGCGCCGCCCGCCGGCAGATATTCGATCACCGAGACGGAGAACACCGCGTCGAACGAGCTCGGACGAAATTGCGGCATGCTCGGGCTGAGATACGCCCGCGCGATGTTCACGTGCGGAAACAGTGCTGCGTATCGCTCGAATTCTGTAGGGCCGTTTCCGCAGCCGTCGTACGGATCTACGAGCGTGACGTCATATCCGAGCTCGCTTAACGCTCCCCTGACCGAAGGCTCGGCACCGCCTATTTCCAGGCAGCGCGCAGGCGGCGGAAGAAGCCAGAGCAGTGTCTTCACGGCCCAAGGCCGCTGAACGTTCTTCAGGTCGCCGTCGACTTTCGGGATCTTCGGCAGGAAGTCGACGCTATCGCAGTAATCACGAATCGTGGCGTAGCTGACACCTTCATCCGCACGAAGTTCTGAAAAACCAGCACGGATTTCCGCGGCGTGTGGCTCATCCAGGAATCGCTTTGGCCGGACGACCGACTCACCCGCGCTCGCCGGTGACGATCTGGTGGTAAAATTCCTCCAGCGCACGCGTGTTTCTTTTCCAGTCGAAATGCTCGTCACAATAGGCGACCGCCCCGGCAGACAATCGCTCGATGAGCGCAGCATTGTCACGGAGCTTCTGCAGCGCGTCCACGATCCCAAGCGCGTCGACTTTTGGCAGCACCCACGCCTCCTCACCGTGTCGAACGAATCGGCCAACGTTCGTGTGCGGCAGTATCACTGGGCGACCCATGGCGAAGAACTCGGGGAGCTTGGCCGGCAGGCGGTACTCATTGAACTCGTCTGCAGCTCCGGGTTGAATCAGGAAGTCGGCCAGACTGAGTAATGGCGGCACATTGACGTGCTCGACATAGCCGAGCTCAATCGCGTGCTGACGCGCCCAGCTCTCGTCCGGCCCGAGGAATGAGCGATGATCGGCGCCCGCGCGGATGATCGTCGCGGGCGTGCCTTCGCGGTTGAGAATGGCGACCGCGACGTAGAGGCTGCGCACCTCGCGGAAGTTCGCGGAGTGAGCGTTGCCCGTGTAGCAAAGCACGATGCCGTCTGGCGGAACGGCGAGGCTCCGCAGCAGCGCGTCGTCTTTCGGTCGGCGGAAAAACAGATCACGGTCTGCGCCGGGCCAGAGGATATGCTTCGGCGTGTCGGCAGGGACGAACTTCGCCAGCCGATCCATGATCAGCGTCACTCCGGTGGCCGACGCGAGAAACCGCCGGTAGTTGTGCGGATGCGAAAGATTGCTAGGGAAGGTGATCATCGATGAGCTGGCGAGTTCCTCGAAGGGGCTGCCGAGATTCGCTTCGAGGATCAGCTCCTCGTTATCCTCGAGGTGGATGATCAAAGAGAACGCCGCCAAGCTCTTCAGCTTCTCGCAAAACAGCCGGACGTTTTCGCGCGGCGTCCAGGCATGCACAATGTCGGGAGCATTGCCGTCAGTGAAGATCCCGCGCCAGGCGCCATCGCACTCAGGAAACGTCACCGCGGCGTAGGCCCGCTCACCGAGGTGGGAGACGGTCTCTCTGTTGTCGGGCACGGCCACTGCGACGCCGTGCCCAAACGACGCGAGTTGATTCGCGAAGTTGTGGACCTGCACGGCGCTGTTCGCCGTGAAGTCGTGATAAAGGACAAACAGAATGTTGCTCATCGTCCGGTGCACAGACTAGCACACGCCGGTCGGCGGCACCGATCGCTAGTGGACGGCTACGGCCGCGCTGGGCTGTAGTCGCCGCGCTCGAGCGCGAGATTCGGATTGTAGTAGGGATCACCGCGCTCGATCACAGGTTCCCACTGGTCGAGGAGCAGCATTCGATCGACCATGTCGTAGTAGTTTTTACGAGAGCGGGACTCGTGATGGATCACCACCGCTTCGGGCGTGTAGATGATCCGCAGGCCGCGCTCGCGCAGGCGCAGACAGAGGTCGGCGTCCTGATATGCGGTGAAGAAGTGCTCGTTAAACCCGCCGATCTCCTGGAACAGTTCCTTGCGCATCATCATGCATGCTGCTGTGACGGCCGATACTTCGCGCGCGCAGCTCAGGCTGCCTGCATAACCGTCGAGGTCCGATGGGAAGCCGCGCATCACATGATCGGCAGTGCCACGCATGCCGAGCACTACACCGGCATGTTGCACGGTGCCGTCGCCATACAGGAGCAGCGTGCCGGCTGCGCCGACGTCCGGCTGCTCCGCATACCACAGCAAATGCTGCAGCCAGTCTGGAGTGGTGATTTCGGTGTCGTTGTTTAGGAACACGAGAAACGACCCGGTCGCTTCCGTGGCTCCGCGATTGTTCGCGCGCGAGAAGTTAAAGCGCTCGGGGAAATCGATTCGGCGGACTGGATATCGTTCCATGGTGCGAAGCGCTTCCGCATCGGTCGTGCCGTTGTCGACGAGTAACACCTCGAAGTCAGGGTAGGACGTCTTCTCGTGCAAGCTCGCGAGGCAGCGCTCTAGCAGCTGGGGCGCATCCTTCGTCGGGATGATAATGCTGACGCGCGGATAGACGGCGCGAGGTCGAGGTACGATGCGGAGTCGGTGCGGCGCTTTCGATTCCGCGCCGGCCGATAGTCCCAGCCGCTTCAGATGTGCGTTGACCGCCCGTCGCTGCAAGGCCGCTGCTTCCGGTTTCGCGTGCACGCTGTCGGCGATGCTGCCCGGCGTCTTGCGCCAGTGGTAGAGCACCTTTGCGACATGGCCGATCTTTGCGCCCGTCTCGCTGAGCCGGAGCATGAACTCAAAGTCCTGTACCCCGTCGAAAGCAGAGTCGAGGCGCACGCGCTGCGCCAACTCGCGGCGGACGCAGAGCAGGTGCCCGACATACATCACGCCCCGGAGATATTCCGGTGACCAGTCGGGCTTGAAGAACTCCTCCACCCGCCGCCCCGTTAAATCGTCGAGCTTGTCTTCATCGGAATAAACGGCGTCGAAGCCGCGCCGGAGCGTCTTCTGCATTTCCCACAACGCGTTTGAGTCGAGAAGATCATCGTGGTCCAGGAAGCAAACGAAGTCGCCGGTCGCGAGATCCAGCGCCTGATTGCTCGCGACACTGATGCCGGAGTTGTCGATGAATTTGACCCGCAGTCGCTCGCTCGAGGCGGCGAGTTGCTCGAGCAGGCGGTGCGTGTCCCGCGAGTCGGAGCCGTCATCCACGATGCACCATTCCCAATTCTCCAGCGACTGGTGCAACAACGTCAGCGCAGCCTCCGCGATCCACTGCGGCTTGGAGTTGTAAGCGGGCGTGATGACGCTGTACAATGGCTGCGTGCCCTCCAGGCGTTCCTGGTGCTTCCGCAGCAGTGGAACCAGTAACTCTGCCGCTTTTCGCGTAGTGATCGCCGGCAGCCGGGGTAGCGGCTTCGCCGTCGGTCGCCCGACTCCAGCGGCACGATCGCTCGTTCCTCCTGACCCGTGATCCGCAGCTGTGCCCTCCCGTTCAACCGAATGCTCGAAGAACGGTTCCCATTCGCCGCCCTGCACGATCGCTTCCAGCTGCACGTGGGAGACACCTGCAGACAGTGGCACATCGATGCTGAATCCGCTCTGCAACGCCCCTGCCGTTCGCGCGTACGAGGTCGCGATATCGCGACGTTCCAATCCGTAGCGCCCGAGCCTGCCGGTTTTGCCGATCTTCGCGCGCACGCCGGCAATCGCTCTGCCGCTGCGCGAAAGACACCAGCCTTTGATGACAAGGATCTCACTGCTCGTTTTCCATTCGGCAGGTGCCTCGATTCCAAAAGCCAGGTCACCGCTCGCTGTCGGCAGCGCCGCCTCGTGCCTCTCCCCACGCGTCATCAACTTCCAGAGCGGTTTCACCGATTTCCAAACCGCAGACTGTTGAATTTGCTGCAACAGCCGCTCGCGGTTGTTCAACCGAGCGGTCGCTTCGGCGCGCTTCGCCTTCTGTTGCCACGCTTCACGCTCAGCACGTTCGAGCCGCGCTTCGAGCGTGGAAATTTGCGTCTGCACGGCGCGCATCGACGCCCGGAGCGCCGTCACTTTCGCATTCAATGCCTGCGCGAGTAGAGCTGCGGGCGAAGTCCACCCGCCTGCCTGATCGGCCGGGGCTGACGGTCCGCTCGTCTCTTCCTGCTGCGCTGTGACAGCGTCACGGAGCTGGTTCACCGTCGCTCGGAGATCATCGAGCTCCGCGGACAAACGGGTGAGAGGATCCTCGTGATGAGCCATGGCTGAAGTGAACTGGTGCGAGCGACTCTAACCGCGCCGCATCGCTGCGATGGCGGCCAGGCGGTCGCGGATGATGCGGATGCGTTCAGCGATTGTGCGCGCCGCGACGGCGGGGGAGTGCAACGACCGGATGTCCGCAGCCGCCCGTTCACCGCGGGCCCGCGCTTCGCCAGGATGGTCAAACACGTGCCGCATCCACACGGCTGCTTGCGCGACATCCGGCTCCGCCCAATGCGCGCCCGGCGGGTACGGATCGCAATCGTCGCCGACTTCTACTTCGGTGTAGCCGCAGAGATAGCTGTTCTCGGCCGTCATAAACTCGAGGTTGCCGGAGTAGCCGGTCGCGATCACCGGTTTCCCCAGCGCCATCGCCTCGGCCATCGTCAGGCCGAAGCCTTCCGAGCGGTGCAGCGAGACATAACAATCGCACTGCGCCGTGAGCGTGTTCTTTTCCGTCGCAGAGAGATACTGATCGCTGAAATGAATGTCCGGATGCGTGCTCGCCGCGAATCTCAGCTTTTCAAAGGCTCGCATGCGGTGATTTCCGTTAATTGACTTCAGGACGAGCACGGCGCCTTCTCCAGGCGCAAATGCGCGTTTGAACGCAGCGATGACACCGAGCGGGTTCTTGCGGTCGAATACGCTGAGAAAATCGAATGTGAACAGAAAGCAAAAGCGGGCAGGTAGCCCGAGCGTTTGCCGCGACTGCGTCGGGTCGGTCTCGGGCACCTGCACCGGTAGCTGGAATTTGAAAACGGGCTTTGGCGAGACCTTCAGCAACGCATCGCGGACGAAGTCGCTGGCCGCCCACACTTCATCCACGTAGTCGAACGCGCGATGGAGCGGCTTCGGGAATTCATCCACCTCCCAGAACCAGACTCCTATCGTGTAGCGGCCGTCTAAGAACTCCGGCCCGATGTTCTGCGCAAAGGTGGGGAGCTGATCGGGGTTGACGCACACGATGTTGATATCGACGGGGCGCTCGGTGGATGGCCGCTCCTCGAAATGATGTGCTTGGCGGTTCGCCGTTCCGCCGTACGAGATGGTGTTATACGGCACGCCCGCAGCTTCGAGCGCGTCGACGAGCAACCGCGCCGACTCACCGATCCCAAGCTCGGCGCGAAAAAATCCAGCCACGTTCACGGCGGGGCCGCGGCTTTGGCCATTGTTGTGGTGCGGCGCGGGGACGGCATTCGGCGCACTCGCCGCATCCGAAGGCAGGAGCAAAGGAGAGGGGTTCTCCTCGTGCCATCCGAAAGCCAAAAACCAGTCGTGGAATGCCAAGGCGTCCCGGCCGAGCGGATCTGGGAAAGCGGCACGGATGTCATCGCGGTTGGCATGGACCGCGAGCATGTAACGCGTGATCTCTGGATTGCCGTCCGTGCTTCGCTGGTTCAGCCATTTGAGGAACGCCGGCTCGCCTCCGGGGGCGAACGGACTCGGAGGCTCCGGTCCTTGGGCGGCTTTGTACCTCGCCAGAGCAGTTCGATACAGGCTACGCATGTGACGGTCGATTTTCAGGCAACTCGGCAGGTACCCGAAGCCCCGCGGGAATTGCTCTGACAGGTCGCGTTCCATCGCGAGCACCTTCTCGCAGTGTTCAGTGCAGATCTGTCGCACGGCAGGTGAGTCACTCAGCTGCAGCACATCGCGGCCGCTGAATTGAAACGAACGCAGTGGAACGCGGTCGACTTGGTAGTGATGCCCAGCGGCCGTTAGTTCGCGGCCGGGCAAATTCCAGTACGCGACACCGCAGCCGGCGTCTCGTAACACGTGAGGTCGAAATGCCTGCGGCACTGCGTCGAGCAACCGCTGATTGATCGAGCGGCTTTGCTCGAACGCCTCACCAAGTTTTCGGCACCACCATCCAAGAAACGGTTCAGCCTCTCCGGAAACGGCAATAAAACCGGGATCATGCTCGAACGGCTCCGCCTCCATCGCGCCGATGCGCGGGTTCAGGATCACCTGGTGTTTGCGCGCGTGCTCACACACATCATCAAAGGGCGCGAACAACTCCACGTTGCAATCGAAATACGCGACTGCCGAAGCTCCCGAACCCAGTAGCGTTCCGAGCAGCCATGGCTTCACTGCCGCACAGAGCTCGCGCGGACGATAGATCTTCGGGAGCCGATGGGCGTCTTCCAGCGAGAGACCGACGTCGTCGAGACTCAGCAGACGCGCATCGGCAATTGCATTCTCCTCTAGGGCGTGCCCGTCGACCACCAGGATTGTAAACTCCGATCCGGGATGGTGCCGCTTGAACGACGCAGCTAGCACACTGGCGTCGGCGAGCCGTGCAGCTGGCGTAGCGGTGCAGCCGCTGATAACGGCTAGCATGGGTCCGCGAGCTCGCTCGTCGTGGTTCGGTTGATTCAGGTGAAGCGATCCGTTTTCGGCAATCACTGTTTCGGCGCTATCAACCTTGCTACTACTCCGAGGCACGAAGCTGGTGTCACGAGCTACCTACAGGTGCGGCGCGAGAACGACCAATCGTGTGACTATCCGACAGCAAATGACACCTTGCCGCTAAAGTGAAGCCGGTTTTTCGATCACGCTCAGCCCTCGTACGCAGCGGTGTTCGGCACGCTTATGCCGCAGCGGCTGCCATCGGCTCGATAGCCTGAGGCTGCCTTACAGCGCCAGTCAGCGGCGTGAAGTAAGTGCAGCCTTCGAAGAAGTAATGTGTGACCTGGCTGTGGCGCGTGAGAGAGCGATCGGTCTGCGGAGCGCCTGCATGGCATGCCCGGATTGTATGCCGTGTAGCGTCAGCCGCAAGTTACGGGCGCGCTTGTGCTACCAGTCTGCCATAAACTCGCACGTGGAGCGGTGCTCCAGTCGGCTACGCAGCCGCACCGGCCATACATCCTTCCGTCAACGGAATACGTAAACTTCCACGATCCCAACGCCTGCCCGACCATCTCTGTCTTTGACGACCGCAGTGTACGGACCTCGCGGCAAACCTGATAGCAGAACGGTTGACTCTCTATCATCGCGCGGCGCGAGCCCGGTCCTCTCGATGGCAGCCTGGTTGGTTTTCCAGTCATCATTCGAGGCAATGCCGCTTCCATTACCGTCGAACATTTCGAGCACCGGATCAGGCAGGCCATTCCCAATGCCGTTGGCAGCCAGGGAAGGGCCGATCGCTCGAACGACGACATTCGTCGCGCCGATGCCGCCGGCGTAAATGAATCCGCCGATCATCACGTTGTCGCGATTTTGGATCAGACCGCGTGTGCTGATATTCGCGAGCGTGGAAGTTTGCGGGCCATCGAGATCATAGACCTCGACAAGCGCGACTCCGGTCGCGTCATTCGCTCCGCTGACGACAGCAGTATAAGCCATATTTGGATCCAACGTGGCGATGATAGCTGGCTCCAACTCGTTCGCCGGAGCCACACTGCTAGCGTGGATCTCGACGACCTGATCGGCGCCGACAGCGCCACCGATCTGGGTTGAGCGCCAATTGTCGTTGGTCGCGATGTTCGTTCTGTTCGCATCGAAGAGCTCGAGCTTCGGGTCCTGCAGCGCGCCTGAAACGCCGCTCGATCCGCCAACGGCGCGAATGATCACGCGTTTCGGCGCGTTGCCCACGATAATGAAGCCACCGATCAAAGCATTCTCGCCTGTGCCTGCGCGCAGACGGGTGGAAATGTTCAGCGCGGCTCCTGCAGGGGGGCTCGTGGAGATGGATTCTGATCCGACGCTGAGCGTATGGCCGAAGTCCGACGTCGTGCCGATCACGCCCGCGCTGTCGATTTGCTGTGCGTCGTCTAGGATAGCTGCGGCTCCGTGCGAGGCGTAGACGACATAGGACGGCGTCGGCATGGCCTCACCAGGGCCCCCGCTTCTTGCGATGGAAGACGGGAGCTTCAGCAAGGCTTTTGCGACGGGCTGTGCGTTCAGCAGGATGTTAGGAGACGGTGAGAGAATCGTGAGGCTACCGTCGGAACGCGGCAGTTGGAAGAGGTTCATGGTTGAAACGCTATGAACATTGCCGAAGTCGCTGATAAAGACGCGATCAGTGCCAGGTGCGAAACGGTTTCCGCCGTATTGGAGACGGTTGAATGGCGGCAAGGCTCGATCACCGGAGTAGAGGGCGGTATCGCCACTGTTGGCGGCGAAAAGGCAATCCTTCACCACACCAGTCATATCCATGTCCGGCAGACCATCGCCTGCAGACGAAGGCACCGTCGTGATCGCAGCGCCCCGACCTCCTCCGTTTTGATTCTGGACGAAGGTGGTGTTAGTCACGTCGAGCTTGCCGCTGAACATGGTGATGCCCGCCCCGAGCTCGCCCGACTTGCAGCGCGCGACGGTGGAGTTGTCGATCGTGACGGCCGAATTTTCCTGAAAACGTAGACCGGCTCCGCTGCCGTTCGTCGAGCAGTTCGCCACGATCGAGTTCTCCATCCTCAGGTTCACGAATGCTCCGCTGAGTGCTCCGGCCGTACCGGTGGTAGCCAGATCAACAAACGCGACGCGCGTCAAGGTGACGCGTGTTCGATTGCTGTCTTCGCTGCCGTTCTGCTGCATCCCGCGGCGGCCGTAAGCGGAGTTCAAGTCACCGGAAACGTAGATGCCACCGCCGTGAGCGGCGCTCGGCACACCAGCCCGTCCCTTGAAAATCGAATCTCGGACCGTCAATACAAGCGGCGGGCGAGTGGCCGCCCCATTGTTGGTGCTCGAGTCGGGCAAATCGGAAGAGTCAGCATAAATTGAGCCGCCGTGCGCGTCAGGCCCGACGGCAACGTTCGCGTCGAACACACATCGATCGATCTCGGTGTTTGCGCGGTAGGAGCTGAGCGCTCCTGCCTGTCCCGCGCTGTTGTTCAGGAACCGGCAGTTCACAAAACGGCCGGTGGTCTGGTCTTCGAGATGAACAGCACCGCCGATCGGTGCCGACGGAGTTCCGATTCCTGGAGCCGCCGCGGCCGAATTGCCGACAAAAACTGAGTTGGTGACGATCAATTGAGCAGTAGGCGTGCTATACGGCTCACGCCATTCTGCCCCGCAAAAGATGGCGCCGCCGACGTAGCCAGCGTGATTGTTCTCGAACCTGCTATCGTCGATCCGAACTTCCGAGTTACTATTCGCGATCGCGCCGCCCTGCGCATTGTAAACGTGATTCGCCACGTTCGTGCGGTTCGCCTTGAAGATGCAATCGCGCAAAAACACGCGGGATTGATAGACACTCACACCGCCGCCGTAGTTCCGTGAGGAATTGTCACTCCATGTGCAGCTCCGAAACGACACCGTCGAATGATCGATCCAGAGCCCGCCTCCGCCCGTCACAGAAGCGTTCGCGACGTTGTTTCGGAAGAGACAGGAGATAAAGATCGCATGTGCGCGGGTCACCGTGAGTGCTCCGCCGACCTGATTGGTGCCGGAGAAGCCATCGGCGAATGTCAACCCTTCGAAAGTGACCGGTCGGGAGGAGCTTCCCACCCGGTTTACGAGACGCAGGATGTCTCGACTGCCGCCGCCGCTGAGGATGGGTGATGTCCCCGCCGCGGATTTGATCGTGAACGACCTTGTGGTCGCGACGTCGGAAATCGTGAAACCGCCTGTTGGTGCAGCATAGGTACCGGCCGCGAGTTCGATCACGCCGCCGTCCGTCACACTGCGGATGGCGGCTTGGAGACCGGCGGAATCGGTGACGCGTACGATTTGTTGCGCGCTTACTCGGTGGGGGAGGATTGCCGCGGCTGCGAGAACGATGGCGGCGACAACTAGTTTGTAGAAGGCGGAGCTAGCGAAGTGGCGATGCATGTGGTGATTTGGTCAGGTTGAGAGCAGACGGCGACGGGGCGCGGGCGGCATTTTGGCCGCCTCGGCGTTGATGCCGACGCGAAGCGCTCCGCCTCTTGAAGCAGGCGACGGGCCAAGCCGGTAGTATTTCTACACTCCGACTGGAATTAGTCAACCGGGCGGTGCAGTGCTGCTGCGCCTGCGAGTGGAAATGCGATCTCCAGCTTCTGATCTACCGCCCAACCTTGGATCTCCGATGCACCGGGAGGTAGCTTTGATACGTCGATCACTGGATTGAACCCGAGGCTCGGCAACGCCTTGGCGTCGGCGTTGAGGCGATGGGCCAGATCTGGTCTTCTCTGCCCAACTTTGGTGATGGTGAACGGAAGGTAAACTCCATCGGTGCCTCTCGATCCGAGCACCACATAACCAGGTTTCGAATTCCTGCGCGGGTCGCGAGCCCAGCCGATGATTCGCATCTGGTGCGCTCCTTCGAGCTTCGCGGTCTCGATCGCGCCAGCTTCGCCATCGCCCGCCGGAGCGGAGGCCACAGCCTGCTTCACGCCGCGACTGATCGGCGGCAGTTTCACAAGCCCGAGACGCTTCATTTGTTCGACCCGCGCGGCGAAGCCTTCGATGTAAGGATACGCGGCGAATACGTCCGGATTCCTCGGGATGACCTCTATCCAAGTCACCGCATCAAGCGCACGCAGGCGGTTCTTCTGAAAGCTTGGCAGCCGACTGGCTTGGTGCGTCCAAACCATCATCCACGCCCAGCAGAGCAGCACAATCGAAATGGTTGTCCCAACCAAAAACCAGCGCCTGCGGTCACGGACTGAGCGAATCGTCTCTTCATACAGGCGGTGCAGCAATCCGACGGCAGCGACATACACGAAAACGGCCGTGAGATTGTATCGGAAGCCGGCGATGCCATCGAAGCCGGGCGCGAAAACGGTCTCGATCCCTTGATTTAGCCGGCCGACCGCAGTGATGATCCCGCTGCCGATACTGAACGCCAGGAGCAAGAGCCACGGATAATAGCGGCTCCAGGAGCCTCGGTCTCGCATTACATGCGCCAGCGCGGCTATCACTTCGCAGAGCACCACTACAGCGACGATGCTCCCTGTGATGTAGCTGCTCACGTGAGGTGACCGGAAGAGCGCCCCAAGCCAGACAAGGAAGAACTCTAGCACTTGCGGCGCTTGCTCAAGCCGTGCCGCAGCTGGTGCAATATCGGGACGCCGGTAGCCCACGAAGTAGCTGCCGGCTGCAGTGGCTGCCACTACAACATAGCCCGCGAAGGGCATGAGCAGCGTCCAAGACCATCTCCGCTGCTGCAGCTGCGCGCTGTTTGGCACCGGAATCGCGAGGGCCCAGAGAATCATGCCGTGGGCGAAACTGTAGGTCGCAACCGTGGCGAGAAGAGAACTGAGCGCGGCCTTCATCCACAGTGGTCGGTTCGAAAGGTTCACTGCAGCCACCCCAAACACGCTCAGGACCGGGATCAGAATCTCGAAGGCGTTCCCGCAGAGGAGGTTTTCGTATTGCGACGGTGCGAACAGGAGCAGGTTCACGATTGTCCATGTCCCAAGGAGGCGCGCATCCCCCTTCGTGCCACCCGTGCGCAAGTACCGCAGCGCGAACACGGATGCGGCGCAGAGAGCGAGAAACGTCAAAACCATCCCGTGTCGCACATCCCAGCCGAACGGGAGCTCGAGCGCCATGTAGATCAGCCGCGGGAAAAACTTCCGGCTCTCATTGTGCTGCGCGAACAGATCAGCCCACGTCAGCGTGCCCTGCTTCAGCTTCAGCAGCGCGACACCAGGCGTATCCCACTCATCCCAGATTGGAATATCGACCCAGTGGGTGATTTGCGCGTGCAGCGCCACGACGGCCGGGAAAGCCGCGACAGCCCACAACAGGTGCCGCAGGTGGGCGAGTCGCAGCTTCCTGGCAGGTTGTGCCGGCCTCATCTTGCTATGGTGGTGGTGAGACCCCCCGCTGCGGGGCCGCACCTGTCGGCGAAGCAGCTGCACCCAACCGCTCCAGGACTATGATTGTCAGCCACAGGCCGAGACCGATCAGTGCCAGTATGGGCCCGCTTCTCGCGAATTGAGCCGCGTAGCGGGAGAGGCGGCCGAGTTCCCGCGGCTCGCGAAACGCGAACCAGCTGGCGGAGTTCTCATCTTTGGCGACGATCCGAAACGTCTGTCCCGGGACAGTTAAGGTGGCCAGGCGCCATTCCTTTCCAGCGCGCTCAGGTCGGAGGCGGTGCTGCTTTCCTGTGTTCTCGTCTCGCACGTTCAATGACATGCGCGTCTGCAGCCGTCCGGCGACTTCAAATTGCAGATACGGGAATGCTGTCGTAGTCGCAGTGCTGCGCAGAATTCCGGTCGCTGCTTCGCCCCCTTCAGAATACGAGCCCCAGGTGCGTTCGTACGCGGGGTTCGGTACCGAAGGCGGGTACCCATCACGGATGAAGGTGGAAGCGGATGCCTCCTCAGCTTCGATCTGCAATGGTGCGCGCACCTCAGCCGGCAGAATGTTTCGGATCGCCTCATCGTCCAGCAACGATGCCAAACGGTCAGCCACGGGGTACGGAACCGCCGCGGGGTTAACCGTGAGGTGCGAATGCTCGCCCGTTGCGACATACGCGCGCACCGTTTGTTCGTGCGCGTAGAGCTCGCCGCCTCGCGGCACGAGCGGTGCGACTTCGCGGTGGCTGAGCAGCACAGCGCCAATCGCCAGCGCAGCTGCCCAGTACGTGAACAGCAATGCGCCGATTCGCCGCATCCGACCGTCGATCGGCATCTGTGTGACCAGAAAGGCGCCGGCGAACAGGTTGCCCAGCGCGCCAAGCGCCAGCCAATCCATGTAGCGGGAAACGGGGATCGGGATGACGCTCGCGCCACGCGTATAGGCGATTGCCGCCGCCTGCAGCACCGCCCACGCGCCGATCGCGATCAGAGCTTCCGCCTGGCGGCACGCCGGACCAGGAAAATCGGAGCGCGGCCTCTGCAAATACCAGAAAACGACAAGAACCATCGGCAGGTACATGACCACCGCGAGCAACGGGATGTCACAAAAAGGCCACGCGAGACATCGACCGAACACGTAGAGCCAGTTACCGATCGAGGTAGCCTTGGTATCGTTGTGATGAGCCACGATGGTCCGCAAGTAGAAGCTGGCGACGATCACGGCGGCGCACACGATCACGACGGGCAAGGCGCCGGGGAAGCTGGTCCGTCGTCTAATCAACTGCAATGCCTTCACGCCGATCACCACGAGCGCCGCGAAGAAGCCCGACCCCATATCCAGGCAGGCCAGCACCAGACTGACGGCTCCCGCCCCCCACGCCGCAGAATAGGTGTCGTGTAGAGCAAGGCCCCAGATCGCAATGACGGAGAAAATCAACAGGAAGTAGTACGGCAGGCCCAAAGCCATGATCGTGTTTTCCTGTGCATACGGGAGCACCAGCCACAGCGCGACTCCTTCGACGATCAGCGTGCGAAATGCCGGTCCGAAGAGTCGAATCATCGCGGCGGTCATCACGACCGCGAAAACCCCGCAGAGCACTGCCCCAACAACCATTTCAACCCGTGAATCCCACTGGCCGTTCAGCCAAAGCAGCAACAATCCCGTCAGCCGGGAGAACGCGAGCCGGTGCTCGTTGTGCGGCCGAAATAGGTCGGAAATGCTGAGGGTGCCATCGAGCCACGGCTTGAACACAGCCGCACCCTCGTAATCCCATTGATCCCGAATCGGCACTGACGAGCCGTATTCAGCCACCGCCCAAAGCCTCGCACCTGCGACGACCAGAAATAGCGCCAGGTAATAGAGCGGTGCGCGGCGCGAGAACATCAAGGTCAGCTGCGATGCGAGAGCGGCGCCGCGGCGGGATCGTTTACGTGTGGGCGCGGTATAGACGTAGCGTGGCCACTGCTATCGCGCATCGCGCGCACTCTCTTGCACGCCAGTGGCGGCCGTCTCATAGGCAGGCAGAGCTGGAGCTGCGTGCGGCAGCTGCCGCCGGTAATCGCCGCGGCTGAAGTATTTTTCCAGCCAGACATAGAGGCAGATGAAGAGATAACGGCTGCCCATCTCTTTCAGCTTCAACTTCGGCGTGCCGGCGCGGCGATTCCGCCATGTGATTGGAATCATTGTCCAGCTGTATCCGCGCACGATTGCTTTCAGCGGCAGCTCTACTGTCAGGTTGAAGTGCGGTGCGATGAGCGGACGACAGCCATCGATCACTTCTTTCCGGTAGGCCTTGAAGGCATTCGTCGTGTCGTTGAGCCGCAAGGCGAACAACACTTTTAGGAAGTAATTGGCCATCCGGTTCAGAAGCAGCTTGAAGCGCGGGTATTCGATCACTTTTCCGCCTCTCATGAATCGGCTCCCGAAGACGCAGTCGTAGCCTTCGTTCAGCTTCTGCCAATAGCGAACGGCATCCGCGGCGCTGTCGGATTCGTCGCCCATCATCACGATCACCGCGTCTCCTTTCATCCGGTCGAGGCCCCAGATGATCGCGCGGCCGAACCCGTGCGGCCCGGGATTCTGCGTCGGCGCGACATTAGGAATCTTCGCTTCCAGCTCCTGCAGAATGAGCCAGGTTTGGTCGGTGCTGCCGTCATCAACCACCACGATTTCATGCGGGATGTCATGGCGCTGCAGCTCAAGGTGGAGATTCTCCACGGTCGAAGCGATGCAGCCCCCTTCGTCGCGCGCCGGAATTACGACCGACAGCAACGTCAATGGCGGAGGTTGATGAGCGGGCAGTTTCATTGAGAACCGGACACCTCTAGCCAATCCTCGTTGGCTTCAGCGTGCGCAGCAATCTCTTCCAAAATAGCTTCAACTTCGACGCGCGGTCTCCAGTTCCAGGTCTGAGTCGCCAATCCAGAGTCCAGCACGACCCACGGCAGATCGAATTGCCGCGGCTGCAAATCCGCCTCGACGACGCGGGGCGCAAAACGCTCCGCGCACCACCTGCTCAACTGAGCCAGTGACATCGCGCTCGAGGCGCCACCGCTCACGTTGACGATGCGAGGCTGTCCGGCGAATGAGGCATTCATCTGCGTCTGGAGCAATGCGGCGAGGTCCCGGGGATGCAGACAATCGCGAGTTTGGTGTCCGGTTCCACCAAACCCGATGTATCGGAGCGGTTTGCCTCGCAGATACGCGTTGATCCAGAAAGTGAAGATCCCCTGGTCGGGGCGGCCAAACTGCCCAGCACCCGCGAGAATACCGCACCGATCGATCCACGCCGGGAATCCGAATGTGTCGCCATATTCGAGCGCCAGCACCTCAGACGCGAGTTTTGAGCTGCCGTAGAGCGATACGGGCGGCGCGGTCGAAAAGTCTTCCGCAATACCGGCCTCAGAAATACCCGGCGGCAGCCCCGGCGTGTCGTCGAGGCGAAACGCGTCGTCGCTCGGCAGAACAGGAAGTGCCGCCAGCGGCTTGATCGAATAGACGCGGCTGGTGCTCAGCAGGATAACACCGGCGCGGAAGCGTTTCGCCAGCTCGAGCAGATTCACCGTGCCGTAGAGATTGTGCTCGATCAGCTGACGACTGCTCGTCAGCCCATCGACGCCTGCGAGCACTGCTGGATTGGCGGCCGCGTCGATGATCCACTCGACCGCAGGGATCAGCTCGACATCGCTCGCAGCGCGCACGTCCGCGTGAATAACCTTCACGCCGCGACGTTGCAGTGGGGCCTTGTTGACGTGACTCCCGGCGCGGCTGAGATTGTCCACGCCGATCAACTGCAAATCGGCGACCTCATCGAGCAGCGCGTGCGCGAGGGTGTTGCCAACGAAGCCGCAGATTCCGGTGATGAGGATTTTCACGTCAAAGTCTGTTTGCCACCGCGCCAGCGGCTTACTTGCTGCCGGGCTTCACTGCGGGTGTCGCCGCGAGGTCAGGTGGGAGCTGATCGGCTTCGAATGTCTCGACGTTCATCTCCACGAGGCTAACGAACGGGCAACCGAAGTCCGGCCGTTTGCTGCCACTGCGATCGACGATCACTCCCACAGCCGCGACCACACCTCCGCGTGCGCGCACGATGTCTACCGTCTCCCGCACGCGGCCGCCGCGAGTCACGACATCCTCCGCCACCACGAACCGCTCGTTAGGCGAAATCTGAAAACCACGCCGCAACACCAGACCGCCGGCATCCTTCTCGGCAAAGATATGCCGCTTGCCGAGCGCGCAGCCCACCTCCTGCCCGACGACGATTCCGCCAAGGGCAGGGGAGATCACCGCGTCGCATTCGATGTGACGCAACTTGTCCGCCAGCCGTCCGCACACGTCGGCGGCGACATCAGTGTACTGCAGGAGCAGCGCGCACTGAAAAAACTGCCGGCTGTGCAAACCCGACCGAAGCACGAAGTGGCCGTCCAGTAGCGCACCCGTTTTCCGGAATAAGGCTAGGAGATCGTCGGGCATTGAGAGCAGGCGCTATTCGCCGACGTCGACCGTCAGCTGTCCGCCGGCGGGTGTTTGATCCGACACCGCGATGCACTCGATCTCTACCTTGGCGCCTTTCGGCAATGCGGAGACCTGCACGGTCGAACGCGCCGGCGGGAGCTCGCTAAAGTAACCGGCGTAGATTTCATTCACGGTCTGGAAATCGCCGAGATCAGTGAGGAAGATCGTCGTCTTCACGATGTGCTTGAACGTGAGATTCTCCGCTTTCAACACCGCAGCGAGGTTGTCGAGCACGCGCCGGGTCTGTTCGCCGATATCCTCCGACACGATCACGCCGCTCTTCGGATCGAGCGGAATCTGTCCGGCGGTGAACACAAATTGGCCGACGCGAACGGCTTGAGAATATGGGCCCACCGCGGCGGGAGCATCTGTCGTCGAGACGATTTTCTTCATCGCGCGAGCTTAACTGGAAAACGTGCGGGCACAATCACGCTCGCCGCCGCTCTCGTCATCCCGAGCCGCGAAGACGGTGAGGGACCTCGCGCGTTCACTTGTGGTTTCCGCACCACCCCCCGGCAGCAGCAACGAAGTCAGTGCTGGGTCGCAGGCTGCGCCACCTGAAAGCGAGAGGTCCTTCGCCCGTGCGCGACTCAGGATGACCGCACGGCGGCGGCAGCGCCCCGCGCACAATTGCGAGACGCTCGTTTTCGTTGATATTGCCCGCCTAATGGTTGGCTGGGTGCTAAAGAAAATACTTGGGTCGAAAAACCAGCGCGAGGTCAAGCGCATGGCGCCGACCATCCGTCGCATCAACGAACTGGAGGAGCAGTTCAGGGCGCTCTCGGATGATGAGCTGCGCGCAAAAACCGTGGCGTGGCAGACGGAGCTCGCGCAGCTGGCCGACCTCGGTGAGCAATGGCAGCGGCTCGACGCCATCCTCCCTGAAGCGTTCGCTGTCGTGAAAAACGCCGCCCGCCGGCTCACCGAGCGGCAGGATACCTTTACGGTTTCCGATCAGCCGATGACGTGGAACATGGTGCACTTCGATGTGCAGCTCGTCGGCGGCATCGTCCTGCACCGCGGGCGTATCGCGGAGATGGCGACGGGCGAAGGCAAGACGCTGGTCGCGACTTTGCCGCTCTACCTGAACGCCCTCACCGGCAAAGGCGCCCACCTCGTGACGGTGAATGATTATCTCGCCCGCCGCGATGCGGAATGGATGGGCCAGCTTTACAGTTTTCTCGGGCTGACGTGCGGTTGCATTCAGCACGACCAGTCGCCGGAAGTGCGTCGCGAGCAATACGCGATGGATATCACTTACGGCACGAACTCGGAGTTCGGTTTCGATTACCTGCGCGATAACGGCATGGCCACGACCCGTGAGCAGCAGGTCCAGTGTGGCTATAACTTCGCCATCGTAGACGAAGTCGATTCCATCCTGATCGACGAAGCACGCACGCCGCTCATCATCAGCGGTCCGGCCACCGTTTCCACTCATCAGTACGACAAGTGGAAGCCACTCATCGAACAGCTGGTGCGGAAACAGAACATGCTCTGCAATCGCCTCGCCAGTGAAGCGAAGGAGCTGTTCGAGCAGGGCAAACCCGAAGAAGGTGGTCTCGCGCTTTTCAAGGTGAAGCTCGGCCAGCCGCGCAACAAACAGCTGCTCCGGATGATGGAAGATCCGGAAAAGCGCCGCGCGATGGACAGGGCGGAGCTGCAGTTTTACCAGGACAGCCGCAAGGAGGAATTATTCGTGCTCAAGGAGGAGCTGTTCTTCACGATCGACGAGAAGTCGAACGACTCCGATCTCTCGGAACAGGCGCGGTCGTTTTTGAACCCCGACGAGCCCGACGCGTTCGTGCTCCCGGACCTGATCAGCGAGTTCACCGAGATCGACCTGAACCCCGCGCTCTCGGATGAAGAGAAAGAGCGGCAGAAAGCCGAGCGCCAGCAGCATTGCGATCAGCAGGGCGAGCGCATCCACAACATTTCGCAGCTCCTCCGCGCCTACTCTTTGTTTGAGAAGGACGTGCAGTACGTCGTCGAGGAGAACAAGGTCGTCATCGTTGACGAATACACCGGCCGCAAAATGCCGGGACGCCGGTGGAGCGACGGCCTGCACCAGGCCGTGGAAGCGAAGGAAGGCGTGCAGATCGATCGCGAGACGCAAACGCTGGCGACGATCACGATCCAGAATTACTTCCGTCTTTATCACAAACTCGCGGGCATGACCGGAACGGCCGAGACAGAAGCCGCCGAGTTCCACGACATCTACAAGCTGGACGTGAATCCGATTCCCACGAATCGACCGATTGCCCGGCTCGACGCAAACGATCGCATCTACAAAACGCGCCGCGAGAAGTACAACGCCGTCATCGCGGAAATTAAAGAACGCCACGGCAAGCAGCAGCCGGTGCTCGTCGGCACGGTGAGTGTCGAAGCGTCGGAGTTACTCAGCCGAATGCTGAAGCGGGAGAAGGTTCCGCACAACGTTCTGAACGCGAAATATCACCGGCAGGAAGCGGAGATCGTGCAGCGCGCGGGCCAGGCCGGAACAGTGACGATCTCGACGAACATGGCGGGTCGCGGCACCGACATTAAGCTCGGAGACGGGGTCTCCGAGGTCGGCGGTTTGTTCGTGATCGGCACCGAGCGACACGAGTCGCGGCGGATTGATCGGCAGTTGCGCGGTCGTTGCGCGCGTCAGGGCGACCCCGGCGGATCGCGCTTCTACGTCAGCTTTGAAGATGACCTGATGCGCAACTTCGGTGCGGCCGATAGAATGACGAAGATCATGGAACGCTTCGGCCTCGAAGAAGGCCAGGAGCTGGAGCATCCGTGGTTGAACAAGTCGGTCGAGACCGCGCAGAAACGCGTGGAGCAGCGCAATTACCTCCAGCGCAAACGCACGCTCGACTTTGACGACGTGATGAACAATCAGCGCGAGGTCGTTTACACCTATCGTAACGACACGATCGATACCGACGATCCGCGCAAGCTGATCTTCGAAGTCATTGACGAGGCCGTGCCGGTGAAGGTGGGCGAATATCTCGGTTCGGCCGGGACCGACGAGCCAAATTACGCCGGACTCCTGAACTGGGTGAACATGACGTTTCCCGTTGGCTTGAGCGCGGAGAAGGCGCAATTCGAGACCCGCACCGTCGAGCAGAATGCTGCTTTCCTGATTGAGCGGATCAAGGACTCCTATGAGCGCAAGTCGAGCCACGAAGAACCAACTGCGGTGAAAGGCCTCGAGCGTTACATCATTCTCAACGCCATCGACCGCCTCTGGCAGGAGCATCTCTACGCGATGGACGCGCTCCGCGAGGGCGTGTACCTCCGCGGCTACGCGCAAAAGGATCCTCTCATCGAGTACAAAACGGAAGCCTACGACATGTTCGTGGAGCTGATGGCGAACATCAAAAACGAAGTCCTGCACAACCTCTTCCGCAGCACGTCGAACCTGCAGGCGTTCGAAAACTTCCTCTCCACGCTGCCCCAATTTCTCCTGCGCGAGCATGCGCCGACCGCTCCGACCGCGAATGGACCTGCGCCCGGCCCGGCGCTGGGACGGCGTCCGGAACCGGCTCGTTCACCCGCTCGGGCCGCAGTCGCCGGGAACGGCGGCGACGGGGAAAGCTCAGAGCTGACGCTCAATCTTCCGCCGGTGCGGCGCGAACTCCCGAAGGTCGGCCGCAACGAGCCGTGCCCCTGCGGAAGCGGCAAGAAGTTCAAGAACTGCTGCGGCCGGACCGCCTAGCGGCAGCGGGGACATCAACAAGCTGCCGTTGGTAGGGCGAGACTCTGTCGAGCCTGGCGCAGCTCTCTCAGGCTCGACAGAGTCT
>JACDCC010000125.1 GCA_013694595.1 Chthoniobacterales bacterium
CCGCTCAAGCGCCTGATCATCGCTGCCGCTTCGCGCAGGCTTGCGGGCTTGCCGATCACGCTCCTCTTGAGGGCGACCAGGGTGTCGGCACCAAGCACGACGGCATCCGGTCGTGCGCGCGCCACCACCATCGCCTTCCGCGTCGCGTTACAGATCGTCAGTTCCCGAATCGTCAACGCCGCGCTGCTGCTCTCCGCCACCGCCGGCGAGACGACCTCGAACTTAAATCCCGCTTCCGACAACAAATGCCGCCGGCGCGGGGAACCCGACGCGAGGACAAAAGGCGGAGCCACACGTGCGCCAGTGTTGTTCGACGCGAGCTACTTCTTCTTCGGCGAGGCGCTCGGCTTTGCCGCTGCATCGGGTTTGCCGCCCATCATGCTGCTCATGTCGGGCATCTTCATCTCCTGGTAGCCGCTGGGCACGGTGAAGTCAGCATCATTCAGGGGATCATGTTTGACGGACGTAACCGTCGTCACGAATTGCTGCCCGCCCATCGAGACGTTCGTGCGGACGGGCAAGCCGGGGAAATGACGGAAATCGGGAATGCCCGCAGGGCCGGTCGTCATCGCCTGCGAGTTCAGCGCCTGCATCTGCTTCATGATTGAATCAGCGTTCGGGTAGCTCTTTGCGATCCAGTAGCTCGCTTTCATGGCCGGCGTCTCGTAGAGGTACTCTTCGGTTTCGAAGCCGTTGATTGTTTCCTTTTTTCCCGAGGGCGTGATCTTCACGGGCACCGCCCGCTCCTGTCCCGGCATGCTCTCGGCGACGGCGGCAGCGGCGGCTTTGGCCTGCTCCGCGGACATGCGCATCAGCATCTTCTGCTCGTGCATCAACGTGACGGCCTCGCCAGTCTTTGCATCCATGATGCTGGTCATCTGCGGCCCGGCGTCGATGCGAGCCTTGTCGCCTTTAATCTTCATCGTCATTTCGGACATCGGCATGGGTCCTTCGACTTTCTGCACAATGGTCAGGTCGGCGCGGGCCGAAACGATCAACAGGAGAACGGCGGAGGCTGAGAAGGCAGCGAGTTTCATCCCTCCAGAGCTAGACCTCAGGGGTGCTGATGGCAAGCCTGCAAGCAACTGCCGCGCCGCGAAGAAAGAGCTTGGCAGCCGTGAGACGCCGCGCCAGCTTATCGACCGCGCGGGTGTAGCTTAATGGTAAAGCTGTAGCCTTCCAAGCTACTGACGAGGGTTCGATTCCCTTCACCCGCTGTTCTGCTTTCTCGATAGAAAGCTGTTGACCCTGCCGCGGCGGGAGTTCACGCGTGCAAACGCCGGCGCGTTTACGTCTCGGTTGCGACCACGGCCCGATGCCGCCACGCGTACGCCAGTCCCGAGTAAAGCGTCAGCCCCACCGTGATCCAGACGAGCACCGGCCCGCCGTCGTTCCACGCCCGCGACCACCAGATGCTGGCTTCATCGGAGCGCCGCAGCTCCTGGATCGAGAGCAACAGGAGGAAGTAGATCACGGTGATAATTTGCCACGAGGTCTTGTGTTTCCCGAGACGCTCCGCCGGCAACACCTCGCCCTTGGAGCTTGCCATCAGGCGCAGCCCGGTGATGAGGAAATCGCGCGCCACGATGATAGTCGCCGCCCACGCTGGAATCGCGTTCAACGGCACGAGCGAGATGAACGCCGCCGCCACCATCACCTTGTCGACCAGCGGATCCATCAGCCTGCCGAAATTGGTGACGTACTGATAACGCCGCGCGATTTCGCCATCGAAGTAATCGGTCACGCCGGCGACGGCGAAGAGCACCAGCGCGACGGTGTGGCCGAACTCCCACGTGGAGTTCAGCGAGATGACAAACAGAATGGTCAACCCGAGCCGGCTGACCGTTAGGCGGTTCGCCCAATTCATGCCGCCGCAGATTCCGCCGACCGCGACGTGAACACCGGATGCTTCCAGATCGGCACGCGCTTCTTCAGTTCATCCACGAGCCAGACACTCGCCTCAAACACGGCCGCGCGATGGCGGCTCCCGATTCGCACCAGCAGCGACGCCTCGCCTGCCGGCACCGCTCCCAATCGGTGAGTAATTCGCACCTGCGTCAGCTCGAAGCGCCGGGCCGCCTCCTCCGCAAGCACCTGCAGCTGATGCTCAGCCATGGCACGATGGGCCTCATACTTGATCGCTGCGATTTCGGAACCGTTCTCGGTCTTTCGCACCACTCCCCAGAAATCCACCACCCCACCGGTTTCAGCAGGATACTCCTGCCCGGGAGAACCAATGGGCGCGTCGGTCAGAAAAACGGCGCAGACGGAATTTGCCATGCGTGTGAGTAACTGGATAGACTCGGCTCCGGTCGTTCCGCCGCCACACAGGAGATACGCAAAATGAACTCGAAGCAATGTGATATTGGGCTCATCGGGCTCGCCGTCATGGGCGAAAACCTGGTCTTGAACATGGAGTCGAAAGGCTTCTCGGTTGCCGTCTACAACCGCACTACCGAGGTGACCGAAAAGTTCGCTGCGGGGAAGGCAGACGGTAAGAACATCGTGCCGGCGCGCAGCATTGAGGAGTTCGTCGGCGCTCTGGCGCGGCCACGGAAAGCGATGATCATGGTGAAGGCCGGCAAACCCGTCGACGCCGTCATCGCGCAGCTCACGCCACTGCTGGAACCCGGCGACGTCATCATCGACGGAGGCAATTCGCTTTTTACGGACACGCAACGGCGCTGCAAGGAAGTCGAAGCGCTCGGGCTGCATTACGTTGGCTGCGGCGTCTCGGGTGGTGAAGAGGGCGCGCTGAAAGGGCCATCGTTGATGCCCGGCGGCTCGCGAGAATCATGGGAGACGATCGCGCCGATTTTCCGCAAGATCGCCGCGCAAGTCGACGGCGAGCCGTGCTGTCGTTACATGGGTCCCGGCGGCGCCGGCCACTACGTCAAGATGGTGCACAACGGCATCGAGTACGGCGACATGCAGCTCATCTGCGAGTCGTACGCCATCCTCAAACACGTGCTCGGAATCGAAGCCGCCGAGTTGGCGGATATCTTCGCCGCATGGAACCGGGGCGAGCTCGACAGTTACTTGATCGACATCACCGCCCAGATTTTTCGCAAAACAGACCCCGATACTGGCAAGCCGCTCGTGGATGCCATTCTCGACAAGGCGGGCCAGAAAGGCACCGGCATCTGGACGTTGCAGTCGGCGATCAATCAGGCGGTCGTGATTTCGACGATCAACGCTGCGGTCGAAGCGCGCGTCATTTCCTCGCGCAAAATGGAGCGAGTCGAAGCGTCCAAGATTCTGCCGCATCCGGACGTGCCAAAGTATTCCGGGGATCGAAAGCAGCTGATCGCGGCCGTGCACGACGCGCTTTACGCCTCGAAGATTGTCTCCTACGCGCAGGGGATGGAGTTGCTCGGCGCGGCGAGCATCGCCTCTTCGTGGAGCTTGAACTTCGGCGATATTGCCACCATCTGGCGCGGCGGTTGCATCATCCGCGCGGTCTTCCTCAACCGGATCGCCGAAGCCTACCGGCGCAACCCGCAGCTGCCGAACCTGCTCCTTGATGAATATTTCACCGGCATCATCAGGAAGACGCAACACAACTGGCGCATCGCCGTCGCAGCCGCTGTCCAGCACGGCGTCGCGGTTCCCGCGTTTGGTGCTTCGCTCTCGTATTTCGACAGCTACCGCGAGGCACGTTTGCCCGCGAATCTCCTGCAGGCGCAGCGCGACTTCTTCGGCGCCCACACCTACGAACGCATCGATAAACCAGGCGTTTTCCACACCGAGTGGATGGAAACGGGTGATCAGCCGCACGAAGAAGCTGCCGAGCCGAAATCGGAGGCAAAAAAGGCGACTGCCGAGTAGATTCTCACATGCCGACCTACGTCTACGAAACCACCAATCCCGACAAGCCGGCGCGACGTTTTGAGGTCACGCAGAGTATGAAAGACGAGCCGCTCCGCACGGATCCGGAAACCGGAGAACCAGTGCGCCGCGTGATCAGCGGCGGCTTGGGTGTACTGGTTCCGGGCAGTTCCACCGGTCCGTCGGTCGGCTCCTGCGGCTCTCACTGCGGCTGCCACTAACGCAAACGCGGCGCGCACGCCGCGCCGTCATCCCGAGCTGCGAAGACAGCGAGGGACCTCCCGCAGGCTCTGTCGCGCACACTTCAGATAGCGGACACGCAAGCTTCGGGCGCGAGATCCTTCACCGTCTGCGCGGTTCAGGATGACACCGATTAACGGTAGCTATGGTTAGCCGTCTGCTGCGAGGTCACGTGATCATGCACGGCTCAATGAAAGTCGTGCGAAGCGCTTGCCGTGATCTGCGCGTTCTCGAGCGGTCTGATCCGTTTCGCCTTCACCAGCACCACATCGTCGGTGTTCTGCACTTCGCCTTCGATCAGCAGAAACGGCTCCTCTGTAATGAGCAGCCGCAGCTTCTCGAATAAATCCGGCGTCACGATCGCGTTCGAAACACCGGTCTCATCTTCGAGGCTGATGAACACGAATCCCTTCGCTGTTCCCGGGCGTTGACGACAGATGACGTTGCCGGCGATTTGCACGGTGGAGCCATGGCGCGCCTGCACGAGATCCGTCGCCCGCCACGCGTTCGGCAACTGCTCCCGCAACAACTTCATCGGATGCGGACCAGTCGTTAGGCTCATCGTTTCGTAATCGGCTTGAACTCGCTCGGCCAGCGTCATCGGCAGGAGCGGTGACTTACTGTTGTCATCCCGAGCGAAGCCGAGGGATCCCGCGGCAGTGCCTGTGCGGTTTGCCACGGGGTTCCTCGGCTCCGCTACGCTCCGCTCGGAATGACTAAAGAGCGGCTCGGCTGGCTGTTCTTCGACCCGCCACATCGCCTCACGGCGGTGCTCGGCCAGCGCATTCAAAGCCCCTAACTCCGCCAGCGCCCGCAGTTCTTCTTTCGTGAGCGTGACGCGGCGCTTGAGATCGTCCACCGACTGAAATGCCGCTTGCCCGCGCTGGTTCACCAGCTCTTCCGCATGCTCTTTCCGCAGCCCATTCACCACGCAGAATCCAAGCCGGATGGTGTCATCGGAGACCACCGCGCACCGCCAGTCGGAGTGCGCCACGCAAACGGCCAACGTCTTGAGCCCATGCCGGCGCCCGTCCTTCACGATCGTGGCCGGCGAGTAGAAGCCCATCGGCTGGTTGTTGAGCAAACTCGCGTAGAACTCGGGTGCGCGATGCGTCTTCAGATAAGCGCTGCCGTAAGCGAGAATCGCGAAGCTGATCGCGTGCGATTCCGGAAAGCCGTAGAGCGCGAAAGACGTGATCGCCTGCAGGATTTTATCGATTGCCTCCGGCGCGACTTTGTTCTTCGCCATCGCGACGCGCAGCTTCACGCTCACCTTGTTCATCCGCTCCTGCGAACGATGAAAGCTCAGCGCGCGCCGCAACTCTTCGGCTTCGTCGCCGGAAAAATTCGCCATGATCATCGCGATCTTCAGCAGCTGCTCCTGGAACAGCGGCACGCCGAGCGTGCGGCCGAGGATCGGCTCCAAGCGGTCGTCAAAATACGTCACCGGCTCCTTCCCCGCGCGCCGCGCGAGGTACGGATGGACCATGTCGCCCTGAATCGGTCCCGGTCGGATGATCGCCACTTCGATCACCACATCGTAGAAGCATTTCGGCTGCATCCGCGGCAGAGTCGCCATCTGCGCGCGGCTCTCAATTTGGAACACGCCGATCGTGTCCGCCTTGCACATCATCTCGAAGGTAGCGGCGTCATCCTTCGGAATGTGCGCGAGGTCGAGCGGCCGCCCGCGTTCCCGACAAAGCTCGAACGTATCCTGCATGACCGACATCATGCCGAGCCCGAGCAGGTCCACCTTCACGATGCCGAGATCTTCGCAATCGTCCTTGTCCCATTGCGCGACCACGCGGCCGGGCATCGATGCATTCTCCAGCGGCACAAACGAGCTCAGCTTGTTCTGGCAGATGATCATGCCGCCGGAGTGCTGCCCGAGATGACGCGGCAATCCGTAGACGGCCTGGTATAACGAGAGGAATGCCGGCATCCGCGGATGTGCTTTCGGCAGCCCCGCCTGCTCGATCTGCGCCGCGAGATCAAGCGTGTGCGGGAAATCGCCACTCGCGAAGAGATGCGAAAAGCGGTCGAGAATGTTCGGCGCGAAATTCAGCGCCTTCCCGATCTCACGCGCCGCGCTTTTGCCGCGGTAGGTGATCACGTTCGCCGTCATCGCGGCGCCGTGTTTGCCGTAGCGCCGGTAAACTTCCTGAATGACCGCTTCACGTCGGTCGCCGCTCGGTAGATCAAGGTCAATATCCGGCCAGCCTTTGCGGCTCTCGCTCAGGAACCGCTCGAAAACGAGATGATTGCTGACGGGATCGACCGGTGTAATCCCGAGGCAATAGCAGACCGCGCTATTCGCCGCGCTGCCACGCCCCTGCACCATGATGTTGTTCTCGCGGCAGAAATTGACGATGTCCCAGACGATCAGGAAGTAGCCGGAAAATCCGAGCTTCGTAATCAACGCGAGCTCCTCCTCGAGCTTCCGTTTCACCGCCGTGCTCATCGCCTTGTAGCGCTGCTGCGCCCCGAAAAGCGTGATCGTGCGCAGGAACGAATCCATGCTGTGCCCGGCCGGCACCGGGAAATCCGGGAAGGCGTAGCCGATATTCTCGAGCGAAAACGTCAGCCGGTCCGCGAGTCGTTCCGTGTTCGTGATGGCTTCCGGAAAATCGCGGAAAAGCACGCGCATCTCCGCATCACTCTTCAGATGCCGTTCCGCATTTTGCGTCAGCAATTTACCGGCGGCATCGAGGTGCGTGTGCTCGCGAATGCAGGTGAAAACGTCAAGCACCTGGCGGCCAGCAGGACGCGCGTATTGCACGCCGTTGGTGGCCAGCAGCGGAAGGTTGTATGTACGGGCAAGATCGATCCGCTGCTGGTTCGTGCGCTCCTCTCCGCGAATGAAGTGCCGCTGGATTTCGACGTAGACGTTGCAGCTGCCAAACGTCTCGATCAGCCGCTGCGCGCGATCGGCCAAATTCTGGGGACCGCAGGCTGCCAGCCTGCTGCGTCCGGCAGCCTGCCGGACGCGCCGGGTGTGATCACGCGAGGAGGTGCCGCCAGATGTTTCCGGCAAGCTGCCGGAAACTGCAGGCTGGCAGCCTGCGCTCCCCAAAAGCGCCACCAAACCTTCCGCAAACGGCGGAATCTCATCCCATTCGATCGTGCAGCTCCCCTTCTCGCTTCGTAGATGCGCCTGCGTCAGCAACCCACAGAGATTCGCATAGCCGATGCGATTCTCGACCAGCACGGGCAGCACCGCGCCGCCGCTCAGCGTCAGTTCGCAACCGACAATCGGCCGCACATTCTTCTCCCGCGCCGCGACCGAGAAACGTTGCGAACCGTAAACGCCATTGCGATCGAGCACCACGAGCGCCGGCATCTCCAGCTCGGCCGCGACTTCCGCCAGTTGCTCGGGGAACGAAGCGCCGCGCAGGAAGTTAAACGCGCTGCAGGCATGCAATTCGACGTAAGGCATGTCGCAACGCCGCAGTCATTCCGAGCGGAGCGCAGCGGAGCCGAGGAATCCCGTGATGCTGCCGTGCAGTAATGCCACGGGATTCCTCGGCTTCGCTCGGAATGACAGCGGGTGGTTAATCATAAATCCCATCCACGGCCCAGCCTTGCTCATGCTGGTGGCAGCGGCAGAGCACGCCATTCGCGAGCTGCAGATCCCACTCGGCGCGCGCCCAGGCGTTCCGGTCCCACCAATCGCCCGAAGCCAAAAACGGTCCTTCCTGCTGCACGACGGCGCCTTGCAGTTCCGCGCTCCGCACATGCGCCGGCTTCTTTTGTTCGAGCAGGACTGCCGCTGCAGTACCGGAGCGGAACCGTCGCAACGCAGACGACGGCAGCGGATCACCGGTCGCTTTCGTGTCGTCCAGTTGCCACGCGAATGGCTCGACCCGAAATGCATCCGGCCGATGTGTCTCTTCCAACACTGGCGTGCCGACACGCTCCGCGCCGACCAAACCCGTCAGCCGTGCCAGTGTCTCCGAAAGCTGCATCGGATCCCGCAGCGCAGTTTCAAATAAGCTGAACTGCTGCTGCGTGGCCTTCGTCGGCTCTGCTTCCAGCGCGACCGCAATGATCGGAGCTGACGAGGTGAAATTTTCGAGATGCGTATGCAGCATCCGGAAGAGCACTTCGACGGTGTTGCTTGGCTCCGGGATTTTGAAGAGGTGCTCGTAGGAATTTTTGTCGCTGAACGTGATGCGAAGCTGCAGCTCTTGCGCGACGAAGTAGAGCGCGCCAAGTCGCAGCGTCAGCTGCTGTAAAAACCGCCGCAGCATGAACAACAGCGGCTCGACGGTCTCGATTTCATTTTCGAACTCGAACGACTCCGCGAACGATTCCGGCGGTTGCACCAGCTTCAGGAGCCGCGTCGCTTTGCCGTTGGCGCGCTCCCACAGCTGCACCGCTTCCGGACCGAGACGCAGACTAACCTGCTCCTTCTCCAGCGCGGCAAACTGCCCCAGCGTGTGAATGCCCCACTTGTGCAGAATCGCGATGATGTGGCGGACTTCCGCCGCTCGATCCGCGGCGCGCTTGTCATTCCGAGCGAAGTCGAGGAATCCCGTGGCCATACTTTCCGCTTTCGCCATCCGATCCTCTTTCGACTGCGCGTTGTTCGACTGTGCCTTTTCTGTCATTTCGACCGAAGTGGAGAATCCCGTCGCACACCCACCACTGTCGCCACGGGATCTTTCGACTTCGCTTCGCTCCGCTCAAGATGACGGCGGGGGCGCGCGTTCGCTTGCCAATGTGCGTTCCTGCTCATCACTGCCGCGGCAGCAGCCGCGCTTTCACGTCATCCGCCAAAGTAGAATTCGTGATCCAGTTCGCGGCGCGATTTGCATCCGTTTTCAACCACGCGGAGGCGATCGATTCCACCTGGCTGTTGCGCATACTTTCGTTGCCAATCGTTTCCGCCCATTGCGCGGCGGTCGCCGGATCAGTGGAAGCCACGCGCCGCGTGTAAGCAGTCACGGCGGCATCGCGCGACTGACCGGCTGACAGGGTTCCAAGCCATGCGCCGGCCGCGTAGGGATCAGTTTGCGACCATCGATTCATCACGCTATCGAACGCCCGTTCGCGCGCTTTCCCCTCCGGGAAAGCGGCCGCCCATCTGCTCGCCGCTTGCGGATCTTCGCCGGCCCACTGCCACGCCACGGAAGCGGTCGCCTGACTCTGCGCCTCGCTCGGTGTCATCTGCGCCACGAGCCGCGAAGCTTCGCGCGGATCAGCTTCCGCCACGACGGCGATAATCCCCGGCATCACCGCCTCGCGCGCATTGTTGTCCGACAAAGTTCCCGCCCAACGCAGCGCCGCTTCCGGGTCGTGCCGCGCCCATTGCCGCGACACATTCTCGAGCAACGCTTTCCGGCCATCAGCTTCGGTCGAGCGAGCAGCAAATTCCGCCGCCCCTTGCGGATCAGCGTCGCTCCATTGCGCGATAATGTTCGTGAGCGCGTTTTGCCTGCCGGTGCCCTGCGGAAGTTTTTGCGCCCATGCGACGGCGCTTTGGATGTCGCTGTTAGCGAGTTGCAGCGCGATCGCGCTCGTGGCGTCCTCCTGCACTTTCCCGGCTGGCAGGGTGGCGACGTAATCCGCCGCTGCGGCCGGATCGGTCTGTGCCCAGCTCGTGAGTGCGAATCGAATCGCATTCCGCTGCGCCTCCCCCACTGCTAATTGCTCAGCCCACGCCAAGGCGCCACGCGCATCGGTTTGCGCCCATTGTCGGGCGACATTTGCGATCGAGAGATCGCGCACCGAACCAGCCGGCAATTCGTTCACGATCGTCGCGGCTCGTTGCGGATCCTTGGTGGCCCAGTTCGACAAAATGTTCTGCAACGCCTGGTTGCGGCCCTGGCCCGGCGGCAGCCCGTTGGCCCAGCCGAACGCTGCTTCCGGATCCTGGTTCGCCCAGTTCGAACCGATCACCTGGATCGCGGCGTCGCGGCTCGAGCCGGGCGGCAGCTGGATCGCGCGCTCGGCCGCGGCAACCGGATCGCTCGCGGTCCATTTACTGAAGATCGGCCAGTAAAGATTCTGCCGGTTTCGCCCCGGCGGCAGACTCTGGAGGAAGGCCAAGGCTGCACTCGGATCTTTATCCGCGAGCGCAGAGACAATGGTTTGCATCGCCTGGTCGCGCGCCGGGCCGGGCGGCAATTGTTGCGCCCAGCTCGTGGCCGCAGGTGCGTCGCGCTCCGCCCAACCCGAGACGGCACTGGTGATCGCCCAGTTGCGCGACGTGCCCGGTGGAATTTTTTCTGCGTAAGCGATCGCCGCCTGCGGATCGAACTCCGCCCAGCGTCCAACAACGAGCGAGATCAGCATGCTTTTTTCCTGCGGCTTTTGCAGCGTCTCTGCGAACGCCATCACTTCGGCCACGTTGTTCGGGTCAATCGAGTCAGCGAGCTTGCTGAACGTGGCGTAAGTCCGCCGCCCCGCCGGCCGGGCGAGCGCGGCTTTGATGCGATTGATGATGTTGTCGGCGGTAGGCGCTGCTTCAGCGTCACTGGAGTCAGCAGACGTGGCGGCGGATCGGCTTGCCGGCATTTGCGGGGCATCATCGGACTCGTCAGTCGACTCGGCAGAAGAGGCCGCGGCCTGTGTAGTTGCAGTTTTCGGAGCGGGAGAGGAGATCCGCCCGATGGCAATCCCGACGACAAGCGCCGAAACGGCAATGCTGATCGGCAGGATGAGCGGCTTCACGTCATTCATTTAATCTGTGGCGGGTATATGTTCAAGCGATCGCATGTCATTGCTGCCACGGCGGAATTTACACCCATGTCATCTCGAAGAAGTGCAGAGATCCCGCTGCGACACCTCTATGCTCGCCCCGGATTCCTCCACTTCGCTTTGCTGCGGTCGGAATGACGGAAAGCTAAATCACTTTGACCGGGCACTTTGGCAGCGCGTTCAAGAACGCCCGGCCATACGGCTTCGTCACGATTCGGTTGTCGAGGATCACCACGATTCCCTTGTCGCTCTTCGTGCGGATCAAACGCCCGACGCCCTGGCGTAGTTTCAGGATCGCTTCCGGCAGCGAATACTCGCTAAACGGATCGCCGCCGCGTTCCTGCACCAGCTCCAGTTTTGCCTCCACGAGCGGATGATCCGGCACCGCAAACGGCAGCCGCGTGATGATCACATTCGAGAGCGCATCGCCCGGCACATCCACGCCCATCCAGAAGCTGTCGGTGCCGAAGAGCACGCTTCGCTCCGTCGCCTTGAACTGCTCGAGCAATTTCCCCCGCGGCGCCCCCTGCCCCTGCACGAACAGGCTCATGCCCTTGCTCGCAAAAAACGGCTGCATCTCTTCCGCCAGCTGCTGCATCCCGCGGTAGCTGGTGAAAAGCACGAAAGCCCGGCCGTCAGTCTCCTCCACAAAATGGCCGACCCACTCGGCGAGTGCCGCCATGTAGCGGGCATCTCGCGGGTCCGGCATCTGTTGCACCACGAACAGCTTCATCTGCGCGCGAAAATCGAATGGGCTTCCGAGCTGCAACGCGTCCGCTTCCATCGCGCCGATCCGTCGTCGGAAATAAGAGAGATCGCGTTGCCCGACCGCGAGCGTCGCGCTCGTCATCACGCAGCAGCAATCCTCCCGGAAAATCATCCGCCGCAGCACCGGCGCGATATCGATCGGCGCGGCGTTCAGCGACAAAAACTGCGCGGTCTTCCCCGTCCGCTCGATCCAGTAGACGTGTCCTTCGGCGCCTTGCTCCAGGAACGTGACGATCCCAATCCGCGCATCCCGAACCCGTCGCCCGAGCTCCTGTAGCTCCGCCTTCAGGAACTCGTCCTCGGTGTTCTTCACCACCTCCACGATGCGCGCCTGCAGTGCGATCAATCGGCCGCTAATCGTGTCCGGGACGAAATCGACCTGCCGCACGCGCACCTCGCGGCCTTTGCGAAAATCAGCGCGCGCTTCGATGGCATCGAAAAATTTATCGACTTCGTCAGCAAGCGAAGCGGCCAGCGTTACCCCCGCCGCGTCGCGCGTGACCGTGAAAAGTCCTTTCCGCGTCCGCGCGTTGTAGAGCCGCTGGATCGTCGCGCGCAGTCCGTATTGCGAGATGCTGATCCCGATCTGTCGCGACGCGACCTGCTCCACCGTGTGCGCTTCGTCGAAGATGATGAAGTCGTTCGGGAACAGGTAGCCGCTCTCGCGTTCCTCCTGCTCTTCCGGCGTGCCGAGCACCATGAAGAGTAATGTGTGATTCACTACGATCACGTCCGCCGCGAGCAAGCGCTTCCGCGCCTGCTGGAAGAAGCAGTTGTTGCTTTGCCCGCACGTTTTCGCGGTGCAGATGTGCGCTTCGCTGCAGACCTGCGTCCAAACCTTGTGATCCGGCTCGACCGGCAGATCGCTGAGTGAACCATCGGTGGTGCCCTGTGCCCAGTCGGAAATCCGCATCAACTCTGCCTGCTCCGAGCTGGTGAACAGCTCGCTCGCCTGCTGCATCGCCCGCTCCAGCCGGCGTGGGCAGAGATAATTCTGCCGCCCTTTCATGAGCGCCGCTTCAAACTCGACGGGCAGAATCTTCTTCAGAATCGGGATGTCTTTGTAGAGGAGCTGCTCCTGCAGATTGATCGTGTGCGTGGAGATGACCGCCTTTTTCTCCTGCTCCATCGCGAAGAGCACGGCCGGAATCAGGTAGGCGATCGACTTGCCCACGCCGGTCCCCGCCTCGACGACGAGGTGCTGCTCCTGTTCGAGCGCTTGCGCCACTGCCACCGCCATCTCCTGTTGCTCGACCCGGTATTCGAAATTCTTCGCCTTCGCGAGCAACCCCGTTTCGGAGAAGATTGCACGCACGCGCTCCACGAAGTCGCTGCCGAGGGTCTCCTTCAGCGCGATCATGAGAATTGCGGTTTGCCTGCCATTTGCGAATTTGGTCGTGCCCGCCGCCGAGCGCAGCCGGCGCGACCTGCTAGTTTAGGACGCAAATCAGAAATTCCCAATCTCGTGAGACTCCTCGATCGTTATGTGCTCCGCAGTTTCCTGCGCGCGTACCTCTACTGCATCGCGGCGTTCGTCTCGATCTGGCTGATTTTCGATATCAGTGACAACATCTCGACGTTCCTCGACGACCGCGTCTCGCTCCTGCTCGTGGCGCAGTACTACCTCACGCAGGTGCCGCAAATCTTCGTCATTCTCCTCCCGGTTTCGCTGCTGCTCGGCCTCCTCTTTTCCCTCGGGCGCATGTCGCGCACCAACGAGCTGGTCTCGATGCTCACCGCGGGCGTCAGCATCCCGCGTCTTCTGGTGCCACTCATCGGCGTTGGCTTCGTGACGGCGCTCGTGAGCGGCGTGCTGAACTATTCGCTCGCGCCGCACGCTGAGCAGGCCAGGAAGACCTTCTTCGAAACCATCCGCGACCAGTCGCAGGCGCGTGAGCCCGGCATCTCGGGGCAAATCTTCCGGAACCGCGCCGAGAAACGCACCTGGTTCGTGCAGCGTTTCCGGCCGGGACAAAATGAATTCACCACCGTCCAGGTCCTGCAGCAGGACGAGAATGACAACATCGTGAAGAACTACATGGCCACGACCGCAGTCTACCGCCCCGAGCTGCGCGCGTGGGAACTGCGGCTGGTCAAAGTGGTGAATTACGATCCCGTCGGGAATATCACCGAGGAGGAATTGCTGGGCTCGCTCATCATGGACGAGTGGGCCGAGACCCCATTCCGCCTCTCGAGTGCGAATATGCGCGCCGAGTTCTTGAGCCTGCCCGAGTTGCGCGATTACCTGCGTTTCAACTCCGATTTCCCGCCAAATCTGCTCGCGCCCTTCGCCACCCATTTCCAATACCGCTTCGCGCTGCCCTGGACCTGCGTCGTGGTCGTGTTCCTCGCTGCGCCGCTTGCGATCGTCTTCTCGCGCGCCGGTATTTTATCGAGTGTAGCGGCTGCCATCGGGCTCGTCTTTTCGATGAACTTCCTCACGCACCTGTTCCTCGCGCTCGGCGAAGGCAACCGCATCCCGCCGTGGGCCGCCGCGTGGGCGCCGAACCTCCTCTTTGCCACGGTCGGCCTGCTGCTGCTTTACCTCCGCTCGACGAACCGCGATGCCAAAAGCCTGATGCCGTTCGGGCGCAACAGCGCCGCCTGATGAATCCGCTCGCCGCCGATTGGCCGATCAAGCACCGCGCCGACGCGTGCACGGTAACGAACCGCCCCTTCGAGCCCGGCGAGCAGTTTTACACCTTGCTCTACCGCGCCGGGAACGGCTACCGGCGCGAAGACTTGAGCGAGGAAGCGTGGTCGACCCGCAACGAAAATATCCGCCCGTTCTCCTTCTGGAAAACGCGCTACGAACCACCGCCACCCACGCCGCCTGAACCGCTGGCGAAAGAGAGCGCGGAGGAATTGCTCCGGCGTCTCCTCGCGGAAAATCGCCAGCCAAACGCCTGCTACGTCCT
>JACDCC010000130.1 GCA_013694595.1 Chthoniobacterales bacterium
GAGGTCGCAACATCGCCAAGTTCTCGAACATCGAACAGCGGTGGCTACGCGAGTCGGTCAAGGAGTGGTGCCGGTTCCGGCTCGGCGCCGGTTACGCGTTCGGGACGGTGATCGCTACCGGCGAGAACATGGCGCGCTTCTCGACGTTCCTGACCGGCCGTCCCGGCGTCGTCGACCCGACCGGTTTGACCCGCGAGTTGATCGAGGCGTTCTTGGTGTGGATGGCGACCAGCACATGGTCGGCGTCGACGAGGTCCACGACGTTGTGTTTCGTCAAAGGCTTCTTGGAATGGGGCCGCCGTCACGACACTCTTGTCGGGCTGCCAGCGAGCGCGGTGATCTACGAAGAAGAAGTCACCCGCCCCGCCGACCAGCTCCCCAAGTTCATCTCCGAGTTCGTCATGGCGCAGCTCGAAGCATCCGACAACCTCGCCCGGCTCCGCAACCCGAGCGTCCGTCACCTGGTGATCGTGTTGATGGAAACCGGCATGCGCGGCGGTGACGCATCAGTGCTGGCCTTCAACCCGATCGTCAACGACAGCACCGGCTGGCCGTGCCTGCGTTTCGACAACTCCAAGATCGGGGTCGAGCAACTCATCCCGCTCAGCGCCAAGGCCGCCGACACCATCCGCGCCCAACAAGACCACGTTCGCTCCCGATGGCCGAACGGGTCACCGTGGTTGTTCCCCGGCACCTCAGACAACGACGACGGGACCAAGCCCTACGCCCACGGCAGCCTCTCCCGACAACTCGGCAACTGGCAACGCCAGATCGGCGTACGCGACGAAACCGGCCAACCGGTGCGAGTCCACGCCCACCAGTTCCGTCACACCGTCGGGACCCGACTGATCAACGCCGGCGTGCCCCAACACGTGATCCAGAAATTGCTCGGCCACGCCAGCCCGCGCATGACCGCCCGCTACGCCCAGATCCACGACTCCACCGTCCGAGACGCGTTCGAGCGTTACTGCCACAACCGGGTCGACACCGCCGGACAGAACCTCCCCTACGACCCCGACGCCTCAACCGCCGACGCCGAATGGGTCAAACACAACCTCTCGCGCATCCACGACAGCCTCCCCAACGGCTACTGCGGCCGCCCACCCCAACAGGACTGCCCCCACCCCAACGCCTGTCTCACCTGCCCCGACTTCCAAACCACCCCCGAGTTCCTCGACGTCCACCGACAACACGCCGCCACGAACCGCAAGCTCATCGCCCGCGCCGACGCCAACGGCCAGTTCCGCCTCGTCGGCAACCTGCAACGTGTGCAAGACAGCCTCGACCAGATCATCCCCGCCCTCGAAGCCCTCGACACCGGCACCAACCCATGAGCCGAGCCAACAACACCGCCCACCTCCTCAAAGCCGCAGCCGATCGCCACGACGCCGCCACTCGTCGGACCATCGCCGTCATCCACGAACTCGACCGCACCGGCGCAACCGCCACCATCGCCGGTGTCGCCTCCGCCGCCCACGTCTCACGCAGCTGGCTCTACGAACAACCTGACCTCCTCGACGCCGCCACCACACTCCGCGACCGAACCGGACCCACCCCGATCCCCGCCGCGCAACGCGCGACCAACGAGTCCCTCCGTCAACGCCTCGACGCCGCCAACATCCAGATCGAACGCCTACGCACCGAGAACTCGACACTGCGCGACCAACTCGAACACGCCCTCGGCGAGCAACGAATCCGCCGCTAAACGCTGCGCCACGGACATGTCCACGACGCAAACCCGCAGGTCAACAACCCCATCGCGAAACCGACTAGAGATAACGGCACTTTGTGGCGACGGTTCGGGGGTCGACTTGCCGCGCGATATGGGGCAGTCGATGCCGAGTAGATCGCCGGCTATGGGTGTTCTTCTCAGCCGGCTTTCGCGCGTTCTGCGTCGACGGTTACGAACGATCTGCGCTCCGCCGGCACGTTCCACGGCCGCGCTCGGATGAGGGTTACAGCAACTCGCCCCAACGTTGGGGATGCTTCAGCTGCGGACCGTCGGACTGCCTCCACCAGGTTCACTCGCTCCCACGAAGTAGTGGGACCTTCGCAGGGCCGTTCACGACGGCCGATTCTGGAGGCATCTCATTGGCTGCAGCGAATTTAGAGCCGCGAACCGTTGATTTTGGTGCCGCGCGGAGGGTTTGGCGGCTCCCTTCGGCATGACCGTCCCCGAACCGAACCGGTAGGAACGGCAGTCGAGCAGACGGCGTCAGAACTGGTCGAGTGTTGCCAGACGAGACTCGGGAACGAACAGCGGGTCCAGCTCGATTGCCGTACCGTACCGTGCCGCGTCGTCCAGCCAGAGGGCAGTCCCGTTCGATCACCTCAACGCGTTGGCCGCCGAGTGTCTCGCCAACGGTCAGCCGGTGATCAGTGTCGACACGAAGATGAAGGAGTTGATCGGCAACTACGCCAACGGTGGCCGGGAGTGGCAGCCCGCCGGTGACCCAAACGGGTCAACGTCCATGACTTCACCGACCTACTCCGGAGTCATGGTTGCGCCAAGTTGGATCGCGATCTCGTAGTGGTCCGTCGAGTGCCACAGTGCAGTCACCTGACCTGCGTCGATCGTGAAGATGTCGATCCCGATCACCTCGAACGACCTTCCACTGGCCGGCAAGCCGGCCCAGGAACCACGATGAGTGCCGCGGTACGTCACCCGGCTGACGACGCGGTCCGCGTCGATCGGGATCAACTCCTCAATCGTGACCGTGAAGTCCGGGAAGCTAGCTCTGAGAGACGCCACTGCCTTCCGAAATTGAGCGATGTCGACAGGCTCCCCATTCTCGCGCACGGCCGGGTGGAACAGGTCGGTCAGCTCACCAGCGTTGCCCTCATTCCACACCGACTCCCAAAACCGGCGGACGATCGCTGAAGCCTTAGGCTCGCTCATTTCCCAGAGTCTAGAGCACCCATGGGATGGGCAAAGCCCGCTTGCCAGGGGCGTACATCTGCCGATGTTCGCTGCTCGGCAGGGACTCGCTCGCCGCTGGTCGGGTCGCGGGTCGGTTGCGTGACGACCCAACGCGCAGTACCTTTACATTCATGAGAGAAGTAAAGAACCGTC
>JACDCC010000142.1 GCA_013694595.1 Chthoniobacterales bacterium
TTGGTGGATTGTCAGTTGAGTTTATCAGTGGCGATTTGAAATCCGATGAGCGGGAACAGAGACCTGGCGGCGTTTTCCACAATAAACTCAGATGGGAACTAAATTATACGTAGGAAACCTTTCCTTCAACACGACCGAAACGGATCTTCAGGATCTTTTCGCTCAAGCGGGACCAGTCCAAGAGGTCACGCTAATGCAGGACAAGTTTACCGGTAAATCGCGCGGCTTCGCGTTCGTGACGATGACGTCCGACGCCGACGCGCAGAAGGCGATCAGCGAGTTCAACGGCAAGACGGTCGAAGGCCGGCCTTTGACGGTGAACGAGGCGCGCCCACGTGAAGCTCGGCCTCCAGGCGGCGGCTTCGGTGGCGGTGGCGGAGGACGTGGCGGTGGTGGCGGCGGCTACGGCGGTAGCGGCGGCGGCGGCGCTGGTGGTTACGGTGGTGGCGGCGGCGGTTACGGCGGTGGTGGCGGCGGAGGCCGTCGCGACGGTGGCGGACGCAGCGGCGGTCGCGGCCGGTAAGCGCACAGCTAACTTTTACGAAAAGCGTCTGATCGAAAGGTCAGGCGCTTTTTTGTTAGGTTCCCGCTAAGACGATTTATCCCAGAACTTTTTTGCAGTCGTTAACAACGCACTTGCGAGGTGAGTTCCGATACAAGTGAAACAGTAGCAATCAACAAACCCCAACGAACATCAATCTTATGGCCGACCAACAACAACAGCAGCAGTCCTCAAGCAGCGAATCTTCCAGCTCATCGGAACGCGAGAACATTCCATCAATTTCAAAAGCACAGGCTGGAGCCGCAGCTGGCGCCGTCGTCGGCAGCGTTGCCGGTCCTGTCGGGGCCGTGGTCGGAGGCGTGATCGGCGCGCTCGCGGGCAAAGCGGCGACTGACCCGCGGAACGTGGAAGGTGCAAAGCGTGCTGCCGGTCAGGTGGCAACCGCAGCGACGCGAGCCGTGGGAATGGGCGGCGGCAAATCGTCCGGCGGAAGCAAGTCCTCGGGAGGTAGCAAGCCTTCCGGCGGCAGTAAGTCGTCCGGCGGGAAATCGTCAGGCAGAAAATCTTCGGGTGGCGGTAAAGGTTCTGGTTCGAAGTCCTCGAACTCGAAAGGCCGTTCGTCAGGCGGATCCAAGAGCTCGGCGCGCGGGAAATCGAGCGGCGGCAGCAAGTCTGGTGGATCCAAATCGAGTGGCGGCAAGTCGAGCGGCTCGAAGTCGAGCGGGGGTAAGAAGTCCAGAGGCGGCAGGTCTTCCGGTGGAAAGAGCAGCGGCCGGAAATCCTCCGGCAGCAAGAGCGGCGGCAGTAAGTCGGGCGGCTCGAAATCGAGCAGCGGCAGCTCGCGTGGCGGCAAGTCGAGCGGCGGTCGCTCCGGCGGCACAAAGTCGTCAGGCAGCGGCTCGAAGAAGAGCAGCGGCAAGTCCTCGGGCGGCGCGAAGTCTTCGAAGCGGTCATCGCGCGGCGGCCGGAAATCGTCCGGCGGCTCGAAGAAGAGCGGCGGCCGACCGTAGCGGCGGTCGTGGACACGCCCGCCGGCGGGAGAATGGGCAGGAGTGGATTCGAACCACTGAAGGCGTAAGCCAGCGGATTTACAGTCCGCCCCGTTTGGCCACTTCGGTACCTACCCGTTCGGCGCGAGCGTTGATATAGGCTTGGGCGCTTTGCGTCGCAAGCTGCGTTTTACCCGCGCGCGGAGAAGAAATCCGCGATTGCGTCGACGACGTGCAGCTGCGCCTCGCGGCGCAGCTCGGGGTAGATCGGCAGCGCCAGAGTTTCACGCGCGGCACGCTCCGTTTCTGGCAGATCGCCTTCACCATATCCCAGATAGGCGAAGCACTGCTGCTGGTGGAGTCCGAGCGGATAATAGATGGCGCTCCCAATCTCCCGCCGCGTGAGATGCTCACGGAGTTCATCGCGCTGCGGCGTACGGATCACATACTGATGGTAGATGTGGTGATTCACCAAGCCCGAGTCGCGGAACGGCTCCGCCGGCAGCTGCAGCCTCTCCGCCAATCCGCGCCGGGTGAACTCCTCGCGGTAAACATCAGCAACCGCTCGCCGGGCCGCTGACCATTGATCGAGATACGGCAGCTTCACGTTCAGGATGGCGGCCTGGATCTCATCCAGCCGGAAGTTGCCTCCGATGAAATGATGGAAGTACCGCGGCTCCATTCCGTGCTGACGACAGGCGCGGATGCGCTGCGCGAGTGACTCCTCTCGGCAGGTCACTAACCCGGCATCTCCGGCTGCGCCGAGGTTCTTCGAGGGATAGAAGCTAAAGCAGCCGGCGACACCCATCGTGCCGGCTTTGGCAGCGCCACCTCCGCCCGGATATTCTGCTCCGATCGCCTGCGCTACGTCTTCGATCACGGTGAGATCGAAGTGTTTGGCGATCACTTCCAGCGCGTCCATCTCACAACAGAGGCCGAACAGATGCACCGGCAGGATGGCGCGGACGATGTGCCCCTTCCGATCAGTGACGCGCCCGTCCGAACCGCGTTGGCATTCCTGCTCCAGGAATTGCTCGAGCTGCTGCGGAGAGAGGTTGTAGGTCGCGGAATCGATGTCGATGAAAACTGGTGTCGCGCCGACGCGTGCGATGCATGCACCAGTGGCAAAGAATGAATAGGCGGTCGTGACAACGGCGTCGCCCGGACCGATTCCAAGCGCCATCAAAACGGCCAGCAATGCGTCCGTTCCCGAGGAAACGCCGATCGCATGCTGCGCGCGACAATACTGGGCGACCGACTTCTCGAAAGCCTCCACTCGTGGTCCGAGGATGAACTCCTGGCTGGCAAGAATTTCGTCGATCTCCCGGCGCAACGGCTCGGCGAGCGCGCCGTACTGTTCGCTCAGGTCCAGCAGAGGCACGCGCATTGGGCGCAAAGCATGGCAGCTTCGGGTAGCCGATCAATGGGAACTTTGGCCGCTGCGCGCGCGCGTTGACCGCAGAAGCTCAATCAGTTACCATCCCTGCCATGTCGTTGCTACGCGGGGCGTTCTGGCTCGCCCTGTTCGTCTTTTTTACCTTCTGCTTCATCGTGCTGTTTGAGTACGGTACCAGTGACTTCTCGAACGGCTTCAAGAAGGAGTTCGAGCGCGCGAAAACGTTCGTCCAGCAGACGGCGAACCCGACACCCACTCCGGCGGCGAAACCGAAGACGTTCTGACGCGCAGAGCGGCGCGTTAACGCTACTCGACGAATTCCGGTTCCACGGCGCGTCTGAGATAACCAGCGCGTTCGGCGCGCGACAGGAACTCGCGAATAGCGGCGCGTCCGGCATCACCGTAATCGCGCGTGTAGTCATTCACGTACATGCCGATGAACTTGCCGGCCAGCGCGGCGTCCATGTCGCGCGCGTAGGGCATTGAGTGCTGCACGCCCTCTTCACGATGAGCGAGCCCGTAATCAATGCTTTCGCGCATGATCTGCAGCAAATCCTGCCGGAGAGCTCCCGGAATGTCTTTGCGCAGCACGTTGCCGCCTAGCGGGAGCGGCAGGTCAGTCTCGCGTTTCCACCATTCACCGAGATCGAGGATCTTCTTGAAACCGCTCGCCGCGTAAGTGAGCTGCCCTTCGTGGATGATCAATCCGGCAGCCGCGCGTCCGCTCTTCACTGCCTCAAAGATTTCGTCGAACGGGACGACGATGTGCTCGAACTCGCCGAGGTAAAGCTGGAGCGCGAGATAGGCGCTCGTCATGCGCCCCGGGATCGCAATCGTGCGGCCGCGGAGCCAGTGGCGGATCTCCTCATCCGACGCTCCTTCGTTCAAGCCACTCCGTCCAAGGCTCACCACCATCGGGCCATAGCCGTCGCCCATGCTCGCGCCGCACGGCAGCAGCGCATATCGGTCGCTTACGTAGGCGTAGGCGTGAATCGAGATCGCGGAGATGTGCAGTTCACCACGGAGGGCCCGCTCGTTCAACGTCTGGATGTCTTCCAGCCGATGCTCAAAACGGTAGCCGCGCAGGTCGATCTTGTTTTCCGCCATCGCATAAAACATGAAGGCGTCGTCCGGATCGGGAGAATGTCCGAGCGTGAAAACGGGCGAGTCGGCTGACACGGCGCTCATGCTACGCCGCGTCGCACGTGGCGCAATTGGCCGAGTCGAGCGATAGTGGCGTGCGGAGATCCGCAAGGTCATCTTCGCTGGATCAACCGTTTTCATGCCTGTGCCTTCTACCTCGTCCGCGCAGCCACTGGTTTGCCATGATTGTGACGCGTTGCTCGCGATGCCCGAACTCGACGAGGGCGAGAAGGCAGTTTGCCCGCGCTGCGTCGGTGTTCTTTTCACGCGCGGACGCAACGCGCTCCATCGCACGGCAGCCTGTGCCATGGCTTCCGCTGTGCTCTTCGTGGTTGCGAATTCGTTTCCCTTTCTCACCCTGCGCGCCGGGTTCCGCGAGAGCCAGATGCTGCTCTGGCAAAGCGCCACCGGGCTCGCCGCCGAGGGCTACCCGTATTTGGCTGCTGCGGTTTCCGTCTTGATCGTCGGCGCCCCGGCTCTGCTGATCGGCGGCCTGCTTTACGTTGTGATGCCGCTACTGTGGGAGCGGCGGCTACCCGGCGCGATTCCACTGTGCCGCTGGGTGCTGCACGCGCGCCGCTGGAACATGATGGAAGTGTTCTTGCTGGGTGTGCTCGTTAGTCTATTGAAGCTCGGCAGCCTCGCCACCCTGATGCTGGGCACTTCCTTCTGGGCCTTCCTCGCCTTGATCATCTGCCTGACGGCCGCGCTGGCTTCGATTCATCCGCGCGAGCTCTGGGAACATATAGATCAGGCGCACCGATGAGAGAATTGCCTAACGAATTTGCAGCCGCCCGCGGCCTGGCCGTCTGCCACGTCTGCGGTCTGGCGTCGCCGGTGAGCGCTGGACAGTGTCCGCGCTGCCGCGCCGGGATTCATCTGCGTAATCGCGAGAGCCTGCAGCGCACCTGGGCGTTCACGATCGCATCGGTTCTGCTTTATTTTCCCGCTAATCTCCTGCCGATCCTGCGCGTCGAATCGATCGCCGGCCCGCAGTCGAGCACGATCATCAGCGGAGTCATTCAGTTCTGGCACGAGGAGGATTATCCGGTGGCCATCATCATCTTCGTCGCCAGCGTGATGATCCCAATCTTGAAGATTATCGCCATCGTCTGCCTTTGCCTTGCCGCCGGCGCAGGATGGCGCCCACGCGGCATGACACGGCTCTACCGCGTGACGGAATTTGTCGGCCGGTGGTCGATGGTGGACGTGTTCGTAGTGGCCATACTCGTCGGCGTCGTGCAGCTTGGCTCGACCATTTCCATCCATCCGGGAGCAGGCGCGGTCTCGTTTGCCGCAGTGGTGGTCCTGACAATGTTTGCCGCAATGAGCTTTGATCCGCGACTGATCTGGGACGCAGCGGCGGCGCGTGCCCAACCGGCTCACCAAGACTGATGGCCGAAGATGTTGCATTCGATCCGGCGCAGCCGCGGCCGATCGTCAGGCCGGCGCGCCGGCTCTCGCCGATCTGGATCATCCCGATCGTCGCGGCGCTGCTCGGAGCATGGCTCGCCTGGCAGTATTACGCCGCGCGGGGGCCGGCCATTACCGTCAGCTTCGAGACCGCGGACGGAATCGTTGCGGGCAAGACACCGGTGATGTGCCGGAGCGTGACCGTGGGCACGGTCGAGAACGTTGGCCTAACGGGCGATCTCAAAGGGGTCGTGGTGACGATGCAGATGACCAACGAAGCAACCCGTCTGCTGACCAACGATACGCAGATCTGGGTCGTGCGGCCGCGGTATGGCGCCGGAGGGATTTCCGGCCTGAGCACCCTTGTGTCCGGCAGCTACATTGAGCTGGCGCCCGGCGCGTCACAAGCGCCGCGGCGCGATTTCGTGGGGCTCGAGCAACCGCCGGTCACGCCGGGAGGCGTCCCGGGTTTGCGCGTCACCCTGTTCACCGATGAAGCCGGCGGGATCGCTCCCGGCACCGCGATCACCTACAAAGGCCTGAGCGCCGGCCGGATCGAGACGCGCGTTTTTCATCCTGATAACGGCAAGGTGGAGTTTGGTGCATTCATCTCCGCGGAGTACGCGCCGCTCGTGCGGGCGAACACGAAATTCTGGAACGTGAGCGGTCTCGACGTGCAGGTCGGCGCGAATGGCTTGCAGCTGCGGACCGGCACGCTTGAATCGCTCCTGATGGGCGGCATCACTTTCGGCCAGCCGTCCGGCGCAGGATCCGGCCCGCCGGCCGCCGACGGAGCAACGTTCGCCCTCGACGGGAGCCTCGAAGAGACGACCAAGTTCTCGATGCGGAGCAGCGTTCCATACCTGCTGCTCTTTACCGGCGGGGTCCGTGGTCTGAGTGACGGCGCGCCGGTCGAATTCCGCGGCGTTCGGATTGGCACAGTCAACGGAGTTTCCTTCCGGTATCTGTCGAACGACCCGGAACGGCGGGTGCCGGTTTTGATCCAGGTTGATCCGAGTTTCATCACCAATCTACCTTCCGAAAATACGGAAGCCGCCGAGAACTTCGTGGCGGATGCCGTGCGCAACGGAATGCGAGCCAGCCTCAAAACGGGCAACCTGCTGACGGGTCAGCTCTACGTCGATCTCGATTTCCAAAAGGACGCGCCGCCCGCGACAGTGGCTGAACTGGAAGGCTATCGCCTTATCCCGACGACCTCCGGCGGTCTCGGAGAGCTGCAAGACAAAGCCACCGCCCTCCTCGACAAATTGGCAGGGCTCCCGCTGGATGAGACGGTGCGCAACGCCTCCGCCACGCTCGAGTCGGTCAAGGCGATGACGGAAAACCTGAGCAAGACGGCTGCTGGTTTCAGCGAAGACTCGCCGGTTTACCGGCAGCTTTCCGCAACCCTGCGCGAGCTCGACGAAACGTTGCGTTCCGTCCGCGCACTCGCGGACACGCTCGAGCAGAAACCGAACTCGCTGATCTTCGGCAAAGGTAAAAGCACGCCGACTCCGACTCCGGTGCCAGGGCGCCGAGGCCGGCGAGAGTAGCTCTTGCCGGCTGCGGTTGCGCAGTTCCGTCGGTTCCGATAGCCTGCCGGCGATGGCAAAATCCGCTCTCGGCAAAGGTCTCGGCGCGCTGATCGGCACTCGCCCGCCGGCGACGCCGGATACCCCGATTGCCACCGGTGTCGGCGAGAAGGTCAGCAAGGTAAGCCTCACCAGCATCGTTCCGAGCCCGCTGCAGCCGCGGAAGGAATTCGCTGCCGAGGCCTTGCAGGAGCTCGTCGACTCGATTCGACAGCACGGGATTATCCAGCCGCTTCTCGTCCGGATCGTCGCTGGCCAACATGAGCTGATTGCCGGCGAGCGGCGTTGGCGCGCGGCGCAGACCGTTGGGCTGACGGAGGCGCCGGTGATCGTACGTGAGGCGAGCGATCTGGACGTCCTCGAGCTTTCGTTGATTGAAAATCTGCAACGCGCGGACCTGAACCCGATCGAGGAAGCGCAGGCCTACGCGCGCCTGGCGACGGAGTTCGGCATGCGGCAGGAAGATATTGCCCTGAAAGTCGGGCGCAGCCGCGCGTCGATCGCGAATGCAATGCGGCTGCTCGACCTGCATCCGCAAGTGCAGGCCTGGGTTACCCAGGGCTTGCTGAGCGTTGGCCACGCGAAAGTCTTGTTAGGCTTGAAGGCGCAGGAAGAGCAACTCGCAGTCGCCGAAACCGTCCTCCGCCGCAGCGCGACCGTGCGTGATGCGGAGCGGATGGTGGGACGTCAGCTCGGCACCACACGCCGCCGGAGGAAGCAACCGCAGAATGCGAATGTGACGGCGGCGACCTTCGAGGATTTGCAAAACCGCCTGCAACAACACCTCGGCACTCGCGTGACGCTGCACCACGGCGAAAAGCGCGGCCGGATTGAGATTGAATACTACGGCAACGATGATCTGCAGCGCGTCCTGAATGCGATCGGGTTCTCGCCGGGCGATAGCTGACGTGCGTCGAGTTCTTGTCGCCTTGATCGCGATGGCCGCCGCCGGTTGTGACGGCAGCCCATCGTTGCGGAACGATTCCAGCGTGAAATTGTGGGAGCAATTCTCCGGCGAAAACGCGTTGCGCCATGTGCAGCAGCTGGTCGACTTTGGCCCGCGGCCGCCGGGTAGCGAAGCGCTCGAGCAGGCGCGCGCCTACATCACCCGTGAGCTGGAGGGTTTCGGGTGGAGTGTGACCCGCCAGTCGTTCACGAGCCAAACGCCGCGCGGGGAGGTAACGTTCGTGAACCTGATCGCGACGTTTGGGTCAGCGGACGCGCGGCCGGTGTTCCTTCTTTGCTCGCACTACGACACGAAGGTGTTCGATGACGCGCGCTTCGTGGGCGCAAACGACGGCGGCTCCAGCAACGGCGTGCTCCTCGAGTTTGCGCGGATTCTAGCGCAACAACCGGCGCTCGCGCGCAAGGTGCAGCTGGTGTTTTTCGACGGCGAGGAAGCGTATGCCAGCTTCACGGAAACAGACGGGCTGTATGGCAGCCGGTACTTCGCGCAGCAGCTCGTCGCCGCGGGTAAGGCAAAACAGTTTCGCGGCGGGATCCTGTTCGACATGGTGGGCGATCGCTCGCTCACGATCACGCTGCCGCCCGATTCGCCGGCGGATATGACGCGCGACATCTTGGCCGCCGCCGAGGCGTTGAACGTGCGGAAGCATTTCACCTACGCCGATACACCGATCCTCGACGATCACGTGCCCCTCAATAAGATCGGCATTCCGACGATCGACCTGATCGATTTCGATTTTCCACCGTGGCACACGCCGGAGGACACGATGGACAAGATCAGTGCGGAGAGTCTCGACATCGTGGGGTCGGTTGCAGCGCGTTACCTCGTAGAGGTGGCGCTCAAATGATGCGAGTGCTGGCGCGGATCTCTTTCCTCGTGCTGGCCTGCGCGGCGGGAATCGCGTGTGCGGAGTTGCTGGTGCGCATGCCTGCGGCGCGCGGTGCAGTCGCGAAGGCCTTCGGAGGTGGAGAGTTGATCGCGATCGTCAACGGAGCCGGCATTTACCAAGCGCCAGAGCCGGCCGAATTCGACCATGACGCCACCACGGCTGTGGTCGCGGAAAATCTGCGGCGCGCGGCGCGTGGCGAAACAGCCGATGAGGCGGAGATTGAGCGGGAGCTCGCGTTGTTGCGTCACCAGTTTCCGCACGAGTCGGCGTTTGCAAACGCGCTGGAATCCTCGGGATTGTCGCTGGAGTTACTACGTGAGCGGGCCAGCGAGCATCTCCGCGCACGAGCGTGGCTGGAGAAGCGGATCGCGCCGCAGCTGGAGATCAGCGAAGCCGATGCCCGACAGTTCTACGATGAAAATCCGGCGCAGTTCGACCAGCCGCAGCGTTTCCGCGCGTCGCATCTCCTGCTCGCCGCACATGCGCAAACGCCGCCGGAAGCAGTCGACGCCAAGCGCAGAATGATCGATTTGCTTGCTCGGCGGATTGCAAAAGAGAAGAACCTCGCGCAGCTCGCGATGGAGATCTCGGAAGACGAGGCGACGAAGCCGCGCGGCGGCGACCTCGGGGTTTTCGCGGAAGCGCGGATGCTGCCGGAGTTCTTCGCCGAAGTGGCGAAGCTTCGGCCGGGGCAAACGAGTCCGCAGTTTCAGACGCCGCTCGGGTTCCACATCGTTCAGGTGACCGGCTCCTTCCCGCAGCGACAGCTTAGCTTCGTGGAAGCGCGACCGGAGATCACGACTGGACTCATGAACGAGCAGCGCGCGGCCGCCGTTGCCGCGCTCGCGGAGCAGCTCAGCACCGCTGAGTTCATCCGCGCTGCTCGTTAGTTCGCGCGGATTCGAAGTTCGGCATTGCACCGCTCCGTGTTTGCCGTGATTTTCGCGCGATCAGCCGGACCACGTCGGGCGATCTCCTTAAGATGTCGCGTCGCACGCAGAAAAACGTAGGGTTAATTGGGTTGGGAATTATCGGCCGGCGTGTCGCCGATAACCTCCGCCGTCGCGGATTCCATGTCTTCGTTTGGAATCGCACGCCGCGTCCTTACCCGAACTTCGTCGGCTCGGCCTCGGAAGTGGCCGAGCTTTGCGACTTCGTGCAGATCTTCGTCTCCGACGATGCCGCCCTGATGGAGATGGTGCAGCAGATGAGGCGCTCGCTTAAACCGCATCACGTCATCATGGCGCACAGCACAGTGGCGCCGCACACGATGCGCGCCGCCGCTGAGGTGGTGCAACGGCGCGGCGCGCACTTCCTGGATGCGCCGTTTACCGGCAGCAAAATCCCGGCGGAAAATGGCGAGCTCGTGTACTACGTCGGCGGCGACGCCGCAGCCTTCCGTCGGGCGCGCCCAGTGCTGGAGGCGAGCAGCAAGGAGATCATCGAGATTGGCGAAATCGGGCAGGCGACCACCATCAAAGTGGCCACGAACATGGTCACGGCAGCGAGCGTGCAAGCCACCGCCGAAGCGCTCGCGCTGGCGCATAGCGCCGGGCTATCCGCGGAGAAATTTGCGGCCGCCATGCGCGGCAACGCCAGCACGTCGCCGACGCTCGCCTTGAAGCTTCCGAAGATGATGGAGGGGGATTTTGAGCCGCATTTTTCGGTGAAGCACATGTTGAAAGACATGGAGATCGCAGCTCGGCTGGCGCGCTCACACGGGCTTAGTGTCGGTGCGACGGAAGCGGCTCGGGACAGCCTGCGCAAAGAAGCAGAGCAAGGGAGGGGGGACGACGATTACTGCTCAGTCTCGCGCGCCTATTTTCCGGATCGCGCGCCGCTGCAGCGCGTCGAAGAACCTGCTGGGCTCGAGGAACAAGCCTTGGCGGGTTTGGAAGAGCCGGAGCCTGCGGCGGCTATAGCGGAGGAGAAGCCGGAGACGAGGGACGACGCGGAGGCCGCAGCCGTTGTGGAGGAGGCTCCGCAGGACGCGACGCGCACGAGCGATGAGGAATCGTCCGAAAGTGGCAAGGCTGCGGAGGATGAGAAAGCTGCCGAAGACAAGAATTCGGTGAAGATCGAGGACCTGCCGGAGGACGAGGAGCGCTCGGAGACAGACGAGCCTTCACAGAAACAGAAATTTGGCGACATCTCAAAGGCAGAAGAGACTCGAGGCGAAGTGCTCGCGCGCGACGATGAGACTTCAGTCGACGAGGAAAAGCGCGAGGACGATGCGAGCGTCGAGCGACCACAAGGCGTCGGCGAGAAAACTGCAGATGAGCCAGTTCCCGCTGCGACTGAGGATAAGCAAAGTGCCACCGTCGAGGCGGAGCTGCCGGCTGAAGTTTCCGCCGAAAGCCACTCCACCGACCCTGCGGAAGAGGCCGCAGGCGACCGTGTGGAGCCGAAGAGCGGTCCGGTCGAGGAAGACGCAGCCGTCGCGAGTGAAACTCCGCAAGATCTCCCCGCAGCGGAGCAGAAGTCTGCAGAACTGACGGACGTGGACGAAGAGATGAGGGTCGAAGCGGCGGAACCTCAGGACAAATCCGACAAACCCACGGAAACAGAGTCGCCGCAGGAGTTCCGCCTCCAGAACACTCCGGAACTGCAGGCAGCCTTAGCCGAAACGTCGGCTGCACCTGCGGAGAAGGAACCTGCTGGAGAGCGGCGCGGCTTCTTCGGCCGGATGTTTGGCCGCGGCGGCGGCTGAGCACCACGCGAACTGATGTCCGCCTTGCGGCCAGAAGAAGGCGCGGTGTTCGACTTCTCCGGACGCACGATGCTCCGGATCGCGGGTCTCGACCGCGTCCGGTTTCTCAACGGGCAGGTTACCAACGACGTCCGGAAAGCTGCGGCTGAGAGGGCGCTTCGCGCCTGCGTGCTGAGCGCGAAAGGAAGGATCGATGCGGACATCTTCCTCGTGGTTGAGGGTGAATCGTTTATCGTCGATACCGAACCGGGCACTGGTGAGACGCTGGCCGCGCGGCTCGACCGCTACATCATCGCGGACGATGTGCAGGTGGAGGATGTGTCCGACCGTTTTGCATTGTTTCACGTGCTGGGCCCGAATGTCCCGGTGATCGACGGGAGCAGAGCCGTGCGCGCAACGCGTTTCGGAATCGAAGGAACGGATCTCTGGCTGCAGCGCCCCGACTACGCATCTGCTGTTGCGGAACTTTCCACGCAGCTCTCGTTCTGCGACGAGGCATGTGCAGAAGTGTTCCGGATCGAACGCGGCATCCCGCGTGCCGGACGCGAACTGACGGATGAGATCATTCCCACCGAAGCGGGCTTGGAAGCGAGTGCCATCGACTACGCAAAGGGATGTTACATCGGCCAGGAGGTGATCTCGCGGATCAAAATGTCGGGACAGACAAACAAGCGGCTGTGTGGGCTGATGGCGCACGGCGAGCGCAGCTTGCTCGAGGCGGGGATGCGCCTTTTTATCGGGGCGGACGCGAAAGATGTCGGCTGGATTACGAGTGTGGCGACGAGTTCGCGGCTGGGAAAAACGATCGCACTCGGTTTCGTAAAACGCGGCTCGCAGGCCGTCGGCACGGAGCTGACGGCGCGCGCCGCCAACGGGGGCTCACAAACGGACGCCAGCCAGGTCGAAATCGTCGAATTGCCGTTCATCTGACGTTCTTCGCGGAGAAGGGGATTGACCCTCTCCCTCCGCCAACCGTAGTTTCACCGCCTTTGCCGCAGCCGGTTCGCGCTGAGGCCGAGCGCTACCTCATGGCCAACGTCTCCCTCAAAACCGTCTCCAAAGTTTATCCGGGCGGAAAAGGCGGCGACATCGCAGCGGTCGACAACGTGAGCCTTGAGATCGGCGATCGCGAGTTCGTCGTGCTCGTCGGCCCGTCCCGCTGCGGAAAGTCGAGCATCCTCCGCATGATCGCGGGACTGGAGGAGATCTCGAAGGGGGACATTTTCATCGGCGACCGGTGCGTGAACGACGTCCCGCCAAAGGATCGGGCTATCGCGATGGTGTTCCAGGATTACGCGCTCTATCCGCACATGTCGGTCTACGACAACATGGCGTTTGGGTTGAAGCTGCGGAAATTCGGCAAGACCGAAATTAAGAAGCGGGTGCAGGATGCTGCGGCGGTGCTCGGGATCGCAGATCTGCTGGAGCGGAAGCCGAAGGCGCTATCCGCCGGACAACGACAGCGGGTCGCACTCGGGCGCGCGATTGTGCGGCAACCGAAGCTTTTCCTCTTCGATGAGCCGCTCTCGAGCCTCGAGGCCAGGATGCGCGTGCAGATGCGGGCGGAGATCACGAAGCTGCACCAGCGGCTGCAGGCCACGATAATTTACGTCACGCACGATCCAGTTGAGGCGATGGCCATGGGCGAGCGCGTCGTCGTCATGAACAACGGAGTGCTGCAGCAGAACGATGCCCCGCTGAAGCTCTACAACGAGCCGACCAACCTTTTCGTGGCGGGGTTCCTCGGCAATCCGCCGATGAATTTCGTCCATGGCACGGTGAAGCAGGATCGGGAGGCGTTCGTCTTCCGCGAGGTTGAGGGCGGCACGATCGAGGCGCGATTGCCCATCTCGGAGCGTCCGGCGGCCGCTGACTTCGTCGGAAAACCGATGTTGCTGGGCATTCGTCCGGAAGAGATTGAAGTGGCTCCATTTAGCAAGACAGCGGCGAAGTCGCCGCCCAGCTTCCCGGTGATCGTGGATATTGTTGAACCGATGGGGGCCGAAACCACTCTATACCTGCAGACCGGCGCCCACACCCTTGTCTGCCGCACCCGCGCCGCGCTGGATCACCGCGAGGCGGGTCACAGGATGCAATGCGAGCTGAATTTGAAAAAAGCGCATCTGTTCGACCCGGTTTCAACGAATCGCATCTTTTGATCGGCGCCCGGCCTTAAACCAATGTTTTTGATAAAGGTTGCAGAATTAGTTTGCTACTCCTTTGGGATTAGGGATAAAACCTACTAACAACCAAAATCCCCACCGTGAACCAACAACTACTCTCCGAAATCGGCCGCACTCAGCGGTTGGAAATTCTCAATACCCTGAAGCGGACCCGAGGTCTCTCAGTGAACGAGCTCGTCGCGCGAATGAAGATGAGCTACATGGGCATCAAGCAGCATTGCCTCACCCTGGAGCGCGACGGTTACCTCGACACCTGGCGCCGGCCGCAGAAAATGGGTCGCCCTGAGATGGTCTATCGGCTCACGAAGCGGACGCACGACCTTTTCCCCTGCGACAGCAACGACATGACGCTCGATCTGTTGCAATCGAGCAAGGAAATCCACGGTCCGAACGCAGCGGAGAAGCTGTTGTTCAATGTGTTTGAGAGGAAAACCGCCGCGTTGAAAGCGAAAGCCAAGGGCGCGACCGTGGCCGATCGCGCGAAGTGGCTGGTGAAAGAGCGCGAGAAGGAAGGCTTCATGTCGCAGGTCGTCACCGGCGAGAAGGAAGGCGGGCCGCAGATCCTGGAGTGCCATTCTCCGATCATGAACCTGCTCGACGAATACCCGATCATCGCGCGCCTCGAGCAGGATCTGGTGGAAGGCGTTCTCGGCACCCCCGTGCGGCGTGAAGAGAGCCGCAGCTCAGGCCTCTACGAGTGTGCGTTTTATTTCGCGCAGGAGCCAGCCGCAGCTCGTCAGTCGGCTAACGGGCATGCTCCGGTAGCGGCTGCTTAGCGGCCGTTTGTGACAAACGCGTAACATCCGGGCTCTGCGTCCGCGTGTCGCCGTAGCGACAGCGCATCTCGCAGGCTTTTGCGCGGCACGCGCGGCGAGATTTCCCTTTCGCGGCGACCTAACCTCGCTTGATTGGTGCCCCATGCTCCGGGCGTTTCCGACTGCGGTTATTGAGAATATCGAGCCGCTGATCGACGGCGGCCGGTATCCGGTAAAGCGTGTCGTCGGCGAAGATCTGGTCGTCGAAGCAGACGTGTTCAAGGATGGCCACGACGTGGTCGCGGCGCTGTTGAAGTGGCGCATCGTCGGCGAGCCGCACTGGCACGAGACCGGTATGACGCACCTCGGAAACGACCGCTGGCGCGGCGTCTGCACGCTCAACGAAAACGCCACCTATGAGTACACGGTAGAGGCGTGGGCCGACACCTTCAGCGGCTGGCAGCATGAATTTGCGGCGAAGTTCAACGCCCGCATTGCCAATCTCACGACTGAGACACTCGAAGGCGCCGCCCTCCTTGAGGAAGCCGCGCGCCGCGCCCGTAATTCGCCTGATGGTGACCGCCTGCGAGAGCTCGCCGGCTTAATTCGGACGAGCGATGCCGCACACATCAATACGATCGCGCATTCCGGCGAGCTCGAGGTGCTGATGGCCACGTATCCAGACCGTTCTGCGGCGACGCAATATGCGCCGCCGCCGCGTATGGTTGTTGATCGGGTCGGGGGGCGCACCGCGGCGTGGTACGAATTTTTCCCGCGTTCTGCTGAGGGTCGCGGCGACAAAGGCTCCACCTTTCGCGATTGCCTGCCGCGCGTCGACGACGCCAAGGCAATGGGATTCGACGTGATCTACTTCCC
>JACDCC010000144.1 GCA_013694595.1 Chthoniobacterales bacterium
ACGAATCTGCAGACCGCGGCGATGCTGGTCATCGTCGGCGAAGTGAAGGCCGGCAAAAGCAGCTTCATCAACGCGCTCGTGCAGGAAGAAGTTTGCCAGGTCGCGCCGGGGCCGTGCACCACCGGCATCCAGGAACTCGTCTACGGGACCGAGCGCAGCGTCGTCAGCCTCGGACTCGCCTGGGACCGCGTTTATCTGCCGAAAGATGTGCTGCGCGAGATCACGGTCGTCGACACGCCGGGGACTAACTCGATGATCCGCGATCACCAGACGATCACCGAGAACTACATTCCGCAGAGCGATCTGGTGGTGTTCGTCTTCTCCGCGGTGAATCCGCACACGAAAACCGCGTGGGAATTCCTCACGAAAGTAAAGAAAGACTGGCATCGCAAGATGGTGTTCGTCCTGCAACAGGCGGACCGCGCCAGCGCCGACGAGCTGATGACAAATCGAGCGAACGTCGAGCAGTATGCACGCGATCGGAATGTCGAGCGGCCTACCGTCTTCACCCTTTCCGCGAAGCTGGAGCGCGAAGGGAGAGCCGACAGCGGCTTCCTCGAGTTCCGGCATTACCTGCGCTCCGCGATTGAATGCGGCGAGGTGTGGCGGATGAAAGTGGAAGGCTCATCGCACACCATCCGCGGAGTCATGATGAAGCTGCTGCTGGAGCTCCGTCGTGAGAAAGAGGCGATCGCGGAAGAGCGGACATTCTACCAGGAGCTGCTGGGCAAAGTGGAAGCCCGCGAGGCGAAGGCGAACTCGTTGCGTCAGCTGGTCGTCGGCAAGCTCTCGGCTACATACGACAACCTTGTAAACGACGCAGAGAACGAGTTCGCCGAGGGCCTTCGCATGCGACACCTCATCCGGCGTGCCACCCCCTTCCGCCAGGAGGATAACCTCCACACCTGGCTCGGCACCCTTAAGGCGCGCTTCCAGGACTCGGTCAGGAAAGAAGTCGAGACGGAGGCGCCGCGTTTCTCCAGCGGGTTGCTCGACGAGTTGCAGGCGATGAGGAACGAACTCGCAGAGGGGATCACGCGCCGGGAGGAGCGCATCCGCGAGAACGTCATCCTGCCGGAGGCGGCGGAACGCCTGAACACTCTCGCGGAGCTGCGCACAAAGCTGGAGCGCCTCCCGATCGGCGGCGAGATCAACATCGACAGCAATGTCGAAGAAGTGACAGCCGTGAGGAAGTTCGCGCTCGCCGGGAGTGCCCTCGCTGCCCTCGGCATCGTGCTGGTCGCGCTCTCCGGTGCTCTCTGGTTCGACGTCGCCGGCACCATCTTCGCACTAACCGGCATTTTTCTTTTCGGCAGCGGCCTGCTCTGGCGACGCACCGCCATCTTGCGCGAGTTCCGGCAGAAGCTGCGCGATTCGCGCGACGAATTTCACGACCGCCTGAGCTCGGAGACCAGCGACGTTTGCCAGGAATTGTTTTTCGATGTCCGGCACGCGCTGGCGGAATCCGTCTTCCGCCTGGAGTTGCGCGCCACGCATGTCGACGCGCCGCTGCAGGAAACATTTCGCATCGGCGAAGCGGCCGACGAGATGGTCCTGCGCTCGCAGCATCTGGCGACCCGGGCCGCTGCCTAGCAGCGGTTTCAAAAATGTGAATTTGGAGCTTTTGGGCCGAGCGAGCCCCTCATCCTAACCTTCTCCCCGAGGAGAAGGGACTCCCTCTCCCTTTTTGGGAGAGGGTGGGGTGAGGGAAACGACTTTTGAAACCACTTCTAGCGGCGCGCGAATTCCCGACGCAGACCGCGTCGCTACGACTGCTGCTGCTGATTCAGTTGCCGATCATGCCAGCGGCTGAATAGTACGACCGCACAGATTGCGCCGACCAGCGCACAGGCCATGTCTTTTTGGGTATCCCAGACATCGCCCTGGCCGCCCAGAAATGCGTCGGCGTTCTGGCCATAAATCGCCGCCGCAATCCATTCGAGCAGCTCGTAGACGGCGCTGATCGCCATCGCCACACACACTACGAAGAAGCCGGTCCAACCTCGCGACGGAATGATCCGGCGGCGGATGACGATCTCGCGCGCGATGAGCGCCGGCACAAAGCCCTGCGCGAAATGGCCCAGCCGATCGTAATGATTGCGGCCGAGGTGCAGCACCTCACCGATCCACCTTCCAAACGGCACTTCGGCATAGGTGTAGTGCCCGCCCACGGCCAGCAGGATCATGTGCAACGCGATCAGCCACTGAAGCAGCGGCGTGAAGCGGAAGTTCCGACGCGTGAAGAACAGCACCCCCAGCCCGAGGAACGCAGGCGCGACTTCGAGCCACCACGTCATCCGATCTTTCGGACCGATGCCGGACCAGACGAGAACCGCCACGACGGCTGCAAGGAGCCACCAGGTTAGCCGGTTGTAATTGGGCATCGCGTCGGCTAGGCAGTCTCCAAGCCGAGAAATGCTCGGGCGGTGCCGCTGAGGAGTTGCACCTTCTCTTGCGGTGAGAACTCCTGCATCGATTCGATCAGCCCACCGGGACGCGCTTCGCCGAGAGGAAACGGATAGTCGGAGCCGAGCGCGACCCGTTCCGCGCCAAACATCGTGAGCAACATCTTCAACGCTTCCCGGTCGTGCACTAACGAGTCGACGTAGAAGCGTGCGGGAGTGATGGCGGCGCCGTTCTCCGCGCGCGCCAGATAGCTGCGCGGGTTCACCCTGTTGTCCGTCGCAACAAGATCGGGCCGGACATGAAAGCCGTGCTCCATCCGCCCAATCGTGAATGGAAACGAGCCGCCGCCGTGCGCGAAGGCGACGCGCAGCTTCGGGAATCGCTCGAACACTCCGCCGAACATCATGCAGCAGATCGCCAGGCAAGTTTCGGCAGGCATTCCCACGAGCCACGGCAGCCAGTATTTCGGCATGCGCGATTTGCCCATCATGTCCCACGGGTGCACGAACACCGCCGCATCCAGCCGTGCCGCGGTGCTCCAGACCACATCAAGCGACGGATCGTCCAAGTTCCGGCAATCGGCACCGTGGCAATGCTCATTCGCATCGACGTGCGTGCCAATCTGCACGCCCCGCATCCCGAGTTCCGCGATGCAACGTTCCAGCTCGCGCGCGGCAAGGTCGGGATCCTGCAGCGGGATGGTCCCGAGCCCGGCAAAGCGCCCGGGATGCTGGCGCACCACCTCGGCGATGTGATCATTCAGAAAGCGCGAAAGATCGAGCGCGTCCGCCGGTTTCGCCCAATAGCTGAACATCACCGGCACCGTCGAGAGCACCTGCATCGACACACCCGCTTCGTCGCATTCCTCGATCCGGCGCTCGGGATCCCACGAGTTGTCGCGGATCTCGCGAAACATTCGGTCGCCCTTCATCATGCGCGCGCAGCACGGCTTGTGATGCTCCAGGCGAATGAACCCCGGATAGCCGTACTTCGCATCGAGGTCCGGCCACTCGCGCGGCAGGATATGAGTGTGCAGGTCGATCTTCATGCGCCTGTCGCGGACCTGCGAGTCGAGCAGCGCGCGCTTAAAACGGCTTTACCGGCTCCGGCTTCGGCACCTTGTGGCCGCAGTTCTTGCAAGTGCGGCGGGCGTCGTCGTTCCAGAAGTCGATCATCGCCTGGCTGAAGGCTTGCACGATGTCGGCGCAATCGAAGTGGATGTCTTCGACCAACGCTTCGCACTTGTCGCAGTAGAAGATGACGTGCTCCCGCTCGCCCGGCGGACGGCGGCGCTCCACCACCATCCCGAGCGTGTTCGGCGGACGCACCGGTGCGTGCGGCACGTTTGCCGGGATGAAGAACGTTTCCCCTTCTCTAACGAGGTGATCCGCGATGCGGTCGCCTTCGCGGATCCGCACTTTGATATCGCCTTTCAGCTGGTAGAAAAACTCTTCCGAGTCGACCTGGTGGAAGTCGTTCCGTGCGTTCGGTCCCATGATGACCATGACGAAAAAGTCGCGCCCGTCATAGACGTAGCGGTTGCTGACGGGCGGCTTGAAGAGGTGCCGGTTCTCTTCGATCCAGGCGTTGAGGTTCAGCGGTGATTCAACGGACGAAGTGACGCCCGTCTCCGACGGCGAGGTGGGGGATTCCGCGACATGGGCCATGGTGCGAGGCTATTTGCCGGCGCGTTCAGCGTCAAACCTGATCGGTCATCGGAGCGCGGCGTCCCTGGCCCTGAAACGCGCTATGTGACTAGTGCAGGCGTAGCCGCAAACTCCCGGTAGGAGCGTGTCACGGCGATCTCCTTCAGCATCTGCACGGCCTCCCAGATTTCGGCGAAGGTGTTGTAGAGCGGCGACGGGGCGAGGCGAATGACATCGGGCTTGCGGAAATCGGGCACGACGCCGCGGGCCCGGAGCGCGAGCGACATAGGCTGGGCATCGGAATGTTGCAGTGAGACATGGCCGCCGCGCCGTTTGGCTTCTCTCGGGGTGCCGATCACAAAACCCGTTTCGCCGAGCTCTGCTTCGGCCGCGCGGATCAGAAAATCGGTCATGGCAAGCGACTTTTCCCGGATCCGCTCCAGCCCGGCCTCCTCGATCGGCATCAGCGCTCCATCGATCGGCGCCATGCTCAGCACCGCCGGCGTGCCGATCTGCAAGGCGGACGCGCCGAGGCCCGGGAAGAACTCGTCCGACATCTCGAACATGCTTTCCTTGTGCACGCTCCACCAGCCGGCAAGCCCGGCATTCACCATCCCGTCCGCGTCGAAGTGGCGGCGATTCAGGTAGAGTCCTGCGACCGCACCGGGTCCGGCGTTCAGCCATTTGTA
>JACDCC010000153.1 GCA_013694595.1 Chthoniobacterales bacterium
ATCCCCATCAGACCCGCGGCCCGGTTCATGGCGAGTGTAAGTCGTTGGCGTGTGAGTGCTTCACTATTAGGTGCGAACACTTGCCACGTCGGGCTTTGTCCTACGATTTGTGCTAGACTGAGCGGCATCTGAAGCCAGGGTGGCGAAATTGGCAGACGCGCCAGACTTAGGATCTGGTTCCGCAAGGATTAGGGGTTCAAGTCCCCTCCCTGGTAGTACTCGCGCTTCGCCTTCGTTGCCCATCGCCTCCAGCGTGCAACGTCCGCCGTATGTAGAGCTGACACGATGAAGCCCGAACTCTGGTATTTGATCATTGGCCTGTTGCTGGTCGGCGTGGCGGTCTCCGGCACCCTCATGAAGCGGCTCCCGCTGACGCCGACAATGCTCTATCTCGGGCTCGGGGCAGTCCTCGGGCCAGTGGGGCTCGGTCTGCTCATCGTGGATCCACTCCAGAGCGCGACTTTGCTGGAGCACGCGGCGGAGATCGCGGTGATCGTTTCGTTGTTCACGACAGGGCTGAAGCTGCGCGTTCCGCTGCGGGACAAGCTCTGGTTCACGCCGCTGCGACTGGCGTTCGTTTCAATGACGATCACGGTCGGGTTGGTGGCGCTGATCGGAGTGTACGCGCTTGGGCTTCCGCTTGGCGCGGCGATCTTGCTCGGCGCGGTGCTCGCACCGACGGACCCGGTCCTCGCGTCGGATGTGCAACTGGAAAGCGCGACCGACACTGACCGGCTTCGGTTCAGCATCACGGGCGAAGCGGGCCTCAATGACGGGACAGCGTTTCCCTTTGTCATGCTGGGGCTCGGTTTGCTTGGGTTGCACGACCTCGGAGAATGGGGCTGGCGTTGGTTCGCGCTCGACATGGTGTGGGCGATCACCGGTGGTCTAGCGATCGGCGCAGGCGGTGGACTGCTGGTGGGAAAGCTCGTGATTTACCTGCGACGCGAGCACAGGGAAGGGATCGGTGCGGACGAATTCCTTGCCCTCGGCTTGATTGCATTTGTCTATGGCGTCGCGCTGCTAACCCACACGTATGGGTTTCTGGCAGTGCTGGCCGCGGGATTGGCTCTCCGCGCGCTCGAGCGGCGTCACACTGGCGACACGCCGGCGAAGGAAATGATGGAGGTGGTATCGACCGGCAAAAAAGATGAGCTCGCAGCGCATCCGCAAAAAGGCGCCGCGCATATGGCGGAGACGTTGCTGGGGTTCAACGAACAGATGGAGCGCGTGCTCGAGGTGGCTCTCGTGTTGCTCGTCGGGACGATGCTGACGCCGCAATTTGCAAACTGGCGTGATCTTTGGTTTGTCCCCGTTTTGTTTCTCGTGGTGCGGCCAGTGGCGGTGCTGGCCGGTGCGAGCGGCAGACATATCGGGCGCGTCCAGCGGGGGCTGATCTGCTGGTTTGGTGTCCGCGGGATCGGATCGATTTACTACCTGATGTACGCGGTCGGACACGGAGTGCCGGCAGAGATGGCGGCGCGGCTGGTGTCGCTCACTTTGTGTGTGATCTCCGTCTCAGTAGTGGTGCACGGAATTTCGGCCGCGCCGCTGATGACGTGGTATCGGGCACGCGGTCGCGCACGCGCCGGATAGCTTGCGCCTCCTTGCAGGAGGTGCCCCGCTCACGGTTCGGAGCTCGGCGGATTGGCGGATTGATTCACTCTCCGGCTTCCTTGCGTCGTCCGCGGCTCGTATTTGTCGGTCGAGAGCCAGTGCCGCTGGCGCACGACATAGAAGGGAAACGCGACTTCTGTGCGCGCGGTCGCTTTGCTGTGCCGGAAGAGCCGGCCGCTGCCGGTATCGGGCTCGAGCTTGTAGGTGAGGCGGAACTTCGTGACGCGCGCGATCACCCAGAAAAGATGCGCCGGCGACTGCAACGCCGCCTCCGCTTTGAGCACACTGTAGTCGCTGCGGCTCACCCAAAGTCGTCCCGCCAGCTGACCGAAGAATCGCTCCTCGCGTGACTTGGTGTTCTGCTTTGGCTTCGGTTCGAACGTGAGGACGTAGGCGCTCTCGCCGGAGGCGTTTTCGTTGCCGACGTGTTTCCAGATGTAGCGATCGCGCAGGTTGTATTTGCGCACTGCTTCCACTGCTGACTCGGCCTGGTTCTTTTCGTCGTGGTCTTTCGCCGCTTTTGGTTTTTCAGCTGTGGCCGGCTTTGAAGCCGAGGCGGGCTCCTCCGCGCCGGCTTTGAAGAAAGAGAGTTTGCCTTCCATGCTTTCCGCCGTGTACTCGAGCGGCCGCGGGTCACCGGCTCGGACGATTGATTTCCACATCCCCTTTGCGACAACTTTCCCGCCGCTGTCCACCTGATGCGTCGTGAGCGTCTGGTGATACTGCCACTTACGCAGCGCGACGCGGTCACTTTCGAACTTCGCGAGGGCGGCATCAAAAACCTGTAACGCGGTCGGGCTTGCCTCCGGAGCAGGAGCGCTGAAGGCGGTGCGGGGGGCGAAGAGAACGAGCGCGAGTGCGACGCGGAACAGGCAGGAGAATCGGGGCATGATGAAAGGTTCCCAGCCTCGCATCGGCGACCGCGGCGGTCATCACTTGAATGCGGCGTTGCTTTTACGCTGCCGTCAGCGGCGATCTGGGATTGACGGGGGTGGCTCCTCTGGCGTTTGGTCGTGCTACGATGCCAAAACCCCATGCTTCGCTCGCGGAGCACTACAATCACCTCGACGAGAAGCAGACGTTTTTGCGGAGGATCTTCGACGATGCCGCTCCGCACTATGAGTCGATCGCGCGGCTCGGCTTTTTTGGTTCCGGCCAGTGGTATCGCAAAGACGCGTTGCGCCGTGCGGGGCTTCGCCCTGGGATGCGGGTGCTGGATGTGGCGAGCGGCACCGGACCGACCGCGCGTGCGATCAGAGATGTGATTGGTGATGAAGCGTTGCTGACCTGTGTGGAGCCGAGTGCGGGGATGCTCGCGGAATCGAGGAAGACGCTGCGGTGCGAGCACATCCAGGCGACGGCCGAAGCGATGCCAGTCGCCGACGAGAGCTTCGATTTCCTGACGATGGGATTCGCACTTCGCCACGTCGATGACCTGGCAGGCGCGTTCGCGGAATATCGGCGCGTGCTCAAGCCGGGCGGCAAAGCGCTTATCCTCGAGCTGACGTTGCCCGAAAACCGCGTGGCGCGATTTCTCCTGAAGTTGTACTTCAAATACACGCTGCCGCTGGTGGTCCGCGTCTGCACCGGCAGCAAACAAGCCGCGCAAATGATGTGGTACTATTGGGACACGATGGAAGTGGTGGTAAAACCAGAAACCATCGTGCAGGCGCTGCGGGCGGCGGGATTCAGCCAGGTTGAGCAGCGCACTTCGATTGGCCTGTTCAGCGAATACGAAGGCGTGCGCGGTGAGGAAGTCCGACCCGCCACGGATGACGGAGCGGCTCCGTCGACAGCCTAGCAACTGTTGGGGTGACCACGGCGCGCTACACCGGCAGCGGGAGCACTTCCATCGTTGGGTTCTTTTCTTCGAAGTAGCGCGCCGTCCAATCGTTAGGCAGCAACACCACCCACGCACCGCGCGAATCCTTCGCCAGGGCCGATCCGGTGGGCAGGAGAAGCTTCGGACGCGGCGCCTCTCCGCTTTTCGAGGCGCGATCGTTCTGCGATTTGTCGATTACCCAACGCGCGAGATTCCAGGACGCGGCTTCCAGCCTGGTCGGGGCACCGTATTCCGTCTCAAGCCGATATTGCAGCACATCGAACTGCAGCGCACCGATCGCGCCGAGCAGTGGAACGCGCGCGACCGAATCAGCGAGCTCGTACGACTGCGCGACACCTTCTTTCAAAAGCTGCGACAGACCCTCACGGAAACGCTTGAAATTCGATGGGCTCGCGTTGTGCAGATAGGCAAACGTCTCCGGCGCAAAGCGCGGCATTTCATCGAAGACGACGCCTTCTGTCTCCGCGATCGTGTCGCCGATCTGAAAGTCGTAGTTGCCGACGATGCCGACGACGTCGCCGGCGAATGCTTCGTCGACCGTTTCGCGCTCCCGGGCAAAGAGGCGCTTCGAGTTCGCCAGCCGCAGCCGCTTACCGGTACGGGCGTTGAGCACGCTCATGTCGCGCTGGAAAACGCCGGAGACAATCCGCACAAAGGTGGCGTGATCGCGATGTTTCGGATCCATGTTCGCCTGGATCTTGAAGACGAACGCGGAGAACGTAGGTGCGTCCGGCGTCACCATTTCATCGCCGCTGCGGCGCGGAGTCGGAGGCGGTGCGAGCGCGAGAAACCGCTGGAGCAGGAAGTCGACGCCGAAGTTGTTCATCGCGCTTCCGAAGAACACCGGCGTCACCTTGCCGGCGCGGACTTCGTCCAGATCGAAGGTGGTGCCGGCGCCTTCGAGCAGGCCGATCTCTTCGCGGACGCGCGCATACACATCGGGAGCCATCGCCTCGCGCACGGCCTCATCGTCAACGCCACTGACCTCGACCGGCGCGCGATAGGTGCCGCCGGGAGTCTTTTCGAAAAGGTGCACCTCACTCGTCTGCCGGTCGTAAACACCACGAAAATCCGGGCCGCTGCCGAGTGGCCAGTTCAACGGCAACGCGTGAATGCCGAGCACTCTTTCGAGTTCATCCAGCAACTCGAGCGGGGGGCGTGCCGGCCGGTCGAGCTTGTTCATGAAAGTGAAGATCGGCACGCCGCGACGACGGCAGACTTCGAAGAGCTTCAGCGTCTGCGCCTCGATGCCTTTGCCGGCATCGATCACCATCACGGCTGCATCCACTGCGGTGAGCACGCGATAGGTGTCTTCGGAAAAATCCTTGTGGCCCGGCGTGTCGAGCAGGTTCACGACGCAGCCGCCGTATTCAAATTGGAGCACGGTGGAAGACACCGAGATGCCGCGCTGTTTTTCCAGCTCCATCCAGTCGCTGGTCGTCGCACGCTGGTTCTTGCGTGCCGTGACGCTGCCGGCGAGTTGCACGGCGCCGCCGTAAAGCAGGAACTTTTCGGTCAGCGTGGTCTTGCCTGCATCCGGGTGAGAGATGATCGCAAAGGTGCGTCGGCGTGCGATTTCGCGCGCCGTGTTGGCGGTCGCAGCGGCCGTGGGTTTCTCCTGCAGACTTTCGGTCATGTGCTAGTTGCGCCTGCGGTAGCCACCGTTCGCGTACGTAAGAAGGGCGGCATCCGAAGATACCGCCCCTCGTAAAGTTTGTTAATGAACCGGCTGCTGCTCGGTACGGTCGTTCTGCTGCTGCGGAGCGCCGTCGCCCCCGATGGAGCCGCCTTCGGCTTGCTCCTTGAGGGCCGCTTTGCGGCTCAGCTTCACGCGCCCTTTGTCGTCGATGCCGATGCATTTCACCCAGATCATCTCGCCGACTTTTGCGACGTCTTCGGTCCGCTTGACGCGGAAATCAGCGAGCTCGGAGATATGGACGAGGCCGTCCTTGCCAGGGAACACTTCCACGAAAGCGCCGAACTCTTTGATCGAAACGACTTTGCCGTGGTAGGTCTCGCCGACTTCGATCTCCTTCGACATGCCGCCGATGATCTGCTTCGCGCGGGCCATGCTCTCCGGGTTGTTCGCGTAGATGTGGACGGAGCCGTCGTCTTCGATGTTAATCTCCGCGCCGGTTTCCGCGACGATGCCCTTGATGGTCTTGCCCCCAGGCCCGATGAGGGCGCCGATCTTCTCCGGATTGATTTTGATCGTCTCAATGCGCGGCG
>JACDCC010000163.1 GCA_013694595.1 Chthoniobacterales bacterium
AACTTCAGCAGCGTTGATTTGCCGGAGCCGTTCGGTCCGACGAGCACCGTCCGCTGGCCGCGCTCCGCCTCGAAGTTCAAGCCGCGGTAAACGACGAGATCGTCATACGCATGATCGACGTTCTCCAGTTTGATCACGCGATGCCCGCTCCGCGGCGGCTGCGGAAAGCGGAAGTGCACCGTCTTCTCCTGCGAAAGCGGCGCCTCGATCTTCTCCATCCGGTCGATCTGCTTCAGCTTGCTCTGCGCCTGCGATGCTTTGCTCGCCTTCGCGCGGAAGCGATCCGCAAAGAGCTGCAGGGAGGCGATCTCCTTCTGCTGGTTTTTGTAGGCGGAGAGCTGCTGCTCCTCACGGGCGGCCTTTTGCTCGACGTAGCTGTCCCAGTTGCCTCGATAGCGCTGCAACTTGCGATGCGCGATTTCAACGATTGACCCGACGAGCTGGTTCAGGAATTCCCGATCGTGCGAGATCATGAGAATCGCGCCCGGATAATTCTTCAGGTATTCCTGAAACCAGACGAGGGACTCGAGATCGAGGTGGTTGGTTGGTTCATCGAGCAGCAAGAGATCGGGCTCCATCACCAGTAGCCGCGCGAGATGCGCGCGCATCACCCAGCCGCCGCTGAGGGTGCGGGCTTTCCGCTCAAAATCCGCCTCACGAAAGGCCAGCCCGTGGAGGATGCGCTTCGCTTTGGGTTCAATCTGCCAGCCGCCGTGCTCGTCGAATGCCTGGAGCGCATCGTGATGCTCCGTCGAATCTTCCGGCGTCGTCTTGAGGATTTGCTGCGCCTTTGTCAGCTCCGGTGAAATCTCCGTGGCGAGCTCGAGCACCGTCTCGTCTCCGGCGGGCGCGTTCTCCTGCGGCAGAAAGCCAATGCTGGCCGCGCGCTCGACGGATACCTTCCCGACATCGGGCGTGGCCTCATCGAGGATAAGCGAGAAGAGCGTCGACTTGCCGGCACCGTTCGGACCGACCAGCCCAACACGATCGCCACGATTCACCTGCAGCGACGCATCTTCAAAAAGCGTGCGGCCGCCGAAGGCTTTCGTGACTTGTGAGATCGTGAGCATCTGAGGGCGACGAATGTCGCAAAGACGGGCCCAGGTGCAAGATGCGCAGTGCGAGCCGCATTGCTATTGCGGCGGCGGTTCGCTTTGATGAGTGCCACGTGGAAGCAGCCATCGAACGCCTGGTCGCGCTATTATGCTTCGTCTTTGGTGTGTCGCACGTCGTGCAACCGCACGTGGGTCGAGCTATTCGTGAGCTGGCGCGACAAAGGCAAGCTCGGCGTATTTTACATCGGGCTTCTTCACCTGCCGATCGGCGCATTCATCGTCGCCTTCCACAACGTCTGGACGGGTATGCAACTGTTAGTGACGCTGCTTGGGTGGGGCTGGACCCTGAAAGGCGCGCTGTATCTCTGCTACCCAGAGCATGGCCTGCGCATGATGAAGGTTGTCTCTGTCGAACGCTCGTGGCAGTTCGTGATCGCCGGCCTCATGCTTGTAGCTTTTGCGGCCTTGATTTCCTATTCGCTCGCGATGCGCGGCGAGATCTGAGCGAATTGCTGATTTGCCTTGGACGGGGTAGTGGTCCGGATGAAACGATTGCCGTTCGTCACCGCTGGTCTCCTCACTCTTTGCGCTGCGGTTGTGCTCGCGAAGGAGCCGAGCGCTTTCAAATATCCGGAAGCGCCGAAGAGCGAACAGGTGGACGATTACCACGGCACGAAAGTGCCCGATCCATATCGGCCGCTCGAGAACGCCGACTTGCCGGAAAGCCGGAAGTGGATCGACGAGCAGAACAAGCTCACGTTCGGCTTCCTCGAAAGCGTTCCGGAACGGAAACGCATCAACGAGCGCCTGACGAAGCTTTGGAACTACGAAAAATACGGCGTCCCTTTCCGCGAGAGCGGCCGCTATTTTTTCTCGAAGAACACAGGCCTTCAAAACCAGAGCGTTCTTTACACCGCGTCTAGCCTGCCGGGAGAGCCGCGCGTGCTCTTGGATCCAAATACGCTCTCGAAAGAAGGCACCACCGCGCTCACCGGCACCGCTGTGTCGCAGGATGGAAAGCTACTCGCGTACGGGCTCGCGGTCGCCGGATCCGATTGGCAGGAGTGGAAGGTGCGTGACATCGAGAGCGGGAAAGACCTCCCGGACGTCGTCCAGTGGGTGAAATTTTCCGGCGCCGCGTGGACGCACGACAACAAAGGGTTCTTCTACAGCCGCTATGATGCGCCCGCGTCGGCTGATCGCCTGAAGGAGGCGAACTACTTCCACAAAGTGTATTACCATCGCCTCGGCACGCCTCAGGCGGAAGACCGGCTGGTCTACGAACGCAAGGACCACAAGGATTGGAACTTCAGCACGGAGGTCACGGAAGACGGCAAGTTCCTGGTCATCGATGTCTCCCAAGGCACCGATCCGAAGAACCGCGTCTTTTACAAAGACCTGACCGATCTCAACCTTCCCGTCGTCGAGCTCCTGAACAAGCAGGACGCCGCCTACGACTTCCTCGGCTACGAGGGAAATACGGTCTGGTTTTTGACGAACCTGGGAGCGCCAAGAGGGCGCATCATTTCCGTCCAGGCGGCGGGGCCGCTCAACGTCACCGAGATTGTCCCGCAGGCGGAGGACAAGCTTGAATCGGTGCGACTCGTCGGCAACAAATTCGTCGCCACCTACCTGAAAGACGCGCATTCCATGGTGCGCCTGTTCGAGTTGAACGGGAAGCCCGCCGGCGATATCGCGCTGCCGGGACTCGGCACCGCTACCGGCTTCAGTGGCGAACGCAAGGACACCGAGACGTTCTACAACTACACGAGCTTCACCGAACCGCCGACTGTGTTCCGTCACGACCTGACGACCGGCAAGAGTGAAGTGCTCTTCCGGCCGAAGGTCGACTTTAACTCGGATGAGTTCGTCACCGAACAGGTCTTCTACGAGAGCAAAGACAAGACGCGCGTCCCGATGTTCCTGACCTATCGCAAAGGTCTGGAGAAGAACGGCAACAACCCGACACTGCTCTACGGCTACGGCGGTTTCGACAACTCGGTCGTTCCTTCCTTTTCACCGTCGACAGCGGCCTGGCTGCAAATGGGCGGCGTCTATGCAGTGGCGAACCTGCGCGGTGGCGGCGAGTACGGCGAGGAATGGCACCTTGCCGGCACGAAGCTGCGGAAGCAGAACGTGTTTGATGATTTCATCGCCGCGGGCGAATGGCTGATCGAGAAGAAATACACCTCGACGCCGAAGCTCGCGATCAGTGGACGGAGCAACGGCGGTCTGCTCGTGGGCGCTGTCTTAAACCAGCGTCCTGAGCTCTGGGGCGCAGCGCTCCCGGGCGTGGGAGTGATGGACATGCTGCGGTTCCAGAAGTTCACGATCGGCTGGGCGTGGACGTCGGATTATGGATCGTCCGACAACAAGCAAGAGTTCGAAGCGCTCTACAAATACTCGCCGCTCCACAACGCGAAGCCCGGCACGAAATACCCGCCGACGATGATCACGACCGCGGATCACGACGATCGCGTCTTTCCAGGCCACAGCTTCAAATACGCTGCCGCGATGCAGGCAGCGCAAGCCGGACCGGCGCCGATTTTGATCAGGATCGAAACGAAGGCCGGTCATGGCGCGGGCAAACCGACTTCGAAGGTGATCGAAGATGTCACCGATCAGCTCGCGTTCCTGGTGAAGGCGCTGGGGATGGAGATCGCGTTCTAGCGCCTCGCCCGCTCCCGGAGTTGTCATTCCGAGCGCAGCAAAGCGGAGCCGAGCAAATCGCTCGCTTCCTCTTCGTCGCTGCGCATGTGGAGAAGCAGGAAGCTAGAGATTCCTCGACTTCGCACGGAATGACAGGTGAGGCTGGTGGGATGAAGAAGGTGAACGTCCACGAAATGCCCGAGCAGGAGCGGTATTCGCCGAAAGGAAAATTCGGCGCCGCCTACAAGGAAATCTCGATCGCCCTCGGCCGCGACAAGAACTCGCTCGACCTCGACAAGCGGCATCCATTCGACCTGATGCTCGCGCGCATACCGCCGGGCAAATCGTTCTGCCCTTATCACGCCGAAGGCGCGCAGTGGGAGTTGTATCTCGTGGTCTCAGGGGCCGGGCTGGTGCGGGATTCATCCGGCACCACCGAGATTTCGGCGGGCGATGCATTCATGTTTAAGCC
>JACDCC010000352.1 GCA_013694595.1 Chthoniobacterales bacterium
GTCCGACTCCGGTGGCAAGGCTGGAAAAACCCGGCGCAAAAAAGCGGCCGTGGCGGCGGATCAGAACGGGGCCAGCGCGCCTGCTCCCGCTCCTGTCGAGGCGACCAACGTCGAGCAGGGTCCGGGAGAGCACGAGAAGTCAGTCGCTGTTCTGTCGAAGCTGAAGGAGATGGAGTTCCACTCGCGCGCGAACATCGAGACACTCGCCGGATTGACGCTCACAATCGAGGACGAACTGAAGCAGAAGGAGTTCTCCGATCCAATCGGAGCGCTGTATTCAGCGCAAGACGCGTTTCAAACGCAGATCACCGGGCTGCTCGAGAGCTACGAAGCCAAGTGCGATAGCCTGAAGCCGACCGCCTAACGAGCCCTTGTGACGCGCACTTCCGGCCGGTAGGTGATGCGGACGAGCAGATCTCCGCGGCCACCACGTGCTTTCGGCATTCCTTCCCCGCGAATCCGGACGGTCTCGTCGCGCTTTACACCGGCCGGAATCTGAACGCGAAGCGAGCCGCCGCCAGGTGCCGCGATCATCTCTGTCCCGCCCTGTAGCGCACGTCGCGCGTCGATCCGGAGATCACAACGAAGATCGGAGCCGCGCACCTTGAAGCGGACGCCCGGCAACACTTTGAGCCGAAGAAGGACGAATCCAGCCTCCATCGGCTCTGACCGCGACAACCGAAAACGCGCGCCCGGTGCCGTTCCCGCCGGGATGTGGAGTTGGTAAACTTCGGCGCCGTTTGGATTCGCCGGGTCGCTCACCCGCACATCGACCGCCGTGCCGCGCAGGAACTCCTCCACGCGGAGTCGCACCTCCTGCGTGATGTTGCGCTCGATCCTCGTGCCGTGGTTCTCCGCGGTCGAGCGGCTCGTTTCATTTAATTCGTGGTCGTAAGCCCGCCGACGTGCTGGATCGCTTAACCTTTCGTAGGCGGCGTTCAGCGCTTGCGTTCGAATGCGCGCCGCGTCGGAGTTCTGGTTGAGGTCCGGGTGGTAACGCTTCGCGAGGATCCGATAGGCATCGCGGATCTCGGCGCGCGTGCAGGTACGGTCGAGACCGAGAGTGGCGTAGTGGTTCGGCTCGGAGACGCTCAAGCGACGAAAGTAGCCCATCGCGGCGAGCGTGAGCAACGCTGATGGACGTGCAAAGCTCGCGCGTTGCGGCGTTGCAAAAAAGCGTGGGGGGTGAGCTGCGTCACGTCCGTCCGCGATACGCGACAACGAGAGCGATTCCACCCAGCACGGCAAACGACGCGACAACGAACCGGAGCGTGAGCGGCTCGTCGAGCAAGAGGATCCCGCCCGCGGCCGTAAGCACTGGAACGCTCAACTGCACGGTCGCGGCGCTCGCGGCGCGCAGATGAGGAAGGGCGGCATACCAGATGACGTAACCGGCGCCCGACGCGGCCGCTCCCGAGAGAACGGCGTAGCCCACTCCCGCCCAATCGAGCCGCATCCAAGCGAAGAACACGATGCTCAGAAAGGCCGCCAACGGAACGGCGCGGAGAAAATTGCCGGCGGTGGCGGCTGCCGGAGTGCGGCTGTGTTTGCCGCGCAGAGAGTAGATGCCCCACGCGATACCGGCGCTCAGCATCAGGAGCGAGCCAACGATGGGCGGCGCGGCGAGGCCCGGAAAGACCAGGACGACGAGCCCGGCGAACGCAAGTACCAGCCCTGCGATTTGCGGAAACGCGAGCCGTTCGCCCGTCCGCAGTCCCCACAGGATCATCGTTGCCTGAACCGCTGCGAAAAGAAGCAATGCTCCGGTTCCAGCAGACAGCGTGAGGTAGGCGAACGAAAAGGCCGCAGCATAGACGAAGAGCGCGAGAGCAGACAACCAGTTGCCTTCCAGGGCCGCTCCGCCGATTCCAGCGGGCTCATCTTCGCGCACGCGAACCGCGGAAAGCGACCACCCATTCCGAACGCTCAGCGCAAGCCAGAGCACAATGGCACCCGACGCGATGCGGATGAACGTGAAGCTCGCCGGATCAATCGCGGTCCCCTTCAAAGCGGCTCGGCACAGGAGGGAATTTCCGGCGAACGCGATCATCGCAAGCGCGGTGAGAATGAAGAGACGAGCGGGGCTCACTCCGTCCGCTGCCACTGCTGGACCCGCACGTGAGCCGGTCGGCATCTCGCGTCCCTGAAGCTTAAGCAGCCGCCGGACCGGTGGCGGCGGCACGCAGCCGCTCGAACTCGGCTGGGGAAAGGCCGTGACTGGTGGCGATGTTGAACCGCCGCTGCAGATACTGGCCAAACGAGAGCCACTCGCCATCGTGTTCGATCGTGCGCGAATGCGCGCACATGTTCACGATCGGCTGCACTTTGGACAAGCGGTGCAGCAGGTAGAAAATGCCGAGCCCGCAGAGGACGCTCATCGCCACGAGCGTGTGCAGAAGGATCGTGCTGCGGCGGGCGCGTTGCGAGAG
>JACDCC010000207.1 GCA_013694595.1 Chthoniobacterales bacterium
GCCACGCCCTTTTCCTTCATCAACCGAAACACTTCCGGCGTGCCGTCGTCGCCGTGCTCGATCGTCTCCACGCCTGCCATGACAGCGCGACGGATTCCCTCGGGGGTGGAGGCATGCGCGACAGTCGGGCGTCCCGCAGAGCGTGCCGTCTGCACGATCGCGTTCAGCTCCTCCTGCGAGAATGTAGGCCGCGACGGCTCGTCTTTGCCCCAGCGGTAGTCGGCATACACCTTCACGATGTCGGCTCCCTTACCGATCTGCTCCCGCGTCACACGCGTGACTTCATCGACACCGCTCGCCTCCTGTGCGCCTTGCGGAACATGGACGTCAACCGACAACTTCGGCCCGTAGCTCCCATGGGCGACAATTGCGAGCGTCGCAATCAAGAGCCGCGGCCCTGGGATGACACCGGCATCTATGGCCTGCTTCAATCCGACATCCGCGTAACCCGCTCCCTCACTCCCGAGATCCCGCGCCGTCGTGAAGCCGGCGTCGAGAGTCTGGCGCGCATGCACCGTCGCACGCGCGACTCGCAATGCAGCCGACTCGTTGAGCACCTGATCATTCCACGTCGCCTCGTTGTACGGATGCAGCAGCAGGTGCGAATGGCCTTCAATCATGCCCGGCATCAGCGTCTGGCCGGCGAGTTCGATCGTGCGCGTGTTCGCTGGCGCGGAGATTTCTGCCGCTGGCCCGGCCGCGGCGATTTTGTCGCCGGTCACGAGCACCGCCCAGCCTTCGCGCACCACGTTCCCATCAAAGACCGCCGCCGGCCGCAACAGGATCGACGGCGCCGGTTCACCCGCGGCGATCACAGCCGTCGAGAGCGAGAAAACCGTGAGCGTTCGAAAAATCCAGCGGGCTTTCTGCACGATCGAGTGCTACTCCCGCTGCGCGATGATTTCGAGAAACATCGGCGTTGTGAACCACGCGCCGCTCTCCGCTTCGACTTCGGCGAACTCGCGTCGCACGTCAGCGGCCTGCGCGCAGGTGACGCGTCCAAGCTCCTCCTGACGCGCAATGTTGACCTCGATGAAGCTCTTCGGCCATTGCCAGGTGTAATCGCGCTGCGAGACCGTGCGCACGCGCGGGATGATCTCCAGCACGCGAAAGCCGGCCTCGCGCAGCAACTGCGGCAGCTCGCGCGCAACGTTCGGCTCTCCGCCAGATGCGCGCCAGCTTGCCATCACGTCACGCGAGAACGCTTCGAGCGCCGGCTTCATCGGCATGAACCGAAACGTCTCGTAGTCGCTGTACTCGTGAAAAATGGCGGTCCCGCCGGGCCGTAGCGCGCCCGCGATGTTCTCGATCAGCTTCTTCGGCGAGGAGACGAACGACGCGACCCAGCGACACCAGCTCGCGTCGAATCCGAGATCGCCTAACGAAGCCTCCATCAGGTCAGCCTCGCGAAACTGCACGTTCTCGAGCCCGCGCCGGCCGCATCGCTCGCGCGCGGCTTCAAGGAATCGCGCCGAGCGTTCGATGGCGAGCACTGCACCGGTAGGGCCGACGATCTCCGCCAGATCCGCGGTCGCGTAGCCGGGACCGGCTCCGACATCGATCACACGCCAGCCGTGCGTGATGCCGACGCGGTGCCAGCAGTCGGTGACCGCATTTCGCCAGACGCGATGCTGCAAGCCGAGGCGCGCAACTTCATCGTCATGAGTTCCCAGGACATAATCGCTTTCCCGCTTCGTTGTGCCCACGCCTCCATGATGAATGCAGTTGTGCGATCCGCTACGCTGAAATTCGCGCGTTGAATTCTGCGAGGCGCCGAGGATCAGCCTGGACGCGCCGGCTTCACGCGCTTCAAGAACCCGTCCGGCGCGTACGTGAGCAGAAATTTCTCGCGCGAGTGGTCGATCATGAACTCATCCGTCTCGGCGACGAACCGGCGCGCCGCGACCAGCGGCCCAGGGGTGAATTGCGCCCATTCCATTACATCCACGATCCCATCCTCGGCGATGAAGTAGCAGCCGTCTGACACGAGTGCTCCATACAGCCGCAGCTCCTGCAGGACGTGCTCGGCGGCGTGATTGCCATCGGCCATCACCATCGTTTTCCGGCCGGCGCAGAGTTCGCGCACCTGCGCCACGGTTTCGTCTGCGATGCTGTCACCGCGGAGGAAACGAACGTTCGCAGGCAAAGCAAGCGACGGCGCCTCGAGGTCGATCGCGACGACGAGGGTATCGTCGCCGCGAAACTTCTGCAGCGTATCCGACAACCAGAGCGTGGTCCCGCCGTGCCGCACCCCGATTTCGACCACGCACTCGACGCCCGTTTCCCAGATGATCTCCTGGTAAACCCACAGATCGAGCACGTTCTTCCACGTCAGCACGCCACGGTAGTGAACGTTCTCGAACACCACCTCGCGCTGATACCGCTCGACCCATTCGCGCAGGGTCATGTCGAGATTGCCGCGGAGCGGATTGTCTGCGCGACCGCCTGGAGTCATCGGAAGCCGCCTCGGTTCAAATCGCCGGCGGCGGATTGTGCAGCTTCACGGGATTCTTGGATTGCTTCCGCAACTTCAGGTTCAGCATCTCCACGAAGACGGCAAAGCCCATCGCGAAGTAGGTGTAGCCCTTCGGAATATGGAAGCCGAGCCCTTCGCCGATGAGGTTCACGCCGATCAACAGGAGGAAGCTCAGCGCGAGCATCTTGATCGTCGGATGGCGCTCGACGAAGCCGCTGATCGGGCCCGCGGAGAACATCATCACCGCCACCGCGAGCACGACTGCGATCACCATTACGCCGATCTCGTTGACCATGCCCACGGCTGTAATCACCGAGTCGAGCGAGAAGACGATGTCGAGGAGGATGATCTGGATCAGGACCGAACGAAACGACGGCGCCGCGCGCACCGGCCCGTGCTCATCGTCGCCCTCGAGCTTGTTATGGATCTCGTGTGTGCTTTTCGCGATCAGGAATAAGCCGCCGCCGATGAGAATCAGCGCGCGCCCTGTGACGTCGAACCCGGCGAGCGCGAAGAATGGCTTCGTCAGGCCAATGATCCACGAGAGCGAAAGCAGCAGCAGAATGCGCATGATCATCGCGAGGGCGAGACCGGTAAAGCGGGCGCGCGCCTGCTGCGCGGCGGGGAGTTTGCTCGCGAGGATTGAGATGAAGATGATGTTGTCGATGCCGAGCACGATCTCGAGGACCGTCAGCGTGAGCAGGCCAATCCAGGCCTGCGGGTCAGAGAGCCATTCCATGGGAAGTCAGAAAGATGAAGGAAGAATCAAGAAGTGCAGGAGCTTGCGTTACCAGTTCGCAGCCCAATGGGCGAACGGTTGCTGCGGGGGCAAAGTCACTGCGCCACAACTGCTCGGTTGCGTGATGCGGCGCCAAGACTGCGCTTGTCAGCCACTTTGGAAGGGCGGAAGAATACCCACCCATGAGATTGCCGCGCCAGAACTACCACGACATCGAACGCATTATTGAATTCGATTTCGTGCGCGCCACGGAAGCGGCCGCCCTGAATTCGCTCCAGTGGATGGGTCGCGGCGAGAAAGAACTGGCGGACGCCGCCGCCTGCGATGCCATTCGCGGCATGTTCGACCTCATGAACATCTGCGGTGAGGTCGTGATCGGCGAAGGCATCAAGGACGATGCGCCCGGCATTTTCAAAGGTGAACACCTCGGCACCTGGATGCCCGGCTCGCCGCCGTTTCACATCGCACTCGATCCGATCGACGGCACCACCAACATCTCGAAAGGGATGCCGAATTCCATCGCCTGCATCGCGGCCGCGAGCCCCGAGGCCGGGGTCAAGGAGGCGCTCCGCGACATCCCTTCATTCTATATGATGAAGCTGTCGTATGGCGCTGCGGTGACGCGTGCGATGCAGATCTCGGGCATTGAAACAATCAAGCTCGAGAGCCCGGTCGAGGAGATCCTGCTCGGTGTGGCGAAGGCGTTAAACAAGCGCGTGCAGGACCTCGTCGTGATGATGCTGGATCGCCCCCGACACAGTGAGATGGTGGCGGAGGTCCGGCGCGTGGGCGCGTCGCTCCGCATGATCGGGGATGGCGACATCGCCGCCGCTATCGGACCGGCGATCGCCGGCAGCGGGGTCGATATTTATCTCGGCATCGGCGGCGCGCCCGAAGCGGTTCTCTCCGCGGCGGCGATCAAGTGCCTCGGCGGCGACCAGCAGTGCAGGATGTGGCCGCGCGACGAAAAAGAGCGCAAGGAGCTGATCGACCTTGGCCATGAGGAAGATCTGAAGCGCGTTTTTTACGCAGACGATCTGGCGCACGGCAAAAACATCATCTTCTGCGCGACCGGCATCAGCGACAGCGCGCTCCTGAAGGGGATCAAAACCGAAGGTCCAAACACGGTAACGGATTCGATCCTTATGAGAGCGAAGAGCAAAACGGTGCGCTTCATTCGTGCGTCACATGACTTGCAAAACAAGACGATCCGCCTTCGCTCTGATAACCGCGAGCACACGATCTAAACAGCTCTGCCTCGCGGCCCTGTGCGCGGTGACGCTGGGGTTCGCGCCTGGGACGCACGCTCAGGCGCAGGAAGGCGTCAATCCTGAGGTCGCTCGCATGCTGGAGCTCGCCGTCCGCGAGGCGGAGCAGCTGCGGCAGCAACTACCCACTCTGCAATACGACGCCACGATGCGCGTGCAGGAATGGGATGGCCGTGGGCGCTTGCGCGGGACTGCCAGGGCGAAAGCAATCATGCGCCCCGGCGCCGAGCAGCCGATGACGTTTCTTTCGCGCGAAATGCAGGGCAAAGTGCGCCTGCCGAAGGGGGACAAAGGCAGCAAAAAAGAGGATGACGACAACATCCCGCTCGACCAGTTCGCCCGCGAACACCAGATCCCGGACCGGTTTGAATTCCAGCTCGGCGGAACCGAAGAAGTGGCTGGCGGCAGCGCGCGACAGATCCGCTTTCAGCCGAAGCCGAATTTCCCGGCGAAAAATCGCGCCGACAAGTTTCTGAACACGATCAGCGGTACCGCGTGGCTGAACGAAGAGACGAACAAGCTGGTGAAGTTTGAAATGCGGCTGCTGCGCCCGTTCCGGCTCTTCTGGATTATCGCGGTGCTCAAAGAGCTGAAGATCGAGTATGAGCTGATCACACCGGCGGAGATCATCGGTCGCTCGAAGATGAAGGTGCTTTTCGCCTTAACGACACCCGTTTACAGCATTCGCCAGCTGCACGATGTGGAGCTCGACAACTTCCGCCGCCGCGACAAAGTCGCGGCCGCGCATTGATTGAAACAATGATGGCCCGGCGTCTCTGATTCATTCCCTATCAGCGCGAGATCTGGTGAGCTCCCGGTGGGTCCGGGGAAGTGTTTGTTGATTGTCGGTTGCCCCTCACCTGGCGCTGCGCGTCCTCCTCTCCCTGAGGGAGAGGATTAAGGTGAGGGCGAATCTGCCGTGCAGGCTGACAATGCGCAAACACTACCTGGCTCCGGAACCCGCCAAGATCTCTCCTCGACACCAACCCGCCACTCTGCTGGAATCCGCGCAGAAACTTCCCTTATGAGAGATATCCCAAAGACCGAACTGTCGCCAGACAATGGCTGTATCATCGATACGAAATGGAACGTCGCCCCGCTGAAATATCACGCCTGCGCCGCCTCCATGGGCGAGGCGCCGACGTTGACCGAAGCGCCGCCGATGCCCGAGATTATCATTTACGATCACGCGGGATTTCGTGGCGCCTACGCGCGCACCAACCTGAGCTTTCTCTTCCTGGGCGATTTCTGGAACGACCGCATCAGCTCGCTCATCATCGTGAGCGGCGTGTGGCAATTCTTCCGGGATGATTATTACAAAGGCGATATGTGGGAGCTCGGGCCCGGCTATTACGAGTGCTTCTTCATGGAAAAAGGCCCGGATGACGTCGTCAGCTCGTTCAAAGCCGTCTCGCTGACCTGGGGCCGGCAGTAGAATCCGGCGAACGCTGTGGCGTCTACCGGGTTAGCCGTTCGACCGGCGGCCAAAAAAGCTGCGTTCCCTGGAGCGTGCCCCGCAAGCGCGGCCCGTGCGCGGAGCGGCTTGTGTTTCTGCGTCTCGATGTACCGAACGCGCATCCATTCCGTGCGTCCCCGCGCGTGTTCACGTAGACTCCCGGGCCGATGGTTGCCGTCGCTGATTCCATTTTGACTGAGCGGATCCTGACCGGTGCGCGCATCTCCGCGGCCGAAGCGCTGGAGCTCTACCGCTCGCCGCTGGAGGAGCTCGGCGCCCTCGCGGAAGCGCGGCGGGTGCAGGCCAAGAAGGCTGCGGGGGATGGCGACGATGCCGGAATCGTCACCTACATCGTCGACCGGAACATCAACTACACCAACGTCTGCAACGTTTACTGCAAGTTTTGCGCGTTCTACCGGACGGAGAAGGATGAGGACCATTACGTCCTCTCGCACGAACAGCTGGACCAGAAGCTCGACGAGCTAAGCGCAGCGGGCGGTGTCCAGATCCTGATGCAGGGGGGCCACCATCCGAAACTGCAGTTCGACTGGTACATCGATCTGTTGCAGCACATCCGTTCCAAATACCCGCACATCAACATCCACGGGTTCAGCCCGCCGGAGTTCCAGCATTTCGCGGAGGTCTTCCGAATGCCGCTGCGCGAGGTGATCCGCGCGTTCAAAGCTGCGGGGCTCGGCTCGATTCCGGGCGGGGGCGGCGAGATTCTCGTCGACCGCGTGCGGCAGCGGATTTCACCCTTGAAATGCAACTCCGACGCGTGGCTGGAGGTGATGCAGATAGCGCACGAAGAGGGGCTAAACTCCAGCGCCACGATGATGTTCGGCCACGTCGAAACGGTGGAGGATCGCATCGAGCACCTGCAGCGGCTGCGCGATCAACAGGACGTCAGCGGCGGTTTCACCGCGTTCATTTGCTGGACGTTTCAGCCTGACAACACCGTCTTGAAGATCAAACAACGCGCCGGCGTCGCCGAGTATCTCCGCATGCAGGCGCTGGCGCGGATCTTCCTCGATAATATTTCGAACGTCCAAAGCTCGTGGGTCACGCAGGGGCCGGACATCGGGCAGGTGGCGCTGCGATACGGCGCGAACGACTTCGGCTCGGTGATGATGGAAGAGAACGTGGTGAGCAGCGCCGGCACCACGTTTCGCCTCAACGCGGCCGACATTGAAGAGCTGATCCGCGGAGCGGGATACGAGCCACGGCGGCGGAATAATTGGTACCAGCTCTTGAATTAGCGCGCCGGAGTGCGTTCTTCTGCGGCTCAAAGCGCGAGCGCCGCCGAAAATTCGCGCCTTGACGATCCCCTGCTCCTTACGAACTAATACCGCCCTGCACTGCGTCGGCGCTCCGGCGGGGGTGGAATCCATTGCTATGAAACACTTTGCCGGTCTCTTCCGCACCGCCGCCGCGTCCACCGCGCTGGCCGTCGCAGTGACGTTGTTCTCCTGCCTGGCTGCCTCCGCGCAGACCGGCGTCACTATTCGCTCGATCGATGTCCAATACACCGGGCCCGAGACAATTAGCCGCCAACGAATTCTGGCACAGATGCGGACCGCGGTCGGCCGTGAGTACTCCGACGTCATTGCTGAGCAAGACATCCGCAACCTCTACGCGACGGGACAAATCCAGAACGTCCGCATCTTCGGGCAACCCGCTGGCGACGGCGTGAAGGTGATCGTGGCGGTCCAGACCCGCGCCGTCGTGAGTGAGATCGAGATCGACGGCGCGAATCGCATTTCCGCCAAGGCGCTGCGCAAGAAGATCAAGGTGAAGGTGAACGAGCCGGTCAACGAAGACGCTCTCGGGCAGGCGCGACAGGATATCCTGGATGCCTACCGCGCGAAGGGCTTCAACGACGTCGACGTGCAGTATCGCATCGACAACATCCCGGGCCGCGGAACGTCGCGCGTTATTTACACGATCAACGAAGGCGCGAAGGGCGTCGTGCGTAAAATCGAGTTCGAAGGGAACACCGCCTTCAGCGACCGCGTCCTCCGGAAGCAGATGAAGACGAAGGGCAAAACGCTGATTTCGATCTTCGATAAGTCCGGCCGGCTTGATCAAGCGCAACTGCAACAGGATCTCGACGCCGTCCGCGAGTGGTACCAGGACCGCGGCTACATCGATGTCGAATTGGGTGAAGTGCGCCGCGCACAGAGCGCCGGCCGGATGACGATGATCATCCCGGTGACTGAAGGTCCGAAATACACTGTCGGCCGCATCAGTGTGAAGGGGCAGAAAGTCGCCGATGCCGACAAAACGCGGCAGCTGCTGAAGATGAAAGAGGGCGATGTTTATTCGCCTAAGGCGATCCGCGAAGACGCGAAACGGATCGCCGACGCCTACGGTAGCGGAGGTTATGTGGATCTCGTGGTGAATACTCAAGGGGTGCCGAGTGGCCCGACTCGCATCGACGTCAGCTACACGATCGAGGAAGGGGAACGCTCATTCGTGCAACGGATCAACATCACCGGCAACACGCGCACGAAAGACAAGGTGATCCGGCGCGAGATCCTCATCACGCCCGGCGACGTCTACAACACAGTCCGCGTCGATACGAGTAAGAAGCGCCTCGATAATCTGGGATACTTCTCCCGCGTTGAGACTTACCCCGAAGAGACCGGCGTGCCGGGGCGCAAAGACCTCACCGTGCAAGTGGAAGAAAAGCGCACCGGCTCCCTGAATTTCGGCGCCGGGTTTAGCACCATCGACAGCATCATCGGTTTCGTGGAAGTGACGCAGGGCAATTTCGACCTCATGAACTGGCCGAACTTCACCGGTGGCGGGCAGAAGTTCCGCGCCCGCATCCAATATGGCTCGCAGAGAAAGGATATCGTGGTGTCGCTCACCGAACCGTTCTTCCTCGACCGACGCCTGTCGCTCGGCGGCGACATCTTCTATCGCGAGGCAGACTTCCTGAGCTCCGTGTATGCCCAGCGAAATTACGGATTTTCAGTCACCGCCCGGAAACCGCTCGGCCGCTTCATGTCGGTCGCGTTGGAGTACCGGTTGGAGGAAATCGACATCTATGACGTGCAACAGGATGTCTCGGAGCTGATTGCGTTTGAAAAAGGCGCCCGCACCAAGAGCCAGGTTGCGACCAGCTTCATCTTCGACACGACCGATAGTCGATTCCTCACCCGTAAAGGGCAGCGGGTCGTCGCTACTCCCTTCCTCTCCGGTGGCTTCCTCGGCGGCGACACTCAACTCTACGGCTTCGACCTGGAAGTATCGCAATATTTTCATCTTCCGTACGATCTGATCCTGCTCTTTAACGGCCGGATTGCTGGGGTCGATTCGTGGGGCGCAGGCTCGAACGTGATGAAAATCACCGAGCAGGGTGATGTCCCAATCTTCGATCGCCTCTTCCTCGGCGGCGGTAACGATCTGCGCGGCTTCGATTACCGTGATGTCGGTCCGAAGGACAAGAATGGCGAGCCCATCGGTGGCAAGACGCTGGCCCGCGCCACGGTTGAGTTGACCTTCCCGATCATCGAGAAGGTGCGTGCGGCGGTCTTTTACGATACCGGATTTGTGGAGAGCGGCGCCTTCGATTATAGTCCCACCGACGTCGCGTCTGACGCGGGCATCGGCTTACGGCTCGATCTCCCGATCGGGCCGATCCGGCTTGATTACGGCATTCCGATTCAAGCTGCCGGCAATAGCAAGTCGGGTAAATTCAACTTCGCCGTCGGTTATCAATTTTGAACGAATAGCAGCCCTCTGGGTCTATTAACGTTCGACTTACCTGTTTACACATCTCCTATGAAAAAGCTTCTCTCCCTGGCCCTCATCGCGTCGATCGCACTCCCCGCCGCCGCCTTTGCGCAGGGCACCATGAAAGTCGGCACGGTCGACATGAACCGCGCGTTCAAGGATTACAACAAGACCAAAGACGCGGAGGCCAAAATCAACGAGGCCAAGAACGCCGCCAAGAAAGAGTTCGACGAGCGTGCTGAAGGCTACAAAAAGGTCCTCGACGAGATCAACAAGCTGAACCAGCAGCTCGAAGCACCCGCCCTCAGCGCTGACGCCAAGACTACGAAGGCGAAAGAGCGCGACGAGAAGATCACGAACATCAAGAACATGGAACGCGAGATCACGGAGTTCCGTCAGACCCGTGAGCGCCAGCTGCAGGACCAGGCGATGCGGATGCGCGAAGGCATCGTGAAAGAAATCAGCGACGTGGTGATGGAGCGTGTCAAAGCCAACAACCTCGATCTCGTATTCGACAAGTCGGGCATGAGCCTCAATGGCGTTCCGCTCCTGATGTATTCCCGTGAGAACACCGAGTTCACGGACGACATCGTCGCCGCGCTGAACAAGCCAGGCCGCACCAGCTCTGCTGAGATCAGCACCGCTCCGGCTGCTGCCGCGAGCCCTGCTGCGACCGCCGCCGCAAGTCCCGCTAAGAAGCCATAAGCGGCTCATCCATTCGGACGAAAAACACACGCGGCCAACCTGCGTGTGTTTTTTTGTCGACTGATCGCGCGCGTCCGGCACCGAGCACGAACGCAGCCACTCTTTGTCGATGATCCTGCAGGCTTCCAGCCGTCTCGCCGCTGCGTGCCTCTGCGGCCTCACGCTTCTGGCACCGCTACCTGCCTCTGACGCGGCGGACTGGGAACGGAGGGTCAGCCCCGTGGCGCGTGGAGCTTTCCCGGAGCTCCGCCCGGTTCGCACGAGCTACCGCTTCGGCTGGAATGGAATCGCAGCAGCGCAAGCTGACATCCGTCTCGCGAAAACCGCTCGCGGGTTCGAATTCCAGGCGACCGGCGGCACCATCGGACTCGCGCGCACCCTCTGGAGTTATGATGTGCAGCATGCTGCCATTTCCGATCCCGAGACGCTGCGGCCGATCGAGGTCCGCGAAGTTGAGAACATCCGCTCGGAAAAGGTGACGACGAATCTCACTTTCACTCCGGAGGGCGTCGTCAGCGACCGCGAAGAGCGAGAGGGCAAATCGGTGAAATCGAAAACCCGCCGCTTCGCTTTCCCAGACACCCTCAGCCTCAATTCCTCTCTGCTCTTTCTCCGCACTCAGCCGCTGGCGGAGGGTGCTATGCACCGGATCGTCGTTTACCCCGCGACTTCCGCTTACCTGTGCACCATCACGGCCAGCGGGCGCGAGCGGATCAGCGTCCCCACCGGAACGTACAACGCCATCAAACTCGATGTCCGGCTGGAGAAGATCGGCAAAAAACGGAAGCTGCAGCCGCACAAAAAGTTCCGGCGCGCCACCGTGTGGCTTTCCGACGATGCGGATCGGCTGGTGCTGCGGATCGAGACGCAGGTTTTTATTGGGGCCGTCGTCGCGGAACTGCAATCGGTGCAATTCGAGAACGCCAAGCCGTAACCCAGACTGGATCTACCGTTCCCTTGGGATGTAAACGCGCTCGCCAGCGGGGCCGATGATCACCGGCGGACGTCGAAAGATCCGACGAGTGCCGCCGCCTACTGGCGCCTGACGGCCCGGCAACAGACGCAGTGATGCCAGCGTCTCTATGTCCAATCGTCCACTCGGCTCGAGGCCGAGGCGTGTCTGGTAGGCGCGCACCGCGAATTCCGTCCCGGGACCGTAGATTCCGTCAACGCCGCTGCGATAGAATCCGTTGCGGCTGAGGATCGACTGCGCGCCCGCGATCACCCGCTGTTGCACATCGAGCGGCGCCGTTTCGTATGGTGTCTCTGCGAAAATGTCGCCGGCGCCCGGGTCGGGAGGGCGCGGTTCCTCAGCCTCGTATTCCAGCTCCTCGCGATCCTCAGGTTCAACGTCAGCCAGATCATCCCCCATCCGACCGCGCGCCCGCGCCGGCTCGTCCAGCTCCGGAGTATCATCGCGCAAATCCGAAGTGTCACGCGTCACCGGGGCAGGTGGCGGAGTGCTGCGCACAGGAGGAGGCGTCGAGCTGCCCGTCGACCGCACGCCTAACGACTTGCGCGTTTCTGCATTCAGCTCGCCCGTGACCTGCAGACCGTTCCGAATTTGATAACGCCGAATCGCCGCGGTGGTATCCGCATCTTTGGTGCCGGTGACCTCGCCGTAATAGAAACCCTGATCCTTCAGCGTTTGCTGGACTGTGGCGACCGCCGGATCTCCCAGCGCCGTGTTGATCGCTACGAGTAGAACTGCGCCGAAAATTGTCACTCGTGCCATCATAGCTCCTCGCTCCTTTGACGCTGCTCGTTCCGCACCTATTCAGGTGCCTGGTTCCGGGACCGCGGCGACCGTCGGCCGTTCGCGCACCACTTCGCTGTAGTGCTTGATCCCATCGCTGATCGCAGCCGCCAGCTCCTGCCGATATTCTTCACGTGTCAGCTTGCTCAGGTCCTCCTGGTTGGTCAGGAAGCCACCCTCCACCAGCACCGCCGGGTGGCGCACATTCGCGATGACGTAAAACTGTTGCGCCCGCGTTCCACGATCGACCGCGCCCGTCCGGGTCACCAGCGCTTGCTGCACAAACCCGGCGAGGCTTTGGCTTCCCACGTTCGTGCTCTCGTTTGAGACCGGCTGCAGAAATGGCAGCCACGACGTGATCCCTGGCTCCGCCGTTTGCTGGCGCGCCGCGTAGTAGGTGTTCACTCCTGTCGCAGCCGCGCGGCCCCCTTCATCGAAATGAATGCTCACGAATACGCAATTGCGCTGCTCATTGGCGATCGCAGTGCGCTCCGCGAGCGACACCGCTTCGTCGCCCGACCGCGTCAGCACCGTCCTGAAACCGCGGGCGCGTAGCAGCTGCTCCAGCCGGCGCGCGACATCGATCGTCAGGTCCTTCTCTATCACGCCATCGCGGATCGCGCCCGAATCCCGCCCGCCATGGCCGGCATCGATCACTACCAATCGCACCGGTCCGCGGTCCCATCCATCATCGCTACTGATCTGAACCCGCTCAGAGGGCGGGAGCAGCTGCAGCCAGCCGAACGAGGCCAGCATCAGAATCAGCCCCGCCCACGCCAGCCCCCGCTGGAGAGGACCGTAACCTGTGGGCGCGCGCCAAAGCATGTGGCTTCGTCTCGCGCTAACCAGCGATCGCCGCTACGATTTCACCGGTCGCAACGGTGCGGTAACGGATTGCACTCTCGTCGCCCCGCTCGAGAATTGCCGCTTCGATCCCCTTCGCATCGGCGTATTTTTCGCGCTCGCTCATCAAAGCCTCACGCGCCGGCAGCTCCCGAATCCCATCGTCCCCGAGCGCGAGGTTCCCCAACAGCCAAGCGTCGACAGCTGTTCTCATCGCGTGGGCCAACGTTGCTCGCGGGTCCTGCTCCCTTTGCAAAAATGACTCCATCAATTCGGTCGAAGCTTTCGTCCCACTGAGCGCCCCGAAGTTCTGTCCTGCCGAAGAACTTGCGCCATTCGCCGCGATTCCGCCGTCATACTCCACGCGCAAATAGAGATCCTGTTCCGGCTCCCCACCGATCTCGGCGAACAACATGCGCGCCAAGTACGGCGCGCCATACACTTGCTCGAACGCAGCCTTCAGCACCGGGCTGAGCGAATAAAAAGCGAGCCGCCGCAGCGACACATCCGCGGCGGATCGGGTGAAGCCCTCGGTGCTCGCGAGCTCGATCGCAGCCATTCGCAGCCGCTCGATATCTCCCGGGTGTCCGATCGCCCCCATCGCGATCCGGTCGTAGATCTCGAACAGCTTTTGTCTCACCTTGCCGCGCGTGACGAACAATATGCCGTCGCGAAATCCAACCGCCGCGATCGGGCTGCCGCCCGCGAGCTGCGTCTCGATGTATTCACGGCGGTTCGCCACCGCCTCGACCCAGCGATATGGCTCCTCGATCATGCCACGCCGCGCTTGAAGAGCGCCGCAATCTGCTTGTCCGCGAGGGTGCTAATCCCGTCACGCGATACGATCTTGATCACGGGGAAAATCTTACCGTCGCGATCCACACCACCGGTCGCGGTATCCGATTCCGCCGCCGTATCGAGCGCGCGCAAGGCCACCATCACGGCGTCGTCTTCGTTCAGCTTCGACAGCGGCTTTTTCCCCCACTTGTTTTCGTAATAGAGAATCCCGCGCACCGCGGGCGATCCAGAGCCAGTGGCGGCGTAATCGGCTACTTCAAATTGCGCTCCCATCGCGTCATAGAAATAGAGTCGTGCAGACGGTTCCGCCTGCGCATCGTAGGTGGCGAAGATTGGCACCACGACGCCGACGCCCTGCATCACGAAGCCGAAATTGTCGCGCAACAGCTTCGATAGCGCGCGCACTTTGCCATCCACACTCATCTCCTGCAGCTGCGTGCGCCGGAAAAATTGAAACGAATGCTCCAGCACCCGCGCCATTTCCCATGCGGTCGCTGGAACTCCGGCGATGGCCATTACGGAATGACGGTCGATCTCCAGGACTTTGTCGGCGCGATCATAGACGACGGTGTTTCCCGCAGTCGCGCGTCGATCGCCGGCCACAAGCACGCCGCCTTGAAACTTGAACGCCAGGATCGTGGTGGCTTGCGTCTGCGGAACGAGGCTGTTCCCCGCGTTCGTCACGCCGGTGCCAGCGCCTGGAGCGGAGGCGAGCAATCCCTTGCGCCGCAGCACGCTCGGAAAATCATCCGCCGCGCCGAGCAAACTGTGATCGAGCAACGCGCCCGGCGATTCCATCACTGGCCGGTCCGCTGCCGATAGCGCTTGGACTGGTTCGGATCGACCTTGCGCATCTTCTTCAGCAGATCCTGCGTGTCCGGTCGCGAGACGTCCGGCGCTCTCGGTCCTTCGCCGTCGCCGCCCGGCTTCGGCCCCCATGGCACCGGCGGCTTCTGAATGCGCTCAGGCATGAGAAAAAGCTAGGGAGGATCGTGCCCAAACGCAAGCGGGCGCACGGCCGCAGCAGCTTGGCACGAGCTTGCCACTGCCGATCCTCAGTGCCAAGATGCCGCCGATGAAGTCCCCCGCTGCCAAAGTGTTTCTCCTCCTCCTTGCGCTGGCGCTTTCCAGCAACGCCTCCGCTCAGACCGCTGCGTCCACGCCTCAAGACAAGAACAACGACGCTCAACTTGAGACATTGATCAGGAAGATCGACGAGCAGAACACCAAGATCGACGCCCTTTCGCAGCAAATCCTGAAGCTCGAGCAGCAGATTTCTTCGATTCGCCCCGGAGTGATGATCGGCGAAACGACTCCACCACCCGCGCCAGCCGCGGCCGCCGCCGCGCCGGCAGCCTCCTCTGTCACTCCACAAGGCGGCAATGCGCACGTGGTCGCGAAAGACGAGACGCTCACCTCGATCGCCAAGGCTTACAAAGTCCGCGTGGGCGATTTGCAAAAGTTCAATCACATCGAGAACGACCGCACCTTGCAGATCGGGCAGACCGTCATGATCCCAACGCCGGGCGCCTCTCCCGCCGCGACTTCGCCTGCTGCGTCGCCCGCTCCATGACCGAAGGTGCGGCCGACCATCCGTGGTTTCTGCGGAAACACGAGGACGGCACGATCTTCGGCCCGCTCAGCTTCGAACAGCTCGCCCGCTGGGCCGCGCAAGCGCAGGTCGCGCCGCACGATTCAATTTCCACCGACCAGCAGAACTGGATCAAGGCACCCATGCTTCCCGAGCTGCGGATGGACTGGATTGTGGAAGTCACGAGTGAGCGTCTCTATGGGCCGACTACGCTTGGCGCGATTCGTGAGTTCATCGAGCTCGGCGAAATCGGCGCAGAGACATTCGTGATCAACTCGTGCGATGCGACGCGTTACCGCGTGCGCGATCTTGCCGAGTTGCTCGCAGCGGACGCACCCGACGAGCAGGTGCAGAGCAGCGATCCCGCGCCCGTCGCTGCGGGCATGTCGATCGCGGCCGACGACCGCATCCGGGAGTTAGAAGAAGCGCTGCGCGAGGAGCGCCGCGCCCTCGCCGAAGCCGACGAACGGTATCGAGAGCTTGAAGCGGCCTACCGCTCGTTGATCGAAGCAGGCCAGGCGGGTTAGGAACAAACCGCGCTCGGATCGGCCTTATCCACCAGAATAATTTCCGGCGCCTCTGCTTCGACCTCTTTCTCGAGGAAGCTCTGCTCCCACAGACGCGCGTACTTGCCACCGAACTCAAGCAGCTCCGCGTGCGTCCCCCGCTCGATGATGCGGCCGCGTTCCAGCACCAGGATCTGATCGGCACGCAGAATCGTCGAGAGACGGTGTGCAATGACGAAGCACGTCCGGTGCGACATTAGATGCTCGAGCGCTTCCTGGATCAGTCGCTCAGTGGTCGTGTCCACGCTGGCGGTCGCTTCGTCGAGAATCAGGATTGGCGGATCTTTCAGCAACGCGCGCGCGATGGAGAGGCGCTGCTTCTCGCCCACGCTCAACTTCACGCCGCGTTCGCCGACGATGCTGTCGAGGCCGTTCGGCATCCGATCGATAAAGATGCGGGCGTTCGCAGCTTCGGCCGCGCGCAGCAGGTCCTCGTCACTCGCGTCCGGTTTTCCCATCCGCAGGTTCTCGCGCACGGTGCCGTTGAAGAGAAAGCTCTCCTGCGAAACCAGCCCGACGATCTCGCGCAGCCGGCGCGTGCCGTAGTCACGCAGCGGCTTGCCGTCCACCAGGATCTCACCGGTGTCGTATTCGTAAAAGCGGCTGAGCAAATTCACGAGGGTCGACTTGCCCGCCCCGGTCGTGCCGACGAGCGCGATCGTCTCGCCGGGCCGCGCATGCAGCGTGATGTGCTGAAGAGCCGACGTGCCCTCGCCGTAGCTGAATCCAACATTGTCGTAACGCACGTCGCCTTTGATCTCCGCGTGCGGGGCTTCGACATCCCATCCCGGTTCAACCGGCGTGTCGATGATCTCAAAGACGCGCTCGCCGGCCGCACGTCCAGCCTGCACAAGCTGGTTAAGTTGATGCAACTTGTTGATCGGCTCGTAGAGGAATCCGGTGAGCATGAGGAACGCGATCAGGTCGCCTACCTGCATCGCGCCACCGAGCACCGCACGCGCGCCTACCCAGACGACAAGCACAATTCCGAGCGAGCCGATCACATACATCGACGGGTGATAAACCGCCCACACCTTCATGACGACCAGCGTCGCTTTTCGCAGCTGATCGCTGACGGTGTTGAAGCGTTTATGCTCCTCGCGCTCGCGCACGAAACTCTTGATCTGGCGGATGCCGGCAAGGTTGTCGTGCAGAAGCGAATTCATCGCCGAGGACGCACGACGTTGCACGCGATAGCGGCGATGCGCCGTGAGTGTGTACCAGAGTGCGCCTCCCGCGAGAAACGGCGCCGGCGCGAGGCCGACCAGAGTCAACGAAGCACTCACGTAAAACATTAGTCCGAGTACGATCACCACCTGCAGGACGGCCACCACGCCCTGCTCCACGCCGTCAATCAGCATTCGCTCGACAGAGTTCACATCTTCGAGGATGCGAGTCATCAAATCGCCCGTCGCGCGGTTATCGAACCAGCGCAGCGGAAGCATTTGGATGTGGGAATACAGATCGCTCCGCAAATCGTAGATGACCTTCTGCTCGAACGTGTTGTTCAGGATGATGCGGAGCGAATTGAGCCCATGCTGTGCCAGCAGAGCTAGCGCCGCGATCAGGACCAGCGGCGTCAGTCGCTCCGGCTGGTTCTTAAGGAGCACCTCATCGATGACCAGCTTCGTCACCGCAGGAAACACCACGATCATCAGCGTGGTCAGAATCGCGCAGGCAAGTGTAGCCGACCCGAGGACCGGGTAACGCCGCAGATAACTGAAGACACGCCAGACGATGTTCATGAGCTGCGTAACGTCAGCGACCGCTCGTTCCGGCGCAACATGCGCGACCGGCGCGCCGCGATTCTGGTGGCGCGAACGGCGCCCGCTTTTACCGTTCTCGCGTGGTCATTCGCCAGTTGTTCATCTCGCCTGGTCACAACTACTTCGGCCATCACGGCAGCACGCCCGACGACTACCCGCTTCAGAAAGTCGACACCATTCAATGCGTCGCCGGCCGCGGCATTCGAGGTGATCGCTTCTTCGACTACCGACACAACTACAAAGGCCAGATCACCTTCTTCTCGCACGAGGTATTCGATGCACTGAGCGCCGCGTTTCCACTCATCGACAACGGTCCGGAGGCGCTGCGGCGGAACGTGATCGTCTCCGGCGCGAATCTGAATGCGCTCATCGGCGAAGAGTTCGAGCTACAGGGCCTGCGCTTCCTCGGCACTGCGCATTGCAAACCATGTTACTGGCTCGACCAGGCATTCTGCCCCGGCACCGAAGCATGGCTGAAGGGCAACGGCGGTCTGCGCGCGCAGATTCTCACCAACGGGTGGCTAAAGACGGGCGCGGCGGAGCTCGTTCTCGCACAACGTGAACTCGCGATTTAGCGCTGTTCTTCTGGCCGGCGGCCAGTCCACGCGGATGGGCGAAGACAAGGCCTTCATCGAACTCGATGGCGTGCCGCTTTGGCGACAGCAACTGCAGCTTTTGCGTGAATTGGAGCCGCACGAGCTCTTCCTTTCTGGGCCTGCACACGAGGAGTGGCGTGAAAACGACAGCATCATCGTGCCCGATGCACAGGCCGACGCGGGGCCACTCGCCGGTCTGGTTGCAACATTGCGGCGATGTTCCGCGCCCCTGCTCGTCGCGCTCGCGGTCGATCTGCCACACATGACGGCGCAGCATCTGAGCGGCCTGGTTGCGCTTTGCTCCGACGATGTGGGCATCATCCCCCGCACCGGGGAACACTTCGAGCCCGTAGCAGCCGTCTACCCGCGGCGCTCTCTTCGGATTGCTGAGAGCTGCCTCGCAACACGCAGCTACTCTCTGCAGCACTTCGCCGAGCGCTGCGTCTCTGACGGGCTCGTGACGGTGAAACAGATACACCAGCGAGACGAATCGCTCTTCCTCAACATGAATACACCCGCAGATCTCCGCGCTCTCACGAATGTCTGACCACCGCGTCCAGCACGACCGCAGCGTTGCTTCGAAGGTTCCGTTCGGCCTCGGCGAGTGGAAGCCGCGGCACTTCCGCGACATGGCGGGCGTCGTTTGGAAGAATCGCGATAACCTGCCGTATGCCTGGAAAGTGCTCAGCCGGGGTGTCTGCGACGGTTGTGCGCTCGGCGTCGCCGGCTTCCACGACTGGACGATCGACGGCGTCCATCTCTGCATGACGCGCCTGAATCTACTGCGGCTGAACACAATGCCGCCGCTCGACGTGGAGGTGCTCGCCGACCTGCGGTGTAGGCCCGGTCTCCCGACCGGGCGGGCGGTTGACGATGCCAGGCCGAGCGCACGGCAAGATTCGCCGCCCGCCGCGTCAGGAGACGCGGCCTACAGCCGGCGCGGCGCAGAACGGCCCATCTGCGAGATGACAAATGCCCAGCTGCGGGAGCTGGGCCGTCTTCCTTACCCGATGCTGCGCGAGAAGGACGCGCCTGGCTTTCGCCGCATCACTTGGGATGAAGCTTACGAGCGAATCGCGCGCCGGCTGCGCGAAGCCGATCCACGCCGCATCGCGTTCTACCTCACCTCGCGCGGCCTAACGAATGAGGTCTACTACGTCGCGCAAAAAGTGGCTCGGTTCCTCGGCACCAACAACATCGATAACGCTGCACGCATCTGTCATTCGCCATCGGGCGCGACCATGAAAGCATCGATCGGCGTCGCCGCGACCACCTGCAGCTACAAGGATTGGTACGGCACCGACCTGGTGATCTTCTTCGGCTCGAATCCGGCCAACGATCAGCCGGTTGCCACCAAGTATCTCGAAGGCGCGAAGAAGCTCGGCACCAAAATCGTGATGGTGAATCCCTATCTCGAGCCGGGGATGAAGAAGTATTGGGTGCCCTCGAGCGTCGGGAGCGCGCTGTTCGGCACCGAGATCGCCGACTACTGGTTCCCAGTCAGCCAGGGCGGCGACATCGCCTTTCTTTCTGGCGTGCTCAAGATCCTGC
>JACDCC010000220.1 GCA_013694595.1 Chthoniobacterales bacterium
ATCACCATCGCGCGCGCGCCGCTCGATCTCAGGACCGCCCGGATAGCCAAGACCCAGCATTTTCGCGACTTTGTCGAATGCCTCGCCCGCGGCGTCATCCACCGTGCGGCCGAGGACTCGGTAGGTATTCACCGCACCCACCTCGACGAGCAAAGTGTGACCGCCACTCACGATTAACGACACGTTAGGCTGGATCTCTGCCGTGCTGAAGAACGGCGATAACAGGTGACCCTCGAGATGATTGACCGCGAGGTATGGCTTGTTCGAGCCGAGCGCAAGGCCTTTGGCGATGGAGGAACCGATCATCAACGAAGTCGCGAGTCCTGGTCCGCTGGTGGCGGCAAACGCATCGACGCTCTCGAGTGGCACGCCTGCAACTTTCAGCGCGCGGCGAAGTAGGCGCGGCGCGTGCAGCAGGTGATTGCGCGACGCGACCTCCGGCACGACGCCGCCGTAGGGCTCGTGTGCCGCAGCCTGCGACGCGACTTCACTGGCGAGCAACTCGCGCCCGCGCAAAACGGCGACGGCGGTTTCATCGCAGGATGTCTCAAGCGCGAGGATCGTCTTCATCACCTCGCGCACCTTACACGATTGCGCCGCAAGCCGGGGCGCAGGCGTGAAAAACGTTTGCTGCTACTTCTTCACCGCATCGATCTGCGGTGCGGTCTGCTGCGCGTAGATCATCACGCCTTTCAGCGCGTCGATGGCGCGCATCATCTGCGGATCCTTCGTCTTGATCAGCACCTTCTCGTCTTCGGGTTTCGGATTGTCCGTGCTGCGGGCGGTGAAGAGCGCCCGCTCCTGTTCCGAGGTCAGCGGCACGGTGATATTCGGCGCCACGCCTTGTGCGTGGATGACCTGCTTGCTCGGGGTGTAATATTTTGCTGTCGTTAGGCGCAACGCGGAGCCGTCCGGCAGTTGCATCACGTTTTGCACGGAGCCTTTCCCAAAGGTGGTCTCGCCGACCAGGATGCCGCGCTTCAAATCCTTCATCGCACCCGCCACGATCTCCGCGCCGCTCGCGCTCCCCTGGTTGATCAAGACGGCGAGCGGAAACCGCGGCCGCTGCTTGCTGCTTGAGGAAGTGGCGTAATCATTCTGCTGCGAAGCCACCCGCCCCTGCGTCGAGACCACCGTGGTATTGGGCGGCAGAAACTGCGCGCAAACGTCGACCGCGCTATTCAGCAGGCCGCCCGGATTATTTCGCACGTCCAGCACGAGCGCCTGCATGCCTTGCTTTTGCAGCTCATCGAGCGCCTTCTCCAGTTCGTCGGCAGTCGGCTCGTTGAACTGGACCAGGCGGATGTAGCCGATCTTGAAGGCGCCGCCGAGCTCCGGATCCAGCAGCTTCGCGCCCTTGACGCTCTGCACTTTGATCTCCGCACGATCGAGCGCGTAGTCTTTGACCTCCTTCGTCGATGGCCGAAGAATCGTGAGGGTCACTTTCTGCCCGGGCGAGCCGCGCAAGACATTCACCGCGTCCTGCAGCTCCATCTTCTCCGTGGAGTTGCCGTTGATCCGCAAGATCTGATCGCCCGACAAAATGCCGGCCTTGGCTGCCGGCGTATCTTCCATCGGCGTGATCACGGTCAGCAATCCGCCCTTCACGGAGACTTCGATGCCGAGCCCGTTAAAGCGGCTCCGCGTGTCGTCCTGCATGTCCTTGAAGTCCGCCGGATCCATGAACTGGCTGTGCGGATCGAGCGACGCGAGCATGCCTTTCATGGCCGCGTAGATCAGGTCGTGATAGCTGGTCTTTTTGCTATCGACGTAATCCTGCCGGATCAACTGCACCGCGCGGGCGAAGACGGAGATCTGCGCGTAACCCGTGTCCTCCTCGGGGCCGGCCGCCTGCGCGTAAAACCGGAAGCCGAGGAGCACGTTGACGAACAGCAGGCAGGCAAAACTGCTGATCAGGAGGCGGCGCTTCATGGTGGCTGCTTTTGGAACGGGCGGTGATCATCGCGTATCTCGAAATTTTTGGCAACGTGTAAACGGTCGGTTAACTTCCCGCCCCCGTTCGCCCCTTCATGAAAGTCTTACGCCTGTCGCTCTTCGCTCTCGTGCTCAGCTTTTCCTACGTTGCCATCGCGGCCGAGCAAACACAGGACGCCGAGTTCGACAAAGTCGCCGAGGAATACATCAAAGGCTGGCTCGGCGCGCATCCGATTACCGCCACGTCGCTCGGTTTCCACGAATATGACGGTCGAATCAGCGACTTCACGCGCCTTTCCTTCGACGCGGAACTTTCGCGCCTGCGTCGCTTCGACGAACGCCTGAAGAAGTTCGATCTCGCAAAACTAAGCGCGCGCGCGGCGATCGACCTGCGTGTCCTGCAAGCCGCCATCCGGAAAGACTTGTTCGAGCAGCAGGCGCTCGGGATGTACGAGAATAACCCGATGGTCTACGCGCAGGCCGTCGACGTGAACGTCTACATCAAGCGCAACTTCGCCCCGCTCGAGGATCGCGCCCGCAGCATCATCCAAATCGAGAGCCAGGTGCCGAACATCATTATCGCGGCGAAGACGAATCTTGCGCCGGTGCTGCCGCGGCCGTTCGTCGAACTGGCGATCCAGATCGCGCGCGGCGCCTCTGATTTCCTGAAGAAGGAACTAGCGGAAGCGTTGAAGGAGTTGAAGGACGAGAAGCTGGTCGCCGCGTTTCAGCTGTCGAACCGCAAGGCTTCCACGGCGCTGAACGACTACGCCTCGTGGCTCGAGAAGGAGCGGCTGCCGAAAGCGATCGCGGAGTGGCCGATTGGCGAGGAGAAATATCGCCGGCTGCTGGCGGAGACGGAGCTGGTGGACCTGCCGCCGAGTCGTGTGCTCGAGATCGGAATGGCCGAGCTGCAGCGCGAGCAGGAGGCATTCGCGGAAGCCGCAAAGGTGATCGATCCAACACGCCCTGCGCATGAAGTATTCAGGGACGTCAAGAAAGACCACCCCACGCCGGAGAAGCTCATCGCCGATACCGCGAAAAACCTGGATGCCATTCGCCAGTTTGTGGTCGAAAAAGATCTGGTCACGATCCCGTCGAAGGTGCGCGCCAAGGTAGACGAGACGCCGAAATTCGCGCGCGCTACCTCGTTTGCTTCGATGGACACGCCGGGGCCATTCGAGAAGAAGGCGACCGAGGCTTACTACTACGTTACCCCGACCGAACCGGAATGGCCGGCAGAGCAGAAGGAAGAGTGGCTTACGGCCTTTAACTACTACACGACAGACGTAGTTTCGATCCACGAGGTTTATCCGGGACATTACACCCAGTTCCTGCAGCTGAATGCATCACCGGTCAGCAAAGTGGCAAAGATATTCGGCAGCTATGCCTTCGTTGAAGGGTGGGCGCATTACACAGAGAAGATGGTAATCGATGCCGGCTATGGCAGCAGCAAGAGCGAGACTCCCACGGAAGAGGAAGTAACGCGCGCGGCCAAGTATCGGATGGCTCAAGCGGACGAGGCACTGCTGCGGCTCTGCCGGCTGGTTGTTTCCATCAAGATGCACACCCAAGGAATGAGCTTGGATGAAGGGACCAGGTTCTTCATGGAGAACTGTCACTACGAAGAGAAGCCTGCGCGTTCGGAGGCAATGCGCGGCACCTACGATCCTGGTTATCTGAACTACACGTTAGGCAAGCTCATGATCCTGAAGCTGCGTCAGGACTACGAAGCGCAAGAGGGTGCGAACTTCTCCGCGAAGAAGTTCCACGACGAACTGCTCAAGCACGGCATGCCACCGATTCCCCTGCTTCGCCAAATCCTACTCAAGGACAAGGCGCAGTGGGGCGAATTACTGTAGGGCCCAGTCAGCTAGTTTGGCTTGCGAAGGTCGCGCCGTTGCGTGGCTGGTGACCTCCGGCGCGACGCGGAACAACCCCGCGCGCGAACGGCTTGGAACCGCCGACGGGCCGGGCAAACCACGGCGCGTGTGCGGGTGCCGCAGCCGTCGGTGGAGCGTGGGCGCTGGCCGCAGCAATTTCCGCTCGCTTTTTATACGCGCCCGACGTTAAATTCTCCGCCTTCGCCCTAAAGCACCAGCCACCGTGACCAATCCATCTATCCTCCGCATCGCGCTGTCTGCGGTGCTCGCACTTGCACCCGCTTTCAGCGCAGTTCGGGCCCATGCCGCAACAGCGGGAGGGCCACCGGACGAACGTTATTCGCCCGAGCGTGTCTTGATCCAGCTGCGGCCGCCATCTGACAATGTTCGGCCGAATCCGTCGAAGCGCTCGGCACGCGATTGGGCTCGTCACCTGGGACTTCCCCCGGGTATCGCATTTCGGCCGATGAAGAGCCCACGCGGCGGCCGAGTTGCCGGTGACGACCTCGTCGATGTAGAGCGACCGATCGTTGTCGAGCTGAACGGCACGCTGCCAGTCCCCGCAGCGATCGCATTGCTCCGTCAACACGCGGATGTGCAGTTTGTGGAGCCGGATTACGTCGGATCCGGCGCCGGGCGTCCGAGCGACCCGAGTTACGGCTTGCAATGGCACCATCAGAAAATCCAATCCGAAGCCGCCTGGGACATCACTACCGGGAGCAGCGATGTGATCGTGGCGGTGCTCGACACCGGACTCTCGACCAGCGCCGAGTTCAGCGGCCGGGTCGTGTCTGGCGGCTACGACTACGTTAACAACGACACGCTTCCGGTGGATGACCACGGCCACGGAACTGCCGTCGCGGGCGTGGCCGCCGCGAACGCCAACAACGGCACGTTGGTGGCGGGGGTGAACTGGGGCTGCCGAATCTTGCCTCACAAGGTGCTCGATGCACAGAACAACGGTTTCTACTCCCGGCAGACGCAGGCGATCTACGACGCGACCGATGCTGGCGCGAAGGTGATTAATTTCTCGATCGGTGGTCACAGTGATTCGGCGGCGATGCAAGCCGGTATCGACTATGCGATCAGCCGCGGCGTCATCTTCATCACCATCTCGCACAACGACGGCTCCGGCGTAGTGCGGTTCCCCGGCCGGCTGCCGCAGTGCATCACGGTCGGTGCGACGGAACGGGATGACACGCGGGCGGCGTTCAGCAACTACGGCCCCGGCATCGATCTAGTCGCGCCGGGCCGCGACATCTACACGGTGGGAAGCAATGGCGCGTTGCAGTTCTGGTTCGGGACCTCGTTCGCTGCACCGCAAGTCTCCGCTGTGGCCGCGCTCATCGCAGGGTTGAATCCGTCGATCACCCAGCGCGAGATGGAGCCGCTGCTGCTGGCGAGTTCGCAGGACGGCGTCGGCGGGAGTTTCGACACGCCGGGGCGGGATCAGTATTTCGGCTACGGTCGCCTCAACGCGAAATATGCGCTGGATCTCGGCAGCAGACGGGCTGCGCCTGCTCAACCTCTGAACGTCTCTACCCGTGCTCGCGTGCTTGCCGGCGACGAGCGGGCGATGATCGGCGGCATCATCATCACCGGAGCGCACGCCAAGAACACGCTCATTCGCGCGATCGGGCCGTCGCTCTCCGCTGCCGGGGTGGGAGGTGCGCTGCAAGATCCCACTCTCGAGCTGTTCAACTCTTCCCGCGAGTTGGTCGCCTCGAATAACAACTGGAGAGAATCACAGCCGCAGGACATCGAGGCCACCACGATTGCGCCGCGCGATGATCGCGAATCAGCGATTGTGCGGATCTTAGCGCCCGGATCGTACACAGCCGTCGTACGCGGGAAAGATGGTGCGGCCGGAGTCGCGTTGGTCGAAGCCTACGATCTGCAGCAAACACCCAACTCAAAACTCGCCAACATCAGTACGCGCGCCTTCGTCGACACCGGCGAGAACGTCGTGATCGGCGGCTTCATCGTCGGCGCTGCTTCGAATTACGTCGTCCGCGCCATTGGTCCATCGTTGCAAAACTCCGGCGTTGCAGGGGCCCTGCAAAATCCCACCCTCGAGCTGCGCGATGCGGAGGGAAATTTGTTCGCCGAAAACGATGATTGGGGGTCAGACGGGAGTGCGCCGCAAGTGGAAGCGGTCGGTCTGAAGCCACAGGACCCGGCCGAAAGCGCGATGCACCGTCACCTGCCCGGCGGTAACTACACTGCCATCGTTCGCGGCAGCAACGATCAGACCGGTGTCGCCCTCGTCGAAGTCTACAACGTCCCGTAGCGAAGGCGCGGGTTAAGAACGCCTTTCCGAAGCGGAGAACTTCGTCCGGACGAAATCCGCGACCGCTTCATGCCAGTGACGTGGCGTGTGGCCGGTCAGGCTTTCGTACCTCGCGGTCGACAGGATGGTGTGGACCGGACGCTGCGCGACGAAGTTCTTCATGTCGGCCAGCGTCACTTTACCGACCGCCACCGCCTTCAGCTCCACGCCTTCTGCGCGGCAGCAGTCGAGCGCCCATTGCGCATATTCCTGCCAGCTGCAGCTGCCGGAATTCGTTACGTGAACAACGCCAGC
>JACDCC010000249.1 GCA_013694595.1 Chthoniobacterales bacterium
GAGAAAGGCCAGCCCCACGCCGGAAGCCGTGTAGACGTGGACCGCGTAGCCACGCACTCGCTGGACCAGGTTGGGCTGGACGGTTGCAGGGGTCGTCCCGTCGGTCTCCATCATCCCTCGTTAGGCGGATCTTCACCGGCACGTGCCGCCTGATCCTGCTTCTGGAGCTTATCGTCGGCGTCTTTCTCATCGCCGGCATCAGCGTGCGGCTTCGGTTGCTCACTGCCTGCTTCGGGATCGTAGCAAAGCTCGATCAGGACTGGAAAGTGATCCGACCCGATGTGCGGGAGGCACCGCAAATCGGTGAGCGTGAAATGACGTGAATGGAAAACGTGATCGAGCGGGTAACGCAGATAGGCTTTGTCCGCGTGGAAGCTGTTATAAAAACCGCGCCCGACGCGCGGATCAAGCAGGCCGCTTAGGCGCACGAAGAGTTCGGTCGTCGGCGACCAGGCGACGTCGTTCAGATCCCCTGCGACAACGGTGGGCCGATCGCCCGCTGCACGAATCGCGCGCCCGACGACTACAAGTTCCGCGTCGCGCGGGGTTGAATCCTGATCGCGGATCGGCTCAGGCGGCCGCGGGTGCAAGCCATGCAGATAAATCCGCTCGCCACCCGGCAGCTCGAACGCCGTATGCACAGAAGGGATGTCGTCCTGCACCAGGAACTCCACCTTCGGATCAATCAACGGAAAGCGGGAGAACAACACCAGTCCGTAATAATTATCCTGCGGCCGTTCGACACGGTGCGGATAGATCTCGCGCAGCGGGCTGAGCGCTTTTTGCCACGCGGCATCGATCTCCACGACGAGGACGATGTCCGGGTGGTACTCGCGAATCACGGCCAAAAGGCGCTCTGCCTCCGTGTTCTCCAGCATCACATTCGCCATCAAAATCCGGAACGTCCGCTCGCGCGGTGAGTCCTTGCGAGTGGCCTTCACCTGGTTACGGGCCATCGGAGTGAACGGGAAAATCTTCCAGCCCTGCCAGAGCAGGCAGAGAACATTGCTGGAGAGGAACAAGTAGTCGCGCCGGCTCCCGCGGAAAAAGAACGCGCGAAACAGGCTCGCGGACACCGCCGACAACGTTGCAATCTGCACGCGAGGAAAATCCCACGCCCGGATGAACCAGTGAGAGCCTTTGTGGAAGCTCAACAGCGTGACCGCGGCAGCCGCGAGGCCGAGAGCGCTAACGAGCCATTTCAATGCGTTAAACATCCACTTGGTAGCAGAATCGGAAGCTAACGGCTCCTCGCGTGCGCATATGCGTCGCCTTGACGTGAGCGGCCGGCTGGACCGAGTGCTGACGTTGGCGAAGTTTGATGACCCGGCGCGCGTCAGCGTGCCGGACTTGTTCTTACAACGTTCAACGGATGTGAGGAAATTGAGTCGCGCATCCCAGCTCGTCCTGCGTAGCTGCGGACGTGTGCGTGTGAGCCGCTGCTAGACATGTTGGCAACTGGCCTAACGAGCCACATCGGCTTCACGCGGACGTTAGGCTCAGGGTGGCCTGAGCCGCCCAGCCGCGCCACCGATGCGATTTGGAGACGGGCGCTATTTGCTGCGGCCGTCCGTCAGGTAATGCGAGCACGGTATAGCCGCGCGATCTCTGCAGCTGGTGCAGCTGCGAGCGTGGCACCTACCGATGCGAGCAGGACGTTGCGGGTCTAGCTCGCTGCGGCGGCGGCAGCCTTGGCGATCGCGCGCTGATCCCACTCCGCGCGGAGCACTTTCTGCTCGACGTTCAGAGCGGCGAGCCGGGCGGCGACGCCTTTGTATTTCTTCACGGTGCCGTTGACCTTCCGATCGACAGCTCCTTGGGCGACGAGGCTCTGGAGTTTCTCGTAGCAACGCAGGCGCAACATCTCTTCGCCACCGCTGGCGGCGTTTCGTTCCCGCAGGTTGGTGAGGATGATATCGAAGAGCGGCTTGAACTCGAAGGAAGCCTTCGAGGAGAGAACTGCCACCAGTTCTTCGGTGATGTTATCGGGGGCGCGACGTGTGAATGAGGAGCCGGATGCTTTGGCCATCGCGGATTGTAGCACAAATCGGCGAACCTGCACCCTCCGAATGCGCGACGACGTGT
>JACDCC010000252.1 GCA_013694595.1 Chthoniobacterales bacterium
AACGTGAGCAACCCCTTTGCAATGCAACCTGCACAATAGAACTGCGCCTCATAAGAGACATGAGCGTAGTGAGTGCAATAGCGGTCGGAATGAAAAGTTAAAAATTGACAGATAAGGGAAAAAGGCGAGAATGGAATGAAGACTAACCATCAACCTACCTAAAGGGGTCAGATTCATGACGGTATTCGAGAAATTAATCGAGCCACTGCAGGACATCCTCGACGAAATTGAAGGGACGCGGCATAAGCATCATAATGAGGTGTTGAGTTGGCGTCAGTTTATTATCGTCTTGATCTATCACTTTACCGTGGGGAGCGATAGCCGCAACACCTTGGTGGTGAAGTTGGCCCAGGCCGACCCGCGATTGAAGCTGCCAAAGCTGGCGTCTGCTACAATAAGTGATGCATTCCGTCGCTTTGATAAAAGGCTAGCCCAGACAGCCTTCAAGCGCTTGCTCTCACGCCTAGAAGTGCCAGAGATTCCAGAGATTGAGTTGCTTGGCACGGTAATTTTGGTGGACGGCAGTTATTTTCGCTTTCGCCACCTTGCGTTTTGGCAAAACAAGCGAGTTCAAGGAGTTAAGTTGCATATGCAGCTGCACCTCAATCGTATGGTGGTAGCGGATTTCGCTGTAGATAGTAAAAATTCCTCAGAACGTAAGCATTTCGTCGGTATGCTGCACGCAGGCGCGATATTTGTAGCGGATCGTGGCTTCATGAGTTATGATCTGCTGCGCCAAGCGCTGGCGTGCGAAGCATTTGTCGTGATACGCGCCACTAAGAGCCTTGTCACAACGACTACCCAGTCTTTAGCGGTGGAAGTTCCCCGTGAACTGCAACATCTCTGGCAGAATGTACGCGATTCGCGGGTCATTTCGGCCCATAAGGATGCGAAAGGACTCGAGTTCCGCCTCGTCGAATTTAGCATTGGTCTAACGACTTACAAGCTGATCACCAACCATTTTGGCCTGACCACCTATGAAGTGATCCTGCTCTATGCCTATCGTTGGCAAGTTGAAATTGTCTTTCGCTTCCTTAAACGTACCATGAATGGTTTGCAGCTGATTACCGAGTGTCAGCACGGTATCCAAACTTTCTTTTCCGTTTTGTTCATCACTGCGCTCTTACACCTGCAATTTAAGTTCGATTGTCTGACCGATGAAGGGCTGCTTGCTTCGCCTGTGCCTTCGACACCGCCTCCCGCGCCCCCTATTATCCTAGCGGCCACGTCAGCACAAGGCGCACAACCGACTGCCTGTTCGGGTATAAAAAAAGGAAAAGTCTCATTTCTGGGCTACCTTAATAATTTTACAAAATTGTGGCGAATCCCTAAGCACTGGCTAACTACGCTGGCCGATAATCTGCATCGCACCTTTGATCATGCGGTTGTAAGTGCCTTAAATAAGCAAGTTCTCCTCCCTAAACTCATTAATTCATTAACTCATCCCTGATTTGCTCCTACCTGTCATATTTTCACCAAGTATTCCGACCAGCATTGCAGTTGTAGATAGTGTGGTATACTTCTCCAAAAGGAGAAGCAATGGAAACGCCAACGAACGAGTTAACGCTGCCGGACGTACAGAGATGGAGTAAAGCACGTGACGAGGTTGCCTGGCGCATTGGGGAGCATTTCGCACGTGCGGAGGCACGCTACCACGCCTCAGCTTATATAGAAGGGTTGTTAAGCCCCGTCGAACGCAAGAACAGTTGGCAATTGGCCGAAATGCTGGGGGAGGCAACGCCCTATGGCTTGCAGCATCTATTGGGACGTGCGGTATGGGAAGCGGATGCGCTACGGGATGAATTGCAGCGCTATGTAAGTGATTATCTGGGCGATAGGGAGGCCGTAATTGTAATTGACGAGACGGGTTTTCTCAAGAAAGGGCGCATGTCAGCCGGGGTGGCGCGGCAGTATAGTGGCACAGCGGGCCGCATCGAGAATTGCCAGATCGGTGTTTTTCTGACCTATGCCAGTCCGCGCGGGCACACGCTGCTCGATCGAGCCTTGTATGTGCCGCAGGCCTGGCTGGAGGATGTGGAACGCTGTGAGCAAGCCGACATTCCCGCTGTGCAAGAATTCACGACCAAACCCAAGCTCGCCAAGCAGATGCTGGAGCGCGTCTTGGCGGCGGCCGTGCCGGTGCGCTGGATTACGGGCGATAGTGTCTACGGTGATGACCGTAGCCTACGGCTGTGGCTCGAAGCACAGGAGCAGGCGTATGTGCTGGCCGTTTCCGGCAAAGAGTACGTCTGGCGCGGTTGGCAACAACAACGTATTAGCACCCTCCTCAAGGAACTGCCGACAGCGGGCTGGACACGCTTGAGCGCGGGCGCTGGCAGCAAAGGACCGCGTCTTTACGACTGGTTAGCGCTGCCGATCGGGGCGGCGTTACAGGAAAAAGGACGTCGCTGGGTTGTCGTACGGCGCAGTATCAGTGACCCAACTGATGTGACGGCCTATGTCGCCTTTGCTCCGTGCGGCATGACCTTACCTGAGCTGGTGCGCGTGGCGGGCACACGCTGGACGGTGGAAAGCGACTTTGAAGTCGCCAAAGGCGAAGTGGGCCTCGATCAGTACGAAGTACGCTCCTGGACGGGCTGGCAGCGCCATATCACCTTAGCGATGTGGGCCCAAGCCCTCTTAAGTGTCATCCGCGCCACGGCACTGGAGACCGATCTGCTAAAAAAAAGGCGCCGCAGCCGAGCAGCCTGAGCCGCTTCAAAGCGCGGCGGGGCTTATGATCGGCCTCAGTGTGCCGGAAATCCGCCATTTATTCTGGCATCTGTTGCGCGCCGTGCGCCACAGCGCCTACCAGGTCTTCGCCTGGTCGAAGTGGCGGCGGCAGCATCAGGCTAGTGCCAAATTTTTTCATTATAAAAGGCGCGGTTTGCCTCTTACCTATCTACAACTGTAGTACTAAAGGCAGGTCGCGAGCATCTTCCGTATAAATAGTGGCAGATTGAGTCAGGCGCGACGGATTTTCGGATGAGGACTTTAGTTCCTTCCAGTAGAGTTGATTACGACGAAGCATGTCACGAACTTGGCTGGCAAAGGTCATTACTGGATCGCTTAACTTTTTTTGGAGATCCTTCTGCGGTTTCGTGCTACCACTCAACCAGGTAGAGCAACTACGCAGGATGTTTGAGAATGCACAGAAAAAGAAGCGCCGCACCTCGCCCTCAGGCAGCGTCAGAATGCCTTGTAGCAGGCAATCCAATGATTGTCGGTGAGCGGCTGGAAACCAATAGGCAAGCCGCTGTTCGGCAGAGCAGCGCGCTATGTTAATTGCTGTGATCAAATTTTTCTCTTTTTCTGTGAGAGCGCGCCGCCCAATGTATGGAAC
>JACDCC010000295.1 GCA_013694595.1 Chthoniobacterales bacterium
GCTGGCCGATGCACAACCCTAAAACTAACCAACCTGACATGAAAACTATCATCCAACTCATTTTGCTCACTCTCGTCGCTGTCTCCGGACAGGCGGCCGCACCCGGCGCGGCCGGTCACTGGCAAGGTGCGATTACCCTGCCCGGCACCAGGCTGGAGGTCGCGGTCGATCTCAAAGCGCCCGCCACAGCCGATCAACTCTGGTCGGGCACGATCGACATCCCCGCCCAGATGCTGCGCGGCTTCGCGCTCGCCGAGGTCACGGTGGAGGGCAGCCGGGTGGCATTCAATATGCCTAACATCCCCGGCGATCCCGCTTTCGACGGCAAGATGACTGACGATGGCAACCAGGTCGTGGGCGACTTTCGCCAAAATGGGCAGACCTTCCCCTTCGCGCTGAACCGGGGTGAAGCCACCAAACGCTCCGGAGAAACGCCTTCGCACGGCGTGCCCGGGAGGGGATTGGCCGGGCATTGGCAGGGCTCGTTGCGACCCGGGGCCGCGCCGGTGGAGTTGCGTCTGGTCTTGCATGTCACGGCCGGGGAAGGCGGGGCGCTCAGCGCCACCGTGGATAGCATCGACCAAGGCGCGAATGGGATTCCGGTGTCCTCCATCGCGCTGAAGAATGATGCCGTGACCATGGAACTGGCGGTGCTCAAGGCGAGCTACGAAGGAAAGCTTGCCGACGATGGCAGCGAAATCGAGGGAACTTGGAAGCAAGGTTCGATCGCGACCCCGCTCGTCTTTCGCCGACTCGCGGCCGCGCCGAAGCTGGCCCGTCCGCAGGAGCCCAAGCCGCCGTTTCCGTATCAAGAGCGAAAGGTGGAATTCGCGGGCGGCGCATCCGGAGTGACCCTCGCCGGCACTCTCACCGTGCCATCGGGCAAAGGGACTTTCCCCGGCGTGGTCCTGCTGAGCGGTTCCGGCGCGCAGGATCGCGACGAGACGCTGATGGGACACCGGCCGTTTCTGGTTCTGGCCGATTACCTCACCCGGCACGGGATCGCGGTCCTGCGTTACGACGACCGGGGATATGCGGCTTCAACTGGCGATTACGCGGCCGCCACGCACGAAGATTTCGCGGCCGATGCGGGCGCCGCCTTCAAGTTTTTGATCGCCCAGAAGGCCATCGATCCCGCGCGGGTGGGATTGTGCGGACACAGCGAGGGCGCTCCGCATGCCGCCATCGTGGCCGCCGGAAATCCGAAGGTGGCGTTCGTCGTCATGCTGGCTGGGATCGGGGTGCCGGTTGATCAACTGCTCACCCGCCAGCGCCAGGACATCATGCGCGTCGCTGGAGTCGATCAGCTCACCACCCCGGAAGAGACTGCCTTGCGCGACAAACTCTTTGCCTTCCTGCGCACGGAGAAGGCAACGGACAAGAAGGAAGTGCGCGCTCTCATCGAGCAAATGGCCGCGCGCTACACCCCCGAGCAGCGCGAAGCGGCCGGCTTTACCGAGAGCGCGCTCGATCAACAGGTCGCGATGTTAACCAGCCCGTGGTTTCTCAAGCTGCTCGCCTTCGATCCCGGGCCGGTTCTGGCGAAGGTGAAATGCCCGGTCCTCGCGCTCAACGGCGAGAAAGATCTGCAGGTTTCGTTTCGGGAAAATCTCGATGGAATCAGGAAAGGACTGGAGACGGGCGGCAACCGTGAGGTGACAGTGCGCGCGTTGCCGGAACTGAATCACCTCTTTCAACACAGCTCGACGGGCGCGATCTCGGAATATGGCCAGATCGAGGAAACGATGAGTCCCGAAGTCCTGCAGATCGTGGGCGACTGGATCGAGCGGCAGACCCGAAAAGAGAAGACTGGTTAGGCAGGACCGATCTGGAGGACGCGGCGTCATTGAGGAAAGTGCGCTGTGCCGCTGTCCCCTTCCGGGTAGCGCGCTCGTCCCGAGTCCGTTTGAATGGCGGACACGCGAGACGCGCCTGCCTTTCGCTCCTCGCTCGGCCTCTTTATGGTCGTTCGCTGCGGGAGCAAAGCGGATCAGACGGACAAGCTCGGCAACTGACGCGGCAAGCCATTCGGAGCCGAAAAGAAATCGAGACGCAGCGGGTTGGAAAATCGCTTAGATTCGGAATGACCCGACGGCTCCCAGCAATGGCAATCCGCACAGACCGACCCCGCTCACACTGACCCCGGAACCTCGAAATGTGAAGCGCCTCCGGGGCGAAAACGCCACGTCTTCGTCGCCCCAAGCGACGCCTCATCGAGGATTGTTGAGCCAGTGCTCTTCTTCATTGACGCGGCAGAGACCAGCCCGGTCGTCGTGTCGACGTCCACGGCGACGACACCGGTGACGGTGAGATGCTGCTTTCGTGCTGCGTATGGATAAACCGGTGGAGACATCGACAGCGCATGATAGCGGCTCTCCCATGGCCAATGGATCTCGCGAGGCGGACCCACATCGCCCTCGGCCGACGCAAAACCGCAGATCGCAAGAAACGCTACGAGGATACAGGCACGAAGCATGAGGTCTAACGAGAACAAGATGAGCCGCCGCGAGCGAGAGCGCCCGTGGCGGAGGATTGGCGGATTGAACTCATGGAAAGCTGGATAGTACGGCGGCTCGCGGTCGGCTCCATAGGATGGTTAGACCGTTGGTGTGCCACGAAAGTAAGTAGCCGTGCGAGCGCCGAAAAAGCAAGTCACGCCTCCGACAATCGAACCTGTAACTGTGATCTGCCACAGCGCCATCGGAACCTCAATGCCTCCCATGGAAAGGTACGCGAACATAATACCTATTCCAACTGCGAGCCCCAAAGCAGTACAAATAGGAGTTCGCCACAGGTGCGATGTGCTGGGAAGCAAAACGTAAAGCGGAAGCAAGATGAACAGCCAAATGGGAACGACGAATAGGCCAATGAGGAAGCAGTAACCGACCACGCCGACTGGCACTTCCCTCCAGGGAAGGTCGCCTCGCAGCGCCGCGGCACTCGCAAACGCGGCTATGACTAGTAGGCCACTGCTCCAGCCAACACTGGTTGCGACGAAGCTGCCCAATGCTTTCCAGAGAGCTTGCTTAATGGGCGACGCGCTCACGGTCTAACGAGAAAAAGATGAGCTGTCGCGAGCGGGAACGCGTGTGGCTGCGGATGAACGGGTTGAACTCATGGAAAGCTGGATAGTACGGCGGCTCGCGGTCGGCTCCAGCGCTTGGTTAGACGCTCGCCGAGGCTTGCCACGACGTCTTGAATCATGATCTGCGGGAACCAAGCTGGCCGATCAATGCGCAGAAACCGGCAAGGCCGATACGGACTAGGGTCGTAGGACCGACACTACGTGGAAATACGCCGCAGAGATAGAGTGCCTCTTGCAAAAGCGTCATGCCGGTGAAGACGACGCAAAACATCAGCCAAAAACCGGCCACACGATGCTTCGCGACCAGATCGCCAACGGAACGCTGCAGTGGTGTCATATTAAGATTCTCATGTTGCTTACAGTGAGGAGTGAAAATAGATCATTACGTCTAAC
>JACDCC010000326.1 GCA_013694595.1 Chthoniobacterales bacterium
TCTTCGCGAACGCGCCGGAGCGATAACCCACCGAGCAGTAGGTCACGATCGCGCGGCTCTTCGGGTGATTGATTGCGGATGCCGGCGCGTCCGGCTGCACGTGCTCCGCGCCGGCGAGATGGCTTACGTCAAACTCCTCGCGCGCCCGCGCGTCCAGTAGGACCGGCGCTGGGCGTTTCGGGTCGTTCAGCCACGCCGCCAGCTCTGTGGTCGTGATCCGTTTTACATCGGGGAAATCGCTCCGCACCTTCGCATTGACCAACGTCCAGCCGATCGCATGGCTCGTGGTGGTGAGACCGAGTGCCAGCGTCGTCACGACTATGAAGAATGGAAGCTTGCGAGTCATCTCCGCGCCGCAGCTAATTGTGCGCATGTTAGCGTAACGCACTTCGCCCGCGCGTCACGCGCTTGACTCAACCCTCATCCCCCGTCATTTATGACTGCTTTTCGCGCGGTTAGCTCAGTGGTAGAGCACCTCCCTGACACGGAGGGGGTCAGAGGTTCGAAACCTCTACCGCGCACCATCTCCGCGCGCTCGCCAGACACGTCTGGCACTGAAAATAGCAACGGTTGCTATTTGCCCTCGCGTCCAGGAAGGCTCTCCCGCCGCCGACAGCGGGTGCTCGTCCCCAGACATTTCCGCGTAAAATGCTACCGACACCCGCGCCTGAAGTTTGTTGTCCGCGCGAAGATCAACGGGCGCTGGCAACGGCGATTTTTCGAGAGCGAGGCGGCGGCGACCGCATATGCGGATGCCCGCGAGCGCGAGTTGTTTGAGGGCGGAATTCAGGCTGTGGCGTTTCCGGAGCCTCTTCGCGCGATGGCGCTCCAGGAATCGCAGCGTCTTCAACCGTTCGGTAAATCCATTAGCGACGCCGTCGACTTCTACTTGGCTCACCTGGACGCCACGTCACGCTCCGCGGCCGTTCCAAAAGTTGTCGCGGAGCTGTTACACAATCGACGCTGCGCAAACGCAAGCGATCGATACGTCTACGAGATGGCGCTGAAGCTTCGCCGTTTCGCAGAGGCGTTCCCGCAGGCCGTTATTGCAGCGATCACGACGCGGCAGATCGATGAATGGCTTGAGCGTCTGGCTCTCGCCGCCGGGTCGCGCAATACGTTCCGGCGCGACTTGCACACACTTTTCGCGTTCGCTGTTACGCGGCAGTATGCAGTCTCCAATCCGGTGTCTACCGCTGTCCGAGCGAAAGACACGATCCACGACACAATCGGCATCCTCACCGTTGAGCAGCTGCAAAACCTGCTGCGGCATGCTAGTCCGGCGACACTTCCATACTGGACCATCGGCGCGTTCTCCGGCCTCAGGCGCGCTGAGATCGAACGCTTGGATTGGGCGCAGATAGATTTGGACTCTCACCTCATTGAGGTGAAAGCGTGCCACAGCAAAACGCGCTCGCGGAGATTGGTTGGGGTGCAGCCAAACCTCGCAGCGTGGCTTGCACCACACCGACGGGGAAACGGTGCCGTCTGTCCTGCCGCTCTCCGCCAGCTGCTCGACGATGACCGCGCCCGAGCTGGGCTCAAGGATTTGTGGCCGCGGAACGCATTGCGTCACAGCTTCGGCTCTTATTACGTCGCCGCTTTTCCGGATGTAGCTGCGCTGGCGCTCCAGATGGGCAATTCGCCGGCGATCGTGTTCAGGCACTACCGACAGGTCGTCAGGCCCGATGCCGCCAAGGCGTACTGGTCGATTTTACCGCCGCCGGCGGGTGGTTAAATGTATGCGGGCAGGAAACACAGCGGAGACGGCTTTTCTCAGTTAAAAATCCGATGCTCTATCGGGCAGAACCTGGCACACGTCAGCGCAAAGAAATGTGCTCTCGCTGGGTCAAGCGCCGAGTTGACCAGCATCGCCTTGAATGTTCACATGAACATTATGGGCGCAAAGCGGCTTCAGGATGCACTCGACACGCTCTCAGCGGCCATCGTGGAAGTGGAGCAGTACAGTTCCGCCGAAAAGGAGATGAAGCCGCTGGGTAACGCTGCGCGAAGTCCTGTGGGGTCTGATATCCAATCGCCGAATGGGGGCGGTGATGATTGTAGTCGTGCCGGTATTCTTTGCCCAGCACTTGGGCTTCCAAGAGCGAAGCGAAGCTCTCCCGGTTGAGGAATTCATCGCGAAATCTGCTGTTGAAGCTTTCGCTATAGGGATTCTCCCACGGGCTGCCCGGCGCAATGTAAAGGGTCGCAAACCCGCACTCTTTAATCCACTCCTGCACCGCCGCGGCGATGAACTCCGGGCCGTTGTCGCTCCGGATAAACT
>JACDCC010000330.1 GCA_013694595.1 Chthoniobacterales bacterium
CTACGCGCCAGTCGGCAAGCCTTCCGGCTTCGGACCGGCTTTCTCGTTCAGCGCCTGCGTGAATTCCTGCAGGCTGGAGACGATTTGCGGAGCTTTCGTTAACACCGAGCTCGCGAGCTTCTCCGAGTAGTCGGGGCGGCGCTGCGACATCTCGGAGAGTGCCATCATCACGGCCAGCGCATTATTGATCGAGTGCTTGATCTCACTGAACTTCTTTTGCAGAACGACGAGTTCTTCCTGCGAGATGGTACGCTCTTGGTCACTCATGATCGGGTCGAAAGGGCTGGAGAAGCGAAGCGGGTGATGCTTGACTCACCGGTTCGACATTTGCCGTTCCGATGCCAGCCGAAACTATCAAGATAAGCGGTGCGCGCCAGCACAATTTGAAGAATCTCCATGTGGAGATTCCGCGGGAGAAGCTGGTGGTGATCACCGGTTTAAGCGGGTCCGGTAAGTCGTCGCTCGCGTTTGATACGCTTTACGCGGAGGGCCAGCGCCGCTATGTCGAGAGCCTCTCCGCCTACGCCCGGCAGTTCCTCGATAAGATGGAGAAGCCCGATGTCGATTTCATCGAAGGGCTCTCACCCGCGATCGCAATCGAGCAACGCAGCGCCGGCGCGAATCCGCGCTCCACCATCGCGACGACCACAGAGATCTACGATTATCTGCGCGTGCTCTTTTCCGCGGTCGGGCAGCCGCACGATCCAGTCACTGGTCAGGCCATCCACCGCCAGACGCCCCAGCAGATCGTAGATCAGATTCTCGCCTACGAGCCGGAGTCGAAGATCATCCTGCTCGCCCCGCTGGTGCAGAACCAGGTGGGTGAATTCCGTGACGTGATCGAGAAGGTGAAGCGCGAAGGCTTTGTCCGCGTGCGGGTGGACGGCGATATTATTGAGCTGGCGCAACCGGAGCCGATTCGGCTGAAGAAGACGGCGCGGCATACGATCGAGGCGGTGGTGGACCGGCTCGTCGTGCGGGAGGGGATTCGCACGCGATTGGCTGATTCGGTGGAGACAGCGTTGAAGTGGGGCGGGAACCGGATCGTGGTGCTGCGGCAGGGGAAAGCGGAAACGTCGAACGCTGAACCTCGAACGTCGAACGTCGAAGGCGAAGCAGAATGGGAGCCGGTCCGCTATTCGACCGATTACGGTAATGCCGATACGAACTTCTCGCTAGGCGAGCTGACGCCGAAGCATTTTTCGTTCAATAGCCACTTCGGCGCATGCCCGGCCTGCCATGGTCTTGGCACCCAGGAAGTGCCCGATGCCGACCTGATGGTTTCCGATCCGACAAAGTCGATCGCTGACGGCGCGATCGTGCCCTGGCGGCGCGGCACGAAACGAATGCAGGCGTATTACCGCACGCTGCAAACGGCGCTCGTGAAGCATTTCGGCGTGGACGAGTTCCTCCCGTTCTCCGATTTACCCGACGCGTTCAAGAAGGCGCTCTACCACGGCACCGGCGACGTAGCGGTGCAGATGAGCTTCGGGACGAACGGACGTGCAGAGAAAGCCGCGCGCCCTTTTGAAGGTTTGATCCCGCAGCTGCAGCGGCTTTACGAGGAAACCGAGAGCGAGTTTACCCGCAATCGCGTTCGCTCCTTCATGACACGCGTGCCGTGCAAGACATGTAAAGGAGCGCGCCTGAAGCCGGAGATCCTGGCGGTGACGATTCGCGCAAGCTACGTCCATCGCCCGCCGCGTCAGGAGACGCGGCCTGCAACGGCGGTCGAGGCGCGAGAGCCTGCAACCGCGACTTCTGGCAGAGATGTAGGCCGGGTCTCCCGACCCGGCGCGGGTGAGACGTCCGCCACGGAGCTGAACATCCATCAGTTTTCCGAGCTCACGATCGAAGACGCCGCGCGATACATCAGCGGACTGGCGCTGACGGAGCAGCAGCAGACCATCGCGAGCGAGGTGCTGCGCGAGATCGAATCGCGCCTGCAATTCCTGCTCGAAGTCGGCCTCGGCTATCTCACGTTGAATCGCGAGAGCGGCACACTCTCCGGCGGCGAAGCGCAACGCATCCGCCTCGCCACACAGATCGGCTCCGGTCTCGCCGGTGTGCTGTATGTGCTCGATGAACCGAGCATCGGTTTGCATCAACGCGACAACGCGCGGCTCCTCACCACGCTCTTCCGGCTGCGCGATCTCGGGAATTCCGTCATCGTGGTGGAGCACGACGAGGAGACGATTCGTGCTGCCGACCACATCCTCGACCTCGGACCGGGCGCGGGGCCGCGAGGTGGCGAGCTGGTGGCGGAAGGGACGCTGGCCGAAGTGCTGCGCGCTACGAATTCTCCGACCGCCGATTATCTCTCCGGCCGGGCGCGGATCGAGGTGCCGAAAAGGCGAGTCGCTCCCCGATCGAACATGACCAGCTCGGAAGCTTGGCTAACGTTGCGCGGCGCGAGCGAGAACAACCTCAAGAATGTGACCGCCGCCTTTCCACTCGGATGCTTCACGTGCGTGACGGGGGTTTCCGGGAGTGGCAAGTCGACGCTGGTGGACGACACGCTGCGCCGGGCGCTCTTCCGCCATTTCTACAATTCGAAAGACAAGCCCGGTGCGCACGCGGGGTTGCACGGACTTGATCAGCTCGACAAAGCGATTGTCATCGACCAGAGCGCCATCGGCCGCACCCCGCGCTCGAACCCGATTACCTACACCGGCGCCTTCACCCCGATCCGTGAGCTGTTCAGCCAGCTACCGACGGCGCGCGTGCGCGGCTACGATGCCGGCAGGTTCAGCTTCAACGTCAAAGGCGGCCGCTGCGAGAATTGCGAGGGCGGCGGGCTGATCAAGATCGAGATGCACTTCCTCCCGGACGTCTACGTGGAATGCGAAGTGTGCCGGGGACAGCGTTACAATCGCGAGACCCTCGAGATCACCTACAAAGGCAAGAACATCGCCGACGTGCTGAACCTCACCGTCGATGAGGCGACCCGCTTCTTCCGCAACGTGCCCGCCATTTCCGATCGGCTCCTCGCGTTGCTCGATGTGGGGCTCGGTTACTTGCGCCTCGGACAGGCAGGCACCACGCTTTCCGGCGGCGAAGCGCAACGCGTAAAGCTCGCGACGGAGCTCGCGAAGAAGGCAACCGGGCGCACCATCTATATCCTCGATGAACCGACCACCGGCCTGCATTTTGCAGATATCGAAAAGCTGCTGCAGGTGCTGATGAAGCTGCGCGATTCCGGTAACACGCTCGTCGTAATCGAGCACAACCTCGAGATGATCAAATGCGCTGATTGGATTATCGACATGGGACCCGAGGGCGGGGCGCGCGGCGGGAGCATGGTCGCAGCAGGGACGCCCGAGAGGATCGCGGCGGTGGCGGAAAGTTACACCGGGCAGTATCTGCGTCCGCTCTTACATAGATGAAGAAAACTTCGAACGCTGAACGTCGAACGTCGAACGCCGAATGCGAAAGCGGTGCAACCGCGCTCGTAATCACGCTCACGCTCGCGCTCGTGCTGGTCGCGACTCCCGCACGCGCGGACGAGCCGCTCCTTCCAGAACACGTGACGCAACCGCTCGCGAATGGTGTTCCGCAGGTGGCGGTGGTGCGGCTGCGGGAGTTGCTGAGCAGAAACCTTCCGGATGAACAGACGCTCCCGCTAAAAGCAAAGCTCGCCGAGTCGCTGGTGGCAGCCGGAGAACCAGCGGAAGCGTTAGCGCTCTTCCAGGACTCGGCGATGCGCGCCTTGCCGGATCACAACTTCTTTCACGCGCAGGCGCTGGCTGCACTCTCCCGCTGGAGTGAAGCTTTGCCGCTTTATCAGGAGATCGCGTCGCAGCCCTCTTCCGCTTACCAGAGTCATGGCGTCTTCGGAGAGGCGGAGGCGCTCCGCGCACTCGGTCGCGCGGAGGAAGCACTGCGTGTGCTGGCGCCGCTCACCCGGAATGATCGCTGGAAAGTGCGTGCGCGGTTTCGTTCCGTAGAGCTCCTGTTGGGGAAACACGACGTGGACGCGGCCGTGCGGCTGCTGGATTCCGTCACTCCGACCACGCCTGCCGAACGGAAGGAGCGGCGATTCCTCCGCGGGTCTATCGCGGCGAAGGAGAACAAGCGCGATCGCGCGATCAATCTTTTCGCGTCGCTCCTGAAACGACCGGAAGGCGCTACCCACTCGGTGCTCATCGCCACGTTGTTCGCGATCGCCGATGCCCATTTGCAATCGCGGACGCCCGGAGCGGGTGACGCTTACCTCGAGGAGTTCATCGAGCGGCATCCATCGGACCCGGAGCTTCCGCGTCTTTTTGCGAAGCTCGATCAGCTTTACGTCGCGCAGCGAAAGCAATCGCGCCACGAGCTCGGGCGCTGGAGCAACGATCCCGCACAGCCGCGCCGAGCGCTCTCCCAATGGTATCTCGCGCGCGCGGAGTTGCGCCTCGGCCGCCGCGACATCGCGCTGCAAGCCTTCGAGCAGTTGCACGCCAGTCATCCACCGTTGCCGGCGCTCGCGGAAGGGCTTCTGGAGTTTGCACAGCTTGCATTGGAAGATCAGCGCTTTGACCGGGCGACCGCGATCCTGGAAGCCGCGCGTGCGCTAGCTCCGCCAGCGTCGCTGCTGGATCGAGTGACTTTGCTCCTGGGGCGGAGCCAATACGAGGCGCGGCAGTTCACCGCGGCCGCTCGCACGTTCGAGGAAGCATCGCAACCCGGTCGTGTCTTCGCGGATGCAGCCGTTTTCAACACCTCCTTGGCGTGGCTGCAGGCTGGCGAAAAGGAACGCGCTGCAGCCGAGGCACGAGAGTTGCACGAGCGAGGCGCTGACCCGCAACTGGCCGGCGAACTGCTGCTGGAACAGGGGCTTGTTCAGGCCGCGGGAGGTGATCCAGAAGCAGCGGAATCGTTGCGGCGGTTTATGCAGGAATTCCCGCAGCACCACCGCATTTCGGAGGCCTGGGTGGCGCTCGCCGAGCTGGCCTTCCACGCTGCGCCACCGCAGCTGGAAGAGGCGCGCAAAAACCTCGCACGCGCTCTGGAAACGAAGGGAACGGCGGTTGCGATGGAGCGCGGCGATTACCTCCGGATCTGGCTGGAAGATGCTGCGCCCGCTCCCGACGAAGCGAAGGTGATCGCCGCCGCGACGGAGTTTCTGCAGAAGCACGCGCCATCCCGGTTTGTACCCGACGTGCGGCTGAAACTGGCGGAAGCATTTTATCGGCGCGGCGATTTCGCGAGCGCGCAGACGCAGTTCGAGATTCTGGCGCAGCAGGGTGCGAACTCGCCGATGGCGGAGAAGGCGCAGTTTTTTGCAGCGCAATCTGCGATGTACGGCATGGGCGAAGCGTCCCTCGAGCGCGCACTGGTCCTGTTCGACGAAGTCGTGAAGAAAAATGGTGAGCTGAAATGGGCAGCGCGAAACGAGCAGGCGGTGATCGAGCGCAAACTCGGGCAGCCGCAGGACGCCATGACGCTCTACGATGAGGTGTTGCGCGGCGAAGCCAGGGCGGCAGAAAAACGGGAGGCGATGTGCGGCAAAGCCGACATTCTTTACGAGCTGGGCACGGCCGACCGGGAGAACTACCGACGCGCGATGCAGCTCTACGAGCAGCTCGCCTCGGAGAAAGATGCCCCGCCGCATTGGCGCAATCAGGCGCTCTTCAAGAAGGGGATGTGTCTCGAACGCCTGGAGCAGCCGGCCGAGGCACTCGCCACATTCTACAACATCGTGGAAGACGAGACGCGACCCGGAAAGCAGCGGGAATTCTTCTGGTTCTACAAGGCGGGCTTCAACGCGGCGCGGTTGCTCGAACAGGATGCGAAATGGCAACCAGCCGCCGCGATGTATGAGAAGCTCGCGTTCGCCGGCGGCGGCCGGAGCGAGGAAGCCAAGTCACGGCTGAATCAACTCCGGCTGGAGCATTTTCTTTGGGAAATGTAGCGATCGCCTGACGCACACGCGTACTAAACCGCTCACGAGCGGGTCATCCTGAGCGGAGCCGAGGGATCCCGTGGCGCCACCTCAACGCTTCCATCACGGGATGTCTCGACTGCGCTCGACATGACAGGCTCTTAGCTGGGCGCAGTGACTTCCGGAAGGCGTAGCCGCCTACCCACTTTCTCGATCGGGTGGCGTTCTGCTGCGGCAAGGAGACGCTTGTAACGCTTTCGCCCGCTGTTCGTCTCCCGGATCCACTCCTGCGCGAACTTGCCTGATTGGATATCCTGCAAGGCGGCCGCCATCCTCTTCTGCACGGAGTGGTCGACGATCTTCGGGCCTACTGTCATGTCGCCCCACTTCGCGGTTGATGAAATCCGGCGCCGCATCCCGCTGATCCCCTGCTCGTGCATGAGATCGACGATGAACTTCAACTCGTGCAGACATTCGAAGTACGCGAGCTCCGGCGGATAACCGGCCCTCACCAGCGTATCGAAGCCGAGCCTAACGAGTGCACTCACTCCACCGCACAGCACCGCCTGTTCGCCAAACAAGTCAGTTTCAGTCTCATCCTGGAAGCTCGTTTCGATCACGCCTGCTCGCGTGCAGCCGATGCCTTTCGCCCACGCCAGCGCCGTTTTTTTCGCGCGCCGGCTCCGATTCTGGCTAATCGCAATCAGCCCCGGCACGCCGCGTCCGTTCACAAACTCACGCCGCACCATCGGGCCAAGGCCTTTCGGCGCGACCATCACCACGTCCACATCGTCAGGCGCCTCGATGGTGCCGTAGAAAATTGCGAACCCGTGGGCGAACAGGAGTGTTTTGCCGGGGGCCAACTGGGGAGCAATCTCGCGCTGGTAGATGCGCGGCATGTCGGTATCCGGCAGCGCCAGAAAAATCACGTCGCCTCGGCGCGCAGCTTCCGCCGTCGCGACAACTTCCAGCCCCTGCTTGCGTGCCAGCGCGCGTGATTTGCTCTTCGCGGGCA
>JACDCC010000360.1 GCA_013694595.1 Chthoniobacterales bacterium
CGAGGGTCCAGAAAAGACCGCGGCGCATGCGGCTCTTTGGCCGCGGCTCACCCGCAGCGCCAGTTGTCAGCTGTATGCCCTGCGGTGTGAGCTCGAAGGCCCACGCGAGCACCAGTGCAATCGGGAATCCGAGCGCGAGCAGCAACACCACCAGCCGCACCGCCCAGTTCGGGATCTCAAAAAACGGGAACGTCTGCGTCGCGATCTGGATCAGCAGCCAGGCGACCACGGCGTAGGCGACCGCAACGCGGTAGACGTTGCGGCGTTTCAGCTCGCGGAAGAAGGAACTCATTGGCAGACGCGGAGTCCGTGTTCTACCGGTTCTTGTTTGCCCACGCCAGCTTACACGCAGGCGGCGGCGACCGACCTGCCGCTACGGTACACGGGATTTCGGGGCGAGGCTGGCGACGATTGCATCGAACCGCGCGTCGCCTCGCAGCGGGTCCCACACCTCATCGAGCTGCAACAAGCCGTAATGCACGCAATTTGGCGTCCCGGCTGCCTGCTCCAATGTCTCGAGGGCGCGCCGCTTGTCGCCGGCCTGCGAATAAACACCGGCGAGCCGTCGCAGAATGATCGGTCCATCAAGGGCATCCGTCGCGACCGGCAGCAGTTCAGCGGCGCGTTCGGCGTCGCGAATCGCATCGACTGTTCGTCCGAGGCAAGCTTCAATCTCCGCCAGCGCCATCATGGCGCGGCCGTCGTCCGGCCGGCGCGCCGATGTAACAGACGCCCATTCAAGCGCCGCCCGAAAGGCGACGCGCGCTCCATCGCGATCAACGGCTGCTCGCGCGATCACGCCTTCGTACCACTGGCGAGGCGTGACATAGGCGAGGTCGCTTAACTCTGGCCGCAACTCCTGATCGCGGCAGGCAGACAGAGCCGCTTTCGCACCGATGTAATCGCGCTGCAGGAGGGCGAGATGCAAGCGCGCACTCGCGGCGCGACTGGCATCCGCGGCGTCAACGAAATCAGTCGAGACAACGATCCGCAGTCGCGCAAGATCAGCATCAGAAAAAACATCCAGCCACGCGCGAGTCAGTCGCGCATTAAAATCACTGGGTCTCCAGGCGACGATCTCGTCGAGGAGCTGCGCGGCATCCGAGTACCGCCGGAGCGCGATCTGAGTAGTCACGAGATTATCCAGGATGTTGATGTTCCGCGGATCGAGCGTCGCCGCCTCCCGGTTGTGCCGCAGCGAGTTCTCCCAGTCGCCACGGCGGCGCTCGACCAGGCTGGTGAAGTAGACGATTTCGGGCGCATTTGGCGACGCGCGGCGGGCGAGCTCCAGCTCCGCAAGCGCCGACGTGTAGTCGCGGCTGCCTCAATAGTGCAGCCGTGCGCGGGCGAGGTGCACGTCGCCATCATCGGGCCGCAATCGCGCCGCGGCATCGATCGCCTCTTGGGCGAGCGCGAGTCGCGCCGGCGTGTGATCGTGATTGAACCAGTAGGCCGCGAGATGCGCACGGGCGAGCTGGGTCAGCGCCGCGACGAAGTGCGCGTCCCGCGCCACCGCTTCATTGAGCAGTGATATTCGCTCTTCGATGATCTCTCGCCGGCCGTCCACGGCATTTCGACTGAGGGATTTCGCGCGTAGATACAGATCGTAGGCCGCCATGTTGCGAGTGGGCGGCGCGTAAATTTCAGCCTGCTCCCTAGGCGAAAGCGTGGCGCGGAGTTGCTCGGCGATCCGCTGCGCGATGTCGCTCTGGATCGCAAAAATATCAGCCAGCTCGCGATCGTAATGCTCCGCCCACAGCTGCACCTGCGTGCGCGCGTCGATCAACTGCGCCGTCAGGCGTACCTTGCCGCCCGCCCGGCGGACGCTGCCTTCGAGCACGTGGCCAACGCCGAGGGCGTTGCTGATTTCGCGCAGATCACGCGTCGCGCCGGGACGGTATCCCATCACCGAGCTTCGGCTGATGACTTTCAGATCAGCGATTTTCGCCAGCGCGGTGACCACATCGTCCTGCACGCCATCCGCGAAAAACGCGTTCTCCTTTTCGTCACTCATGTTTTCGAACGGCAGGACCGCGATGCTTTTTTCCGGCGCAGCTGTAGCCTGCCGCACTGGGGGCACTCTCCATCTGCCAAAGAGAAGAAAAACGATCACCACGAGCAACACGCCGATGATGATGAAATCCAGCTTCCGGCCCGTGCTGCGCGTGATCGACTCGTCGGGGGTTACGTCCTGCGTGCGCTTCAAGCCTTCGGGAGTCAGCTCGAAGGCCCAGGCAAAAACGAGCGACACGGGAAATCCAAGCGCGACCAGTAAAATCACCAGCCGCACCGCCCACGTCGGAATAT
>JACDCC010000373.1 GCA_013694595.1 Chthoniobacterales bacterium
GCTTTCTCGAGCCAGCCGGCGGCCGGTGTGGTTAGATAGGAGATGCCGAAGATCAGCGCCGCGATTACACAGCTCAGCAGCAGTGCTGATCCGAAGTGGGTGTTGATGCCGATTCTGGCGAGACCGCGCACCATCGGCCGGAAGAGATAGCTGAGCAGCAGCGCGAGGACCGCCGGCAGCAGCACCGGCCGCAGAAAATACATCGTGTAGAACAACGCCAGCACGAACAAGCCGGTGAGCGCCACCGAGCGCACATCGAATGACGCCTTCGGCATGTTCTTCTCCTTGAGCCGAGGCGCAGCCTTGGTTTCGGTCTCAGGTTCGCCGGTCAACGGCGACTCGTCTGCCTCTGGCGGTGCCGGTTCAGGCGCTGCTTTCGTCTCGTCACGATCCATTGTGCTTGTGAATCGCGCGTGACCAGCAGTTCACGCTTGCGCCGCGAGGCGACATTTCACCGGCCGAAGATTAGCGACCGAGCGGCAGCAACGGCAGGGGAGTCGGCTCGATGGGCGGCTCGGTGGGAAGGGGCGTCGCAGTTGGCAACGGAGACAACGTCGTGCCGCTCGTCGTGGTGAGATTGCCGTTTACCACCGATACGTCTTCGACCCGGTAAACGCTGCCACCGCGCGACGCGCCGGCGTCTTTGGCGTCAGCAAACCCCGGCCGCCAGTAGAACCGCTCCATCTCCTTGAGGTGGAAAGGCCGGGACCCGCGCCGGCCGAAGACAACGGTCTGCCCGCCGGTCTCGTCGACGACGCGGTCGCGATCGAGACCGCGCGAGACTGCGATGGCGTCGCCGTGCGTGTGATAGGTGGCGATCAGCTTCGGATTCGGTCGCGGACTGAAACCCTGCGCGCCGGGCACCGTGTCGGGCGAGATCAGCTGCAGGACGCGCAGGCCGTGGTGACCATCGGCGACGAGCGCGTACATCGAGGCGTTGACGCTCCCGATCTGCAACGCTCGCGTGTCATTCATCGCGCCGCCGGCGTTGAACATCTGGTCGAGGCGGGGGCGCTCCGGATTCTCGATGTCGATAATGGCGAGGCCTTCCTTGCCGTTCGCGACATAGGCATAGGTGCGGGCGACGTAGAGCCGCTGCGCGTGGTTCAGCCTAACGACACCACTGCTGACGGGGACCGGACGTGCCGGGTTGGTGATGTCGAGCACCTTGAGGCCGTCGTCGTCCGTGACAAAGGCGTAGCGCCATCGGGTGGCGACGCAGCGCGGATTCCGGAGGAATCCGTTGGTTACCTCGCTCTCGATCCACGGGTTCATCGGATCGCTGACGTTGATCACGTGGAGGCCGCGCGGTGTCGTCATGTAGAGCCGATGGCCGGCGGTGGCGACGAAGCTCGCGCCGGTGAGCACGCCGCCGGGGTTGAACACGGCATCCTTCTTCAGGAAGTTGTTGTCCGGATCGCCGTCCACCAGCGTCGCGACATTGATCACGACGAGGCCTTCCTCCCGGTCCGAGACGAACGCGTAGGCGTAGAACATGTCGATCGGCTGCTCTTCATTTTCCGGCAGCCGCACCCGCGCCGGATCAAGCGCGAGCGTGCTCGGCAGCGCGACCGAGGTGGCGTACGGCGTGTGCACATACGTCCGCTGTCCGAGCGGCGAAAACGGTGCCGTCACGATGCGCTCCGAGAAGCCTTTCTGGTCGATGTTGGCGACGTCGAAGACTTCCATGCCGCCCGGGCCGTTTGCGGTGTAGAGATATTCGCCGCGCAAAACGAGATCCTGCACGTCTTTGCCGCCGTGTTCGTAAGCTTCCTTGAGCTCGAGATGCGCGTCGAGGTGCTTCTGGTAGTTCGCGGGATAGGCGAGCTTGTGGAGATAACTGCCGATCGCAGCCTGCGGCTCTTCGGGTTCAGTCCAGACGACGCCGTGAAAGCCCCTCGTTCCTTCCGCGACGTAGGCGTAGCGGCCGAAGAAGTTCACCGTCCCGGTGCCGAACCCGAGCAGCTGCGTCATCCAGGCGTTGTTGTCGTTGCTCTTCGAGATGTGGCAATCGGCGCAGTTTTTGGTAGTGCCGACGCCGCTCGTCGTGTGCGCGAAATGGGGATTGAACGCCTGGCCGCTGTAGCCTTCCGCCGAGACCGTTTGCGCCTGCGAATAGACCCATTCGCGGTTCTGGTTCTGTGAGCTCACGACGACCGCGCTGGAGGAGCGGATCACCGCCATGCGGTTCTTCTTCACCGTGCCGTCGATGCCGAGCATAAAGACGTCATCGCGGACGACCTGCGGGTTGTAGGTGGTGAAATTGCGGCTCGTCACACCCTCGAATTTGTTCTGCGGCGTGCGCGTGTTGGCTTTCATTGGGAGGTGGCAGCCGAAGCAGCTGGTCGCCCACGAGGTGTGGCAGACCTGGCAATCCATCGCCGTATTGTCGTGCGCGAATTTGCGCTTCTGCTCCTCCGGCGTTGCCAATGTCGCACCCCAGCTTTTGCCATCGCGCTGCAGCGTCTTCGCGTAGGCGGACTTCGCGTTGTAGTGCGGCGACGCGGGATCAACGGTGTCGATCGTCTGCGGGATTTCCCAGCGGATATCGGGTGACATCGTCGATTGCTGGATAAGCTGCGTCCCTTGCCACATGAAGCGTGGGCCAAAGGGCGTGTTGCTGGTATTGAGCAGGTCGACCTGACCGCCGTTGCCGGTGGTGATCAGCGTCGGCCGCCGCGCGACGGTGCCGTGGCAATCGATACAGTTGATCGTGGTCGCGTTGCGCGGCTCGCCGTAGAGATTGCCGTTCCCGTGCACGTCGAGGTCGAAGTGGCAGTCGGCGCATTGCATGCCGCGCGCGAGATGGATGTCCTTCAGGTGAACCGCCTTCGAGAATTTCTGCGGATCGTCGTGCGCGATCTTGTTGTCGTTCAGGTCGAGCAGATCGCCTTTGCGATCGTGTTTGAAAACGGCGCGGAAGACCCAGCCGTGGCCGTGGTAATCGGCGAACTGCGTTTTCGTGAGCTTTGGATTTAACTCGGCGACACGCGCGACGAATTCCAGATCGCCCCACAAGCCGCGCGCGGCTGCCGCCTCGGGATTGCGTTGCGTCACGCGCACCAGCTCTGCGTCCGTGGGTTCACGCTGCTCCTTCGGGTACATCAACTTCCCGTCGGTCTCCTGGTCCCACCACGTGTAGCCGAGATACGGATTCACGAAGAGGTTGCCCTGATGCATGTGGCAGTTCATGCACTGGCTCGACGGAATTGCGCGGGTGAACTGATGCGTGATCGGGTGGCCCTTTTCGTTCTTCGGGATCGTCTGGTCGGCCGTGAAGCTCAGCCCTTGATGACCGTACTTCGGATACCAGCCGGAATTCGTCGGTGAGCGGTCGTTCGCATAGACGACGTGACACGCCGAGCAGCCGCTGGAGCGGTAATCCCCCGGATGATCGTTCGAACCGAGGAAGCCGAGCAGCGGATCGTGCAGCCGTGTTTTTTGCAGTCCGAGGAAGACTGGGTCGATCCGATTGAGCGTGCCGCGGCCGCGTTCCGATAGCCGGCGGAGCGGTTTGCCCGGTGGCTCGAAGACGGTGGGATCGCCGAGCTGGAGCTGTTTCTCGCTGCCCTTTTCGAAGATGCGGAGGATGTTACCGGGGGCGCCGAGATTGAAGCGGGGCACGGGATCGAGGAATGGAAGAATGCCGCGCTCCTGGGTGTCACGTGCCGTCACTGGCGTGTAGTTCACCAGCCGCAGTGGCACGCCGTTCGGTCCGTAGGCCTGGCCGAATCGGTAGTTCTTGAGGTTGAACCCGCCGTTGTTGTAGAGCGCGGCGCCCCAGAGCGTTTTCCGAACGGCATCACGATTTTTCCGGGCGGTTTTCCGCTGTATCGAAATGGACAACTGATCGGCGCGATCGGATCAGTGGCGACGGGATCGCCCAGGATGACATCGTGGGCGCGTCCGGCACGCGCGATTTTCTCCCGCCCGATCGCATTCGCGCGGACCATTTCGGCTTGGAAGGAACGCGACTGCCGTATGCGAAGTTTCCGCGTGATCCGGAAGGGTTCGAACGCATCACGCCGGTCGTGCTGCCGGCGATCTCGCCATTTTCGATCGCGCCCGCTGAGCTGACGAACATCTCCCTGCGGCTCAAGGTCGGGATCGGCGAGAAGGTGATGATCGGTGGCTTCATCATCAGCGGAAGCGAACCGAAACGCGTCGTCGTTCGCGCCCTGGGTCCGGCCCTTTTAGGGGCGGGAATCAGCGATGCGCTCGTTAATCCGGTGCTGGAGTTGAATGACAGCGCGGGGAACAGTCTGGCGCACAACAATAGCTGGCGAGACGCGCAGCAGGACCAACTGATCGCGACTGGTCTCGCGCCCGCGCATGACTCGGAAGCCGCGATCGTGCAGACGCTCCAGCCCGGCGCCTACACAGCGACCGTCAACGGAGCGGATGACGGCACCGGCGTCGGGTTGCTGGAACTTTACGATGGGGACGCGTCAGCAGATTCGCGCCTGGCGAACATCAGCTCGCGCGGATTTGTGGGGAGCGGGAGCGACGTGATGATCGCCGGGTTTATCGTGAGTGGTAGCGCGGGACAGGCGCGACTGATCGTGCGTGGCCTCGGGCCTTCACTCAGCGATCGTGGCGTGGCCGAGCCGCTTTTCGATCCACTGCTTGAGGTGCGCGACGTCAACGGCACCCTGATCACCGCGAACGACAACTGGCGTGAGACACAGGAAACAGAGATCGCATCGACTTCCCTCGCTCCGCAGACCGATCTCGAGGCAACGAGCATGATATCTGCCGCGCCGGGTGCGTACACCGCAACGTTGCGCGGAAATGACGGTGCGGCGGGCATTGGTCTGCTGGAGATCTACAAGCTCGATTAAGCACGAGCTTTGGAACGCTCGGAAAACGGCCCTGGAATTTGAGGGGCGTCCGCAGTTTGTATCCGTGCGGGATGTTGCACGTGGTTTCCGCCGGCTGGTCGTGCAATTGCGGTGTGGTCGACACAACATAGACTCACCTGCGCCTCGCCAGCCGCTGGGGCGTGACCATGCCCGACGACGAAAAGCCGCACGCGCCTCCTTCCGGCTATGAGACGCCGTCCTCGCGCCGACCCACCAGTGCGGAAGGCTCGCTCGGGCAGGTCCGCGAAGGGAAACGCGACCCGTACTCGGCCTTCCGCTTCCGCGCCTTCAGCCTCTACTCGGCAGGCAACCTCATCTCCGTCATCGGGCGGCAGATGCTGCTGATCTCGGTCGAATGGGAAATCTATGAGCGGACCAACTCTGCAACTGCCCTCGGGCTGGTGGGCCTGGCGATTGCGCTTCCTGTTGTTCTGCTCTCGCTCCCGGCCGGCCACATTGCCGATCGTTACAATCGGAAAACCATCGTGCTTTGCACGCAGGCGTTGAGCGCCGTCTGCTCCATCGCGCTGGCCTTCGTCTCGTGGAACCATCTCGCGATGCCGGCGTGGAAATTCTTGCGGAGCGGCAACGACGTTCTCCGCTCGATCGCCAGTGTATTCGAGCGTCAATCCTCTTACCAGTTCGACGACCTGTCGTTGCCGTTGATCTACCTGATCCTGCTGATCTCCGCGACCGGCCGCACGTTCGGATGGGCCGCGCGTGCTGCCTATTTCCCGAAGCTCGTGCCGCGCGACACCTTCGCGAACGCCGTCACCTGGAACAGCAGCATGTTTCAAGTCGGCTCGGTCATTGGCCCGGCCGTCGGCGGATTGCTGCTCGTGCGGGCAGGGTTCCCGTTCATCTACGTGCTCGATGCGATCTGCGCGCTCTCGTTTTTTCTACTGGTGCTGCCGATCCGCAGTGGCGATCAAGGTGGCCGCGCGGAGAGCAATCCATGGCAAAGCCTCCTTGCCGGGATGCGGTTCGTGAGGAGCAAAAAGATCATCCTCGCCACGATCACGCTCGACATGGTGGCGGTGCTGCTCGGCGGCGCGACGGCCTTGCTGCCGATTTTCGCCGATCAGATTTTGCACTCGGGACCCGTGGCGCTCGGATGGATGCGGGCCGCGCCGGGCGTCGGTGCGTTCGTGATGGCGCTACTCATTGCTTACCTGCCGCCGTTCAGGCAGGCGGGGAAGACGCTGCTCTGGTGCGTCGCGGGCTTCGGGCTGGCGACGATTGTCTTTGGCTTGTCGCGCAATCTTTGGCTGTCGCTCGCCATGCTGTTTCTCACCGGAGTGTTCGATAGCGTGAGCGTGGTGATTCGTCACACGTTGGTTCAACTGCTCACTCCCGATGCCATGCGCGGTCGCATCTCCGCCGTGAATAACATCTTTATCGGCACCTCGAATGAGCTCGGCGCGCTCGAATCGGGGCTGACAGCCGCCTACTTCGGTCCGGTGCTGTCGGTCGTCGGCGGCGGAATCGGAACGATTCTCGTCGTGCTTGGGGTGGCTAAAATCTGGCCGGAGACGCGCAAGATCGGCGCGCTCGACAAGAACCTGCGCTAGCTGACTCGCTGAACGTTCATCTCGGTGAGCACGCGCTCGATCGCCGCGATCAGTCCGTTCACGTCGCCGACGGAAAGCCGGCCGATCGTGCCAATCCGAAAGCAATCGGCGTGGCTGACTTTCCCCGGATAGATGACGAAACCCCGCTCGGCGAGCCGTCGGTAAAATTTGGCGAATTCAAACGCCGCATCTTCCGGAAAACGGAACGACGTGATGATGTCGCTCTGGCATTCAGGCTTTAGATATTCGCGGAAGCCAAGCTGCCGCATTCCGGGCAGGAGGGCCTCGCGATTGCGGCGGAATCGTTCCGCGCGAGCTGGCACTCCGCCTTCTTCGCGCAGTTCTGCGAGCGCTTGCGCGAATGCCAGCAACGCGTGAGTGGGCGGCGTGAAACGGAACTGGCCGTTCGATTCGAGTGCTTCGAACTGCGCTAACAGGTCGAGGCTGACGCTGCGCGCCCATCCGGCGGATTCCTGCAGCGCGCCGCGACGCGTGATCACAAACGAGAACCCGGGGACGCCTTCGAGGCACTTGTTCGCCGAGGAGACGAGATAGTCGACCGGTAGTGCCGCCAGATCGAGCGCGACACCGCCGAAGCTGCTCATGGCGTCGACGATGAAGCGGCAGCCGTGTTCGCGCACGACCGCGCCGATCTCGTCGATTGGATTGAGGATTCCGGTTGTCGTCTCCAGATGGACTATCGCGACGTGGGTCGGGCGCGGTTGTTGACGGAGTAACCGCCAGACGGTTACGACATTGGGGGACTCGTCTTCGGGCCAGCGATTGATCGACACGGCGATCTTCAGTCGCTCAGCAATCTGGCGGATGCGCTCGCCGTAGGCGCCGTTCGCCAGCACCAATAATCGACCATCCGGCGGGATCACGGACGAGAGCACCGCCTCGATCGCGAACGTGCCGCTCCCCTGCATCGGCACTGCTTCGTAGCCGGCCTCCTTTGAAACGCCACCGATGCGCAGCAGCTCACTCCTGATTTCCGCGACGATCCCGATGAACTCGGAATCGCGTGAGCCGACGTCGCGCTGCATCGCTGCCTTGACCTTCGCGCTGGTCGTCAGCGGCCCCGGAGTGAAGAGCAATGGATCGCTCATCGCGCGTTTTCGCGCAGAAAGGCCGAAAAGCGCTCTTTTACCTCGTGCGGTTTCACCGTCGGCCGGCCAAGCTTTTCCGGCGAACCCGGCCGAATCTTCACGTGCAGCAACGACGGCCCACGACGACCGCGAAGTTCCCGAACGGCTTTACGAATGTCTTCGCGCGCGTCGACTGCAAAGGCGGAGCGATAGTTCGCCGCTGCCGCAACCTGGGCGAAGCGCACCACCGGCGACGCGGTTCGTTGTCCGCCGGTCGAGTCGTGCGCTTCGTTGTCCAGGATGATGTGGAGGAAGTTTTCGGGCTGATAAAAGCCGATCGTTGCCAGCGAGCCCATCTTCATGAGAGCGGCCCCATCGCCGTCGATGACGACCACGGGCTGCCTCGGCAAAGAATGCGCCACGCCGAAGCCGATCGCCGACGCGGTTCCCATCCCGCCCACCACGTAGAGATGATTCGGCCGATCAGCCACGGTGAAGAGCTCGCGGCCTGTTTTGCCGGTTGTCGCAATGACCGCTTCGTCGCCGTGAAGGGTCGCGAGGATGAGCTTGATCGCTTCGGTTCGCGTCAGCTGCTCGTCACCCGAAAAGTTCTCGTGGAGATCACTGGCGATGCGCGTCGGGTGATGGTTTCGGGAAAGCTCATGCGGCGCAATCGTGTCCTTCTGCATCACGAGGGCGAACGGCCGCTTGGTTCGTGTCATGCTCTCCTCCGCCTGCGCCAGGGTCCCCGCGATCTCCGAATCGCTCTGTGGAAATGGCAGCCACGGAATCTCGAGCGTGTCGAGCAGCTGGTGCATGATGCGGCCCATTTGCTCGTGCTGTGGTTCGTCTTTCACACCTGGCTGGCCGCGCCATGTCACGATCAGCAGCGTCGGAATCTGGAATGGGTAATTCAGTGAAGTGAGCGGGTTCACCATGTTTCCCAGGCCTGAGTTCTGGCACATCGTCACTGTCTTTCGCCCCGCCAGCGCTGCGCCCATCGTGATACCGACTGCCTCGCCCTCGCTGGTGGCGCCGACATAGTCGAGCCGCGGATCGTCGATGACGTAGTTGAGGAACGACGTGAAGAACGAGCAGGGGACACCGGAGAACTGTGAGTAGCCGAGGCCGCGCAGTTGGTCGACGACGGAAGCTGCTTCGATCATGGTAGCGCAAGCTTCCAGCTTGCAGCCGCATGAAAGGGCAACCTGGAAGGTTGCGCTACTCTAAAACGCCTGGGCGCGGGCAAGATCGTCGAGATCATCCACATCGAGCCAGTGGCCGGTGATGTAGAGAACCTGCACGCGCTCTCCCTTCGCGACCAGATGGTTTAGCAAATGATCGAAGCGAAGCGCGCGAAAATCTGCGCGAGCGGAAAGCTCCGTCAGTGCATTTTTCATGACCTCCGATCCGCGGGCAGTGGTTTTGATTAGTCCGATCCATTCGCCATCGATGTCTTCGCGCGGGAGATTGGGACCAGCTGCAACGAGGAACGCGTCTTCCTCGTCATAGCGCAACGAATACGGCCGTGTCGCGTTCACGTAATCGACGTACCCGGCGCCCCCGTGGCGTCGTTCCCACGTCGCATCCACGGCGACGACGATGTCGCCCTGCTCCGTCAGCAGGTTGTTCAGGATGTGTTTGCGAAACAGGATGTCGCCAAAGGAGATGACCACGTCGTCCTGAAGATGATCGATCGCTTTGGTCAACGACAGCAGCTCGCCAGTCCCTTCGTACTCTTCGTTGTCCACGAACTCGACATCCGCTGCATCCACCTTCTCCCTCGCGTAACCGCGAATGACCACCACCTGGCGAATCCCCGACGCGCGAAACTGCGCGACGAGCTTATGCAGCAGCGGCGTGCCGCCGATCGAGACCATCGCTTTCGGGATGCCAGCCGTGATTTCGCCCATCTCACTGCCGCGGCTGGCTGCGAGGATGATGGCGCGCGCGGAGTCGGGCGTCTTCGGCAGGTAACGCTCCTCCGCCTCCATCAACTCCTCCGCGTTCTGCAGTCGGAAGACTTCCCGCACCGGCACGATCATGTCTTCGACATTCTGCACCGAGCGTTCCTCGAAGATGCGCCGCGTTGTCTGTTGCATGGCTGCGATCGAGCTGCGGACGTTCTGGTTCGCCCAAATGACGATGCTGATGCCCGCCTGCTCGAACACCTCGACCGGTGTGCTGTAGTAGGTGGTCGGCACGATCACGAGCGGGCAGCGGTTCTGCCACGCCGCCACAAATCCGAGCACCTGATCGGGCGTGGGCTTCTTGCTGTGGATCAGCAACGCGTCGGCACCCGCGGACTGATACGCCTCCGCACGCCGCAGCATCTCCTCTATTCCCCAACCGGCGATGAATCCTTCCAGCCGCGCGACGACGCAGAAATCCGGATCCGCCTGCGCTTCCTTCACCGCTTTGATCTTGCCGGCGAATTCATCGCGATCGGCGAGCGGCTGGCGTTCGCTGTTGATGAACGAGTTCGTCTTCGGGAAGAGCTTGTCCTCCACGCAGACCGCCGCGACGCCGCGCTGCTCCAGCTTCTTCACCAGCCGGCGCATGTTGTTGAAGTTGCCGTAGCCGGTATCGGCATCAAGCAGGATCGGGATGCTCGTCGCGTCGGCCATGAACTCGACCACCTCGAGCACTTGCGTCCAGCTGGCTTCGTTGTTGTCGCGCACGCCGAGCGCGGCGGAGATCGAGAGCCCGCTCGCCCAGATGCCGCGAAAGCCGGCCTCCTCCACGATGCGCGCGCTGAGGCCATTGTGCGCCTCCATCAGGAACTCGAGCCGGCCGGAGTTCAACAGGTCGCGAAATTGCGAAGTCTTCTTTGCGATGCACGCCGCGGTCATAGACGAGCGCCCAAGTTACAGCGGCGAGTGGTTTTTGCATTCATGATCCACGCGGCGTCGGTTACCGATTCCTCGACGACCGAGGAAATCGAGCAGGCCCCTCGCTAAACGCCAGCGTTGACGCCGCGAGCCTCTCGCAGCTAACTAGGCGCTTCGATAATATGAGCACGACCGCATCTATCTCGATTGACGGCGCCATCCGCGAGGCTGTGCAAAAGCAGGATGAAGCCGCTCTGCAACGCCGATACATTGGCCAGGACGAATTTCTCGTCGTGGAAGATTTCCTGCCGCCTGAGGTGATGGAAGAATGGGAAGCGCAATTGCCGTCGCTCGTGCCACGAATCCATCGCAATCACCTCCCGGGTCACAAGAAAGGCGGCAGCGTAGCGTATGACACGGTGGCGTCGATGGCTCCGGCGATCACAGTGTTTATCACAGTCCGCAGCTGCTCGGGTTGCTGCGGCGCATTGTCGGCGCCGAGATGCAGGAGTGCCCGCCTAACGACCCGCACCGCTGCGCTTTCTACGCCTACACTGAAGAAGGCGATCACATGGGGTTCCATTACGACACGTCCTACTACAAGGATCGACGCTGGACGCTGCTCGTCGGTTTCAAGGATGACTCGAGCTCACGTTTGCTCTGCCACCTGCACACGAAGAACCCGGACCGCGAAATCGAGAAGCTCGAACTCAAAATGACTCCAGGCATGCTCGTGCTCTTCAATGGCGACAAGGTCTATCACTCTGTCTCGCCGGTGAAAGCTGGCGAGACGCGCTACGTGGTTTCGATGCAATTCGTTACCTCCGGCGAGATGAATCCCTTCATACGTTTCATCTCCAATATGAAAGACGCCGTCGGCTACTTCGGATTGCGCGGTGTCTTCGGAGCCGGCCAGCGCAAACCCGACGCAAAAGCCGCGCGGTGAGCAAGGTGCCCGCCGTCCTGGTGTGTGATGGCGGGACGGGCAACCTCGAGATCGCGGGGCTGACTGTCCTGGATCGCATGGTGGTAGCGTCGCATCGGGCGGGTTGCGACCCGATTACGATCGTCGCGGAAACGGTGCCGCCGCTGGCGTGCGCGCAGGCACTTGGTATTCGGTTGTCGGTTGTGAAGGGCGCGCCTGCCGGGGTCCGCGACCCCGGCCACCCCACGCTCACGATCACCGGGGGCGTGCTGGTCGAATCTCGCGATCTCGAACGGGTGATCGCGGCTCGCGGACAGCTCGTCGCGCCGGATGGTTCGCCGCTGCCGATAAAAATGAACGCAGCCAATCCCCGCCCGGTCGTCGCACTTGGCGCCGCGCACACGATCACCGACGCAGCTTCAGCGCGTGAGGCGGAGCGGAAGCTTTGGGCATCGCTCGGGAGCAGCGCTGACGGCGTGGTCGATCGGTTTTTCAATCGCCCGCTCGGCCGCGCCGTGTTGAAGCTTCTCGTTCACACGTCGATCTCGCCGAACGCGGTTTCGATTGCCTCGATCCTGATCGGCGTCGGCGCAGCGCCGTTTTTTGTCGCGGGAGATTTTATCGTTGGCGCGCTGCTTCTCCAACTCTGCACGATTGTCGATTGCGTGGACGGGGATTTGGCGCGCGCTCTGTTCAAGCAGTCGCAACTCGGCAAATGGCTCGATATTGGCGGCGATCAAGTCGTGCACGTCTGCGTCTTTGCCGCGATCGGGCTCGGGGTTGCGCGGGCGAATCCTCAGGTGCCGGCGATAGCGCTCGGCGCGAGCGCCGCGCTCGGAGTGTTGATTTGTTTCCCGGTGATCATCCGCGGCTTGCGCCGTCCGCCGGAACATCGCGGCTATCTGCTGAGCAAGCTGATGGACGCCACCGCCAATCGTGACTTCACAGTTCTGCTACTCGCGCTCGCGTTTGTGGGCCGCATGGATCTGTTCGTCTGGATGGCTGGCATCGGCATCCACCTCTTCTGGATTGCGCTGCTCGCGCTACAGAGCGCCGGCCGGGTCCGCGCGGCCCCAATTTCGCGCGAGTCACCATGAAGCTCACGCTTCGTTGCCTGCTCGCAGCGGCGGGTCTCGTCCTCTTTGGCTGGTTCGTCTACCGCGCCGGAGTCGGTGAAATTGCGCGTGCCTTTACCAATCTTGGCTGGTGGCTACCCGTCGCGCTCCTGCCATTTCTGGCGGTCACATTACTCGACACGGTCGGCTGGCGCTTTGCGTTCGGGAGGGAGGGGACACATGGCATCGGGTTTCCGCGGCTGGTCCAGATTCGGTGGGCGGGCGAATCGATCAACGCGGTCCTGCCTTCTGCGTATATCGGTGGGGAGGCGGTGAAGGTGCATCTGCTGCGCAAGCGCGGGGTTCCTCCGCTGAACGGCGCTGCGAGTGTCGTTGCTGGCAAAACAGCGCAGGTGCTGGCCCAGGTCACGTTCATCGCGCTCGGTGCCCTGGCAGGAATGGCGAACCTGCCGTCGGATTCGCCGGCGCGCACTGGAATGTTGGCTGTCACGGGTCTGGCGCTCGCGATCGTTGCCACGCTCTTATGGCTGCAACGACGCGGCATCTTTACGACGCTCCTAGGGCTTACGAAGAAGCTCGGTCTTCGCATTCGCGCCTTCGCCGACCGGAGCGAGAAGCTGCGGCGACTCGATGACCGGATCTTCGATTTCTACCGGAAGGAACCGGGAAGATTCGGGCTGAGTTGTGCCGCATATTTTTGTGGCTGGATGACGGACGCGCTCGAGATCCTGCTCGTGTCACATCTGCTCGGGATGCCGCTGGAGTGGAGCGAGGCGATTGCGATCGAAGCCTTCATCAGCGTCGCGAAGGCGCTCGGAATTTTCGTGCCGGGTGCGTTGGGCGTGCAGGAGTCCGGCTTTGTCTTTCTGTTTCTCCTCTTCGCGCTGCCGACCACGCTCGGGGTTTCCTATGCGATTTTTCGTCGCGGCCGCGAGGTAATCTTCGCAGGCGTCGGCGCCGCGATGCTGTATGCCGAAGGATTGATCTCCGGTGGCAAGCTGACGACGAAGGTGGAGGCGCCGGCATGAAGGCGATCATCTGTGCAGCCGGGCGGGGGATGCGGCTGGGCGCCACTTCGCCGAAGGTGCTGCTCGAGTTTGGCGGTCGCACTTTGCTCGAGTGGCACGCGGTTCGATTGCGCGCAGTCGGCGTGCACGACGTGGTCATCGTCACTGGCCATCTGCACGAGCAAATCACGCGCGTTCTGCCCGCGATCGCCGCGCGTCATGAACTCACGATACGCGAAATCGTGAACGAGCGGTTTCGCGAAGGCAGCGTGCTCAGTCTGGCCGCTGCGCTGCCGGAGATCGAAGGCCGTGAGGATCCCATCCTGCTGATGGATGCCGATGTGCTTTATCCCGCGCAAATACTCGAACGGCTGATCCAGTCGCCGCATTCGACCGCGCTGCTTCTGGATCGGGAATATTCTACCGCCGATGATGATCCTGTTCTCGTGCCGGTAAAGAATGGTCGTGCGTGCGAGTTTCAAAAGAAGTGGGCGGGCGAGGCGGAGTTCGTGGGCGAGTCGATTGGCTTCTTCAAGATCGGGATCAACGACTTGACGATGCTCGCTGAAGAAACGCGCGGACGCAGTGCAGGCGCGGTGGTGCATGACTCTTACGACGACGTGCTGCGGGCGATGGTTTTGGCGGATCGCTTTGGGTACGTCGACGTAACAGGCATGCCTTGGACGGAGATTGATTTTCCCGATGACGCCCAACGCGCGCGAGACGTGATCCTGCCCGCGATCGAAGCACTTCCATGATACCGCCGGACATTTCCACCTTCTTTGCCGGGCAACAGGTGCTCGTCACCGGAGCTTCCGGATTTATCGGGTGGCACGTCGCCGATCTGCTGGTGGCGGCTGGCGCGCGCGTTCGCGCGTTGGTTCGGCCGGCGACGCCCAGAGGCCGGGAAGCGTTCGATTGGATCGAGGGCGACCTGCTCCGGCGCGATTCGCTGGACGCCGCGCTGCGCGAGTGTCGCTACGTGTTCCATGTCGCCGGCGATTACCGTTTTTGGGCGTGCGATCCGCGGGAGATTTTCGCGAACAACGTGCAGGGCACAATCAACGTGCTCGCAGCATCGAAAGCGGCTGGCATCGAGAAGATCGTTTACACGAGCACGACCGGCATCCTGGAACGCGGCACCGCGGAAAACCTGGCGACAGAGTCACGTCTCGCGTCGCCTGCAACGTTCAAGGGACCTTACAAGCGATCGAAATTCGACGCTTTCCACGAAGCGCAAGCGCGCGCCGACGCGGGATGGCCGATCGTGACGGCGTTACCCACGGCGCCGATCGGGCCGCACGATGTAAAGCCGACGCCGACCGGGATGATCATCGTCCAATTCCTGAATGGACGCATCCCGATGCTCGCACGGACCGGGCTCAACTTCGTGGACGTGCGACAATGCGCACTCGGGCATCTCCTCGCGATGGTGCGCGGCGAGCGTGCCGAGCGTTACCTGCTCGGCGGGACGAATCTGTGGCTTGGCGAATTCCTGCAGCAACTGGAGCCATTCGCGGAGCATCGGGCGCCACGATGGCACGCGCCGCATTGGCTCAGCTATGCGGTGGCATGTGCCAGTGAAACAGCGGCCATGTTTTCCCCGCGCTGGACGCCATTCGTGACGCGCGAATCGGTGCAGATGTCGCGCGGCCCGCATTTTTCCAGCAACGAAAAGGCGGAACGCGAGCTCGGCTACGCAATGGTGCCGATCACCGATGCAATTCGCGCCGCCGTTGCGGATTTCGAAGCACGCGGCGTGGTGCGCCGGAGAGCTCCTGGTACGCGCGAGGCGGAGCCGCCGGCCTCTGACCGCAATTCATCGCAGGCCCGCTAGAACTTCGTGCTGAGCGAGATTGATCCGTAGGGCGCGCCGCCATCGGCTTTGTAGCGGATATCTGCGCGGTAGTAATCGAACTCGCGGTAGGGGAGATAACCGCCTTCGAGAGCGATCTTGCACGTCTCGCCCAATTTCATGATCGCGCCGATTCCGGTGCGGATCTCTGTGTAACGCAGCATGGCGTTGTTCAGGTTGGCGGGTTCGCGCGCGTCGCCGACGAAATCGTCATCGACGCGGAAGTTCTTCGACTTCAGGTCGGCACCCACATAGAGGGTCAGGTTGCGGCTCATTTCGTACTCCAGCCGTGGAGTCGGCACGACGGCGTTCAGCACCCATTGCGGTGCAAATTTCCAGCGAATGCCGCCGCCGGGAATGACGGGAAATTCGCCCTCGTAATCGACACCGACGCCGAAGACGAACTGAAGCGTCGAGCTGTAAAGATAAGTGCCGCCGAGGATGAACGGCGCGTTGAAGTCCCGACCTTCGATATCGTCGGCGGAATAAAAGCCGGGCTTTGCCTCGAAGCGGATCAGGAACGAATCGGAAAGCTTGGTATCGAGGCCAATGATCGCGGCGATCGATTGCAGCCGATCGGGAACCTGCAAGCCCTCAGCGATATCGAAATCGTAGATTTCGTACTCTGCGCCAAGGCGCAGAATGCCGACTGGCGTGCGCGGCAGAATGAGGAAACGGGCGAGGCCTTGGAATTCATCGAAATCGTCGATCCTGCGGGAGCCGCGTTCGACGTCTCCTTCGCCGACGTACGTGCCTTGCACGTCGAATTCAAAACCGAGGGGATCAATGTCGCTCGTCGAGGCGGGAGCTTCCACCATCCCGGCGAAAGTGTGAGCAGCGAGGAAACAAAAGCCGAAGCCGAGGAGGCGCAGAAGATTTTTCATAGAAGAGAGAAGAGACCGATCGCGGAGAGATTGCTAACGAGCGCCGCCGGTGTCACGCCGAAAGAGCGACACAACACGGGAAATGTCTTTGATCATCGTCGACTCGGCCGCGATCCGCTCGATGCCGCGCAGCGATCCGACGGAGCCGGACGACACCATGTCGCCGCGCCACACCAGCGTCGATGACTTGCCCCCGACCTCGACGGGCCAGAGTTGGTGCAGCGTCAACCCGGCAAAATAACCGCCGCTCGCATAGTAAAGCGCGCTCGCGGTCTGGATTGAGCCGCCCGCTGCTGGCCGGCTGTAGAAGGCGCCAAGCGTCAGCACGCCGCGTTCGTCGACCGACTGCATCTCCCAGTATAAGTCGGGCTTGATCGAACCCGCGCCACGTCCGATGCCGGTCGCCGCCAGTAGCCCCGCGAACTGCTGACGCACCTTGCCCTGCTGACTCAGCATGGCGTTGAACTCCTCGCCGGCACGCACGTTCTGACCGGTGTGATCGTAGGGCGGCAAGGCCGAGCTGCCGCCGGATGCGAACGCCTGCGCGCGCGCGGCCAGCACATTGCTCCAGAACGCGGCGACCGAACCGGACATCGTCCCGGCGGCCTTCGCGGGAATTTGCTTTGCCTCCGCGCTGCTGAGCTGGAGATCGGACGAGCCCTGTGCCGTGGCGGTGGCGAGATACTGCACGGCAGGATTATTAGGCGCATTCTGCAAGCGGGAAAAATTCGAGGCGCTCGGCGACGCTGGCAGATCGGAGTGAACAAATACCTTCAGCTCCGGGTGCCTGGTCGCGCTCCATTGCCGCATCGCGGCGAGCTGCTCGGCGGGCGCTCGCGGCACGACGTAGGCGGTCTGCACTGAGAGAAAACGCCCGCCCGACGGGCCGCGCATCGGTTTCTGGTCGGCCTGGCCGAGCCGCGCGAGATCGACTTTCGGGAAGACCGAGAAGCTGGCGAGCTCGGAAGCCGGGTCAGCACGGACGTCGGAAGCGGGAACGATCACCCACAGCAGTGCGGAGATGCCGCACAGGATCGTGCGTGCACGAAGAGTGGAGCTGCGGCAGCGTTGCGTTTCCATTTTGAAGAAGGGACTTCTATTCCCATAGTGCAGGGCTTGCAAACCTATCACTCAGCGAGGCGCGAGTCATCGCCGGCTCCATACGTTCGCACGCCATCATGACGACAAGCGCGCCGCGTCAATGCACGCTTGTCATCCTGAGCCGCGCAGACGGCGAAGGATCTCGCATAGGGTTTTTGGCTCATCGCTCGATCGTGTGTGCACAGGACCCTGCGCGGGGTCCTTCGGCGCGCTTTGCCAGCCCCAGGATGACCGCGTGATGCAGGCCAGCTTTGCGACATGAGCGCTCCTGTCATCGTCCTCGATCAACTCCGCAAAACCTACGGCGACTTCGTCGCCGTCGAGGGGCTCACGCTCTCGATTGAGCCGGGCGCGATTTTCGGCTTTCTCGGCGCAAACGGCGCCGGCAAAACCACTACGATGCGGATGCTCTGCGGGCTGCTTCGACCGACCAGCGGCCGGGCGACCATCGCCGACGCGGATGTCTGGACGCAACGGCACGAAGTGCGATCGAAGTTTGGGTATGTGGCGCAGCGCTTCAGCCTTTATCCCGACCTGACCGTGGATGAAAACATGCGGTTCTTCGCCGGAGCTTCGCGCGTTCCTGCTGGCGAGATCGACAGCCGCATCGCGCGCTTGTTGAAGCTGACCGACATTGAAGGAAAGCGTCACACGGCGGCAGGCAGTCTGTCCGGCGGGATGCGCCAATTGCTCGCGCTCGCCTGCGCGTTGGTGCACGAGCCGCCGCTGCTGTTCCTTGATGAGCCGACCTCCGGGTTGGATCCGGTGCATCGGCAGCAGATGTGGAATCTGTTGTACGACTTGAGCAACGCCGGCATCACGGTGTTTGTCACGACGCACTACATGGATGAGGCGGAGCGGTGCACGGAAGTCGGCTTCATCGATCGTGGGCGCCTGCTCGCAAAAGCGTCGCCGCGTGGTTTGAAGGCGAGCTTCCAGGCGAGGCTGCTCGAGATCGATGTCGAACCGGTGATGCCGGCGCTCGTCAGGTTGCGGGATGAACCGGAGATCCTCGGCGTGTCGCTGCGCAGCGGCAGCTTGCGCCTTTACATCGCGGAGCCGGAGAAGCTGCTGGCGCGCTGGCGCGAAAAATGGCCATTCGAGGGACTGCGGCTAGTCGGAGACCGTTGGGTCGAGCCGGACATGGAAGACGTTTTCACCGCTTACTCGCAAGGCTACGACGCGGTCCTGAAGCAACCATGAACCGAAGCTCCATCACCGCGATCGCGAGCGTCGCGTACAAAGAATTCCTGCATATCTATCGCGATCGACGCGTGCTGCTGTTGCTGTTGATCCTGCCGCCGGTATTTACGCTCATTTTTGGACACGCCTTCGAGTCCGGTGAGCGCAAGAACGTGCCAGCGTTGCTGATTAACGCCGATGACGCCGAGCGCACGCAGCGTTTTGTCGATCGGCTGCTCGCGAACGAGACTTTCGCGTGGCGCCAAGAGGCGCCTGGCACAGGCAGCGAGACGGATCTGCTCGGCCGAGGAGCGCGCGGCGCGCTGGTCATCCCGGCGGGCTGGAGCCAGAGCCTCACGAACGGCGAACCTATCCCGCTGCAGATGTATCTCGACGGCAGCGACACGAGCACGGGCGAGCAATTGCAGGGTGCGCTGCAGAAGACGCTCGGCGACTTCCAGCTCAGCGAGCGCACGGAGCTGATCGATCGATTGCCCGACGAGGTGATCAAGTTCGGCAAACAGTTGCCGCTGGAAGTGCGCAACGAATTTGTCTCGGCGATGGAAGCCTGGGAGGTCGAGGAGCAGGTGCTCTATAACCCGGAGGAGCGTTTCATCGATTACGTGCTGCCGGGCGTGATCGGCATCATCTTGCAGCTCATCACGGTGACGCTGATGGCCTGCACCCTCGCGCGCGAGCGGGAGTCCGGCACGCTCTACCAGCTGATGGTCACGGCGCTGCGCCGCGGTGAGATTGTCGTCGGCAAGATGCTGCCCTACCTGGCGATCTCGGTGTTTCTGATCATCGTCATCATGCTGCTGGCCGGCTGGCATTTTAACGTGAAATTTCACCAGCCCGGCGCGCTCGCTCTAATCTGCTTGTTGTTCCTGCTGTGCTCGCTCGGTTTAGGTCTCCTGATTTCAGCGGTCTCGCGGACACAGACGCAGGCGATTCAATTCTCAGTGTTTTTTCTGCTGCCGGTTTTCGTCTTATCCGGCGCGTTTGCGCCGCTGGAACAGCTGCCGGGCGCGATCCGCTGGATCTCCGAACTCTTCCCGCTGACGCATTTCTGCCGCGCGTTTCGGCTGGTGAACCTCTATCACGCGCCAATGTCGTTTTACGCGCCGAGTCTGATCGCGCTTTGCATCGGAACGGTGGTGACGTTCGTCGGCGCCGCGTTCCTGTTGCGCAGAATAGAAGAGTGACGGTGCACATGACGTGTCGCACACGTCATCCCAAGCCGCGCAGACGGCGAGGGACCTCACGCGAGCTGCACAACGCTTTGCAACCCGTTGTCATGTCGAGCGAAGCCGAGACATCCCGGGGCGGTGCCTCAAGGTAAGGCAACGGGGTTCCTCGGCTTCGCTCGGAATGACAGAGTTGGAATGAGGTCTTCCGAACGACGTGACTCCCGACTGCGCGAGGTCCCTCGCCGTCTGCGCGGCTCGGGATGACGCGGCACGCAGCGCGAACGATTCTACCAAGATCGCACATTTCCAGCTTCGCTACGCGCGGCGAAGATTGTACTTCGGAGTCGAATGCCGGAGCAACAAACATCGCCCGAGATCGCAGCGGCTACGCGACAGCTCGCCGCGAGCGATCCACGCTTCGCCGCGCTGATCGCGCGGTCGAAGCCGTTCGCACCGCGCGCGGCTGTCATTGTGCGGCCGTTTGACGCGTTGGCGGAATCAATCGCTTACCAGCAATTGAGCGGCAAAGCTGCGGCCACGATCTGGGGCCGCGTCAAAGCGCTCTACGGCACGCGCAAGTGGCTGGATCCGAAGCTGGTGCTCGTGACGCCCGACGAAAAACTGCGCGCGTGCGGCTTATCCGGCAGCAAGACGGTCGCGCTGAAAGACCTCGCCGCGAAACGGATCGACGGAACAGTGCCATCCGGCCCGGTGCTCGCAGAGCTCTCTGACGAAGAGATCATCGAACGGCTGACGGCGGTGCGGGGCATCGGGCGCTGGACGGTCGAGATGTTGCTGCTGTTCGAGATGGGGCGGCTCGATGTGTGGCCGGTCGCGGATCTCGGGGTGCAAAAAGGCTACGCGACGACGTTTGGGAAAAGGAAGTTGCCGACGCCGAAGCAGCTCCAGAAGATCGGGAACAAATGGCGACCGTATCGCTCGATCACGGCATGGTATTTCTGGCGCGCTTGCGACATTGCAACACCGGGCGCGAACCGCAGCTAATCGTTCGCAGTCTCCACGATCACCTGCGCCGTTGACTTGAAGACGCGCGCTCCCTAGAAACGGCCGCATATGGCGATGATCCACATCAGCCGCAGCGGCGGCACCCTCGGCGTGTTTGACGAAGCTCGCGTGCGCGAAGGCCTCCGCACCGGTGAGTTCATCGAGACGGATCTCGGCTGGACCGAAGGCATGCCGACCTGGCGCCCACTCTCCGAGCTGGAAACTTTCACCGCTGCGGCGCCCGCACCAACACCGCCGCCGCAGATGGCGATGGTGGAGTCGCCCGCCTCGACCGCGGCGGGTGCGGCGACACCGGAGGTTTCTTCCGTTGTGCAACCCAGCGGGCTGCCGTGGGAACACCGCGAGCAGCTTGGCTTCGTCAACGCGCTCTTTGCGACGATCGGGATGTTCCTCACGCGCCCGGCGGAGGCGTTCACGGTCATGAAACGCGACGCCGGACTGCTCGATCCACTGCTTTACGCGTTGATCATCGGAACCGCCGGCGGCGTTATTTCGTTCGGATTTTCGCTCATGATGAGCTCGTTCGGAATGCTCGGCGGCGCCGACAGCGCATTAGGCGCGATGCTCGGGATGGGGCTTGGGTCGTTCTTCGTGCTGTTCCTCACGCCGATTTTCGTTGTGCTCGGCACGTTCATTGGCGCGGGGATTCTTCATGTCTGCCTGATGGTGCTCGGCGGCGCGAATCGCTCCTTCGAGACTACCTTCCGTGTCGTCGCCTATGGCGGCGGATCGGCCAACGTCTTTCAGCTGGTGCCGGTGTGCGGCGGCATGATCGCGGGCGTCACCGCACTTGTGTTGTACTGCATTGGCCTGGCGCGCGCTCATGAGACAAGCACTGGCCGCGCCGTCGGCGCGGTGCTGTTGCCCGCGGTGGTGTGCTGCGGCGGCATCATCCTCTTCGCGATCACGATCTCGGGCATGGCCGCGCTCGGGCAGTAACACGCGCAGCCATGCGCTTCCACTGGCGCCGGTTGCGTGCAGGTGAACTGGACCACGAGCTGATCTGGCTGCTCGTCAGCGTGGCGACAGCAGTGCTCGGCACGGCGTGGTTGAGGTTCGGTTTGCCCTGGCCGCGGTGCACGTTTTTGGCGGTGACGGGGCTGCCGTGTGTGACGTGCGGCGCCACGCGCGCGGCGGTGGCGTTCCTCGCTGGCGACACGATTGGCGCGTGGCTGATGAACCCGCTCGTCGCGGTGCTGCTCTGTGTGCTGGTTCTCTTCGATCTTTATGCGGCTGCCGTGCTGATTGCTCGCGCGCCGCGTTTGCGAATCTCACTCACGCATCCCTCCGCGTGGCGAGGCATCGCCGCCGCTGCGGTGCTCGTCGGCCTTCTGAATTGGGCCTATCTGCTGACGCTTTAAGGGGGCGACGCTTGCTCCACAACCGCGCGCCCTACGTCTTCCTCCAGGGCACCACGGTGCTGCTGGATGAACTCACTTGGATTGATCCAGCCGCGCGTATCCTCGCGGTAGCCTGGCCCCACGAAAGGCGTGAGGAACTCGCGCATCTCGAAGTGCAGGTGCGCGAGATAACGCCCGCCGGCGCTGCCAACCGTCGCCACCTGCTCACCACGACGGACATCCTGCCCCGCCGCAACGAGCATCTCCTCCACGTGTCCGTAAAATGACTGCACGTACTTACGCGCGCCGTTCTCCTCGTAGGCGTGCAGCACGATGATCAGGTTGCCCCAGCCGGGCCCGCCTTCCTCGGCGAGCAACACCCGACCATCGGCTACGGAATAAACGGGATCGCCGAAGTCACTATTCTCGCCGCCGACGCCGTTCAGGTCGTCGCCGAGGTGTCGGTTCTCGGTAAACGGTTGTGCGTTGTAGACGAGCGCGCCGTGCTCACTTCCCATCGGGAAATCGAAACGCGTGGCCGTACGCAGTGAGGCAAGCTCGAGCGGCGATGTCATTTGAAACGCAAGATCGAGGCGAAGGCGCGGCTGCAATTCGGGCGCGAGCCGGAAGTAAAGCGTGGCGGCCAGCGCGAGTAGAAAGATGGCGAGGAGCGCGAGCGTCATCGCGATCTTTGTTCCGCCCTTGCTCGTGTTCAGCTTCATCTCTACGCTCGCGCGATGCGGACTCTGGTGACCGGCGGCGCGGGCTTTATCGGGTCGCACCTTGTCGAGAAACTGCTCGCCGCCGGTGAAGAAGTCTCGATTCTCGACGACTTCAACGACTTTTACGATCCGGCGATCAAGCGGGCGAACATCGCCGGAGTGGCGAAGCAGATCCACCTCCATCAGCTGGACCTGCGCGACAGCCACGCAGTGCGCGATTTGTTTCACCGCGAAAAATTCGAGGTTGTGGTGCATCTCGCGGCACGCGCCGGCGTGCGGCCATCGATTGGAAACCCGCAGCTTTATTACGACACGAATGTGAGCGGGACACTGCACCTGCTGGAGGCGGCGCGGGCGAAGGATGTGCAGCGTTTCATTTTCGCCTCGAGCTCTTCGGTTTATGGGATCTCGAAGACGGTGCCGTTTTCGGAAGAGCTGCATCTGACGCAAACGATCAGCCCCTACGCGGCGACGAAAATTGCAGGCGAGTTTCTTTGTTCCACCTACTCGCACCTTTACAAGATGCGGATCGTGACGCTGCGGTTCTTCACCGTTTACGGCGCTCGCCAACGGCCGGACCTCGCGATTCATCAGTTCACGCGGCGGATCCATGAGGGGCAGCCGATCGAGCAGTTCGGTGATGGCACGACACGCCGGGACTACACTTATATTGATGACATCATCCAAGGGGTAACCGCCGCGCTGGCTTACGAGGGGCAGCTGTTCGACATTTTCAACCTCGGGGAAAGCGAGACGATCGAGCTGCGGGAGTTGATCAAAGAAATCGAACGCGCGCTCGGGCGCGAAGCCGAGATCCATCAGCTGCCGGAGCAACCCGGCGACGTGCCGATCACCTGCGCTGATATTTCGAAGGCGCAGCGACTTTTGGGGTACAAGCCGACGACGCCGTTACGCGCAGGGCTGCCGAAGTTCGTGGATTGGTTCCTCGAAACGCGCGCGGGGCGTTAAACAGTTCCGCGCCGATCGCGCAGTCGCAGCGACTCAAAAGCCGCCTGCTCCCGCAGCTTGCCATTCACCCCAAACTCCCCATACTTATTCACAGATGTCGGGAATGTTCTTCGAATATCCGGGCGTCCGCTTTTCACGGCGTTTCAGACTCTGGGAGATTTCCATGCGAGCGCTCGCATCTCTGCTGGTCCGCCGCTTGATTGATGCGGTTCGCCTTTCGGTCCTTTCCCGATCCCATGCGGCGGAGTTTCCACCAGCCACGCTACCAACTGCTACCAAGCGAGCAGGGACCTCTCGGGGGTTGCGTGCTGCGGACCGGGCATCATTCGATGCGCTCCGCCCGAACTGCAATTCGGTCAACATTGAGGATCATTATGACAACTCATTCATCCGGGAGAGGCTCGCGGCGTCCACGCGGCGGCGGCTCCCGCAGAAGGGGCGACGATCGCCCTTACCGGCAGAAAACCAGCACTGCGAAAGCGCCGGTCAAAAAATCGCTCTGGGACAAGTTCCTGGATTTTTTTACGAACGGAAGTCCGCCGATCGCGAGAGCCCCGCAGGAGCCGCGGACCAATGGTTCGCACGCGAGCGATTCACCCCGCGCGAACTCGCCGCGCAAGCCTGAGTCGGTCGAAGTCACGACGCCGCGTCTTTACGTCGGCAACCTGTCATTTGAAGCCACGGAGAGCGACCTGTTCGAGCTCTTCAACGGCGTCGGCCAGGTGCAGAACGCCGAGGTCGTGACCTACAAGCACAACCAGCGTTCGAAGGGTTTCGCGTTTGTGCAGATGCAAACCGTGGAAGAAGCGCAGCGCGCCGTGCAAGAGCTGCACGACAAGGACTTCCTCGGCCGCAAGCTCCTGGTGAGCGGTGCGAAATCGAGCGAGCACCACTCGGCGAGCTAAATCACATTTTGCTCCGGAACGGGAGACCTGGTGGCGAGTGCCGCCGGTCTCCCGTTTTCGTTTTCGAGGAAGCACCTGCGCTGCCGTCGAGAGCCGTGAAACGCGCATGAAAAACGCATTCTTCATCGTCGGACCCACAGCAGTCGGAAAATCCGAGCTGGCGGCGGAAGTGGCGCGTGCGTGTGGTGGCGAGATCGTGAGCGCTGACGCGTTTCAGGTTTATTGCGGTCTCGATCTTCTCACGGCCAAACCCGAGGCAGCGGTCCTCAGAGCGGTGCCGCACCACCTCATCGGATGCGTGCCGTTGGATGAGGAGATGAATGCGGAGCGGTTCCGCGCGGCTGCGGTTCGGGCGATCGGGCAGATTCACTCGCGTGGCAAACCAGCGTTCGTGGTGGGTGGCAGCGGGATGTATGTGAAAGCCATCACGCACGGTTTGTCGCCACTGCCGCCGGCGGACCCGCACCTGCGGCAGGAGCTTGAGCAGCAAACTGCGGCCGAACTGAACGCGCGCCTTGCAGAGCTTGATCCCGTGACGGCTGAAGCAATCGACCGGAACAACAAACATCGCGTGCTGCGCGCGGTGGAGATTTGTCTTTTAACCGGCCGACCGGCTTCCGAGCTGCGTCGACTGCCGGTCACCGACGCGTCGGCCGGTGTGCTCGTTTTGCGCGATCGCGCCGAGCTCTACCAGCGCATCGATGAACGCGTGGCAATGATGTTTCGGAGCGGCGTTATCGACGAAGTCCGCACGGCTGGTCCGACGAGTTCCACGGCAGTCAAAACACTAGGGTTGTCACAGATTCAGGAGCTGATTGCCGGCCGCATCTCGGAGGCCGAATGCATCGCGCAGATCCAACAGGCGACGCGGCGCTACGCCAAAAGGCAATTGACCTGGTTCCAGCGACAAACTAATTTTGAACCGCTGAACCTCTCCTCAGAAGGCTGGCCGAAAGCCATCGAATGCATCACGCGCAAGGCACGTCTCTCCTTCGCGCCATAGGATGATCGAAGTTCAAAAGAAGAAGAAACAGGAGCGGGCGGTTCTCGTTGGTCTGGAGCAGGATGGGATCTCGAAGTGGGACCTTCGCGACTCGCTCGAAGAACTTCGTGAGCTCGTAAACTCCGCCGGTGCGGAGGTGGTGAACACCGTCACGCAAAAGCTCGAGAAGCCGACGGCGCCCTACTACATCGGCAAAGGCAAAGCGGAGCTGATCAAGCACTCGTTTCAGACGCAGCAGGTCACATCCGTCATTTTCGACAACGAACTTTCTCCAGCGCAGGGAAGGAATTTGGAGCACCTGTTCAACCGCAAGGTGCTCGATCGCACCCAGCTGATTCTCGACATTTTCGCGCAGCGCGCGCGCAGCCGCGAAGGGCGGCTGCAAATCGAGCTCGCGCAGCTGCAATACCTATTGCCGCGCCTGACTCGGATGTGGACGCACTTATCGCGGCAGAGCGGCGGCATCGGCACCCGTGGACCCGGCGAGACGCAGCTGGAAGTCGATCGGCGGCGCGTGCAGGAGCGGATCGCGCGACTGGAGCGTGAACTCGAAGGCGTCCGGAAAGTCCGCAGCTTGCAGCGCGAAGGGCGGCGCCGGCATCAGTGGCCAGTCGCGGCGGTGGTCGGCTACACGAACGCCGGCAAATCGACGCTCCTGAATCTGCTCACCGGCGCGGACGTGCTCGCGGTCGATCGTCTCTTCGCCACGCTCGATCCGACCACCCGCAGCTTCACCTTGCCGAACAAGCAGCGCATGCTGCTCACCGATACGGTCGGATTCCTCCGGAACCTGCCGCACATGTTGATCGAGTCATTCAAGGCAACGCTCGAGGAAGTCAGCGAAGCCGATCTGCTGATCCACGTGGTCGATCTCAGCCATCCACGCGTGGATGAGCACATCGAGGCGGTGAATACGGTCCTGGAAGAGCTCCACGCATCCGACAAGCAAACGCTGCTCGTCTTCAACAAAGTAGACGCGGTGCAAAGCGACGATCATCTCGAGGCTTATCGCCAGCGCTTCCCGCGCAGTGTCGCCATTTCCGCGCGCACTGGCGAAGGCGTCAGCGCTCTCGTCCAGGCACTGCAGGACGAGATCAGCTCGTGGCGATTGCAGTTGCGGTTCCGCATTCCGCTTGGGGAGCCTGGTTTGCTGGCGGAAGTTCACCGGGTGGGGCGAGTGATCGAGGTGCAGTACGAGGCACAGCATGCGATCGTGACAGCTCACCTTCCCGCCCAACTGGAGCAAAAGCTCGCGCCTTTCGCGGAGGCGTAAGCATCTCCGCGCGCCTGTTCACCATGTCAGCTGAAACGGACCATCGTCACCATCATCCGATCGCGGCGCGGAAACGGGCGTGGCAGCAACGACTGAACGCGAAGTTCGGCCTCGACCGGATGCCGGTGATCCGGAAGCTCGTTTACTCCGTCATCGGGGTCACGATTCTGCTGATCGGCGTTGTCATGATCGTGTTGCCGGGACCGGCGTTCATCGTCATCCCACTCGGTCTGGCGGTGCTGGCGAGTGAGTACGCGTGGGCGCGCAGGATCATTCGGCGCGGGCGAGTGTTCGTCGGTCGGCGGGTCGGCAAACGGAAACCACCGCGTCACGTCGCATGACGGCTCGGGAGCGGGTGTCGCAGCTCGTGGAGGCGCTGCCGGAGGTGTACCCGGGCGCGCATTGCGAGCTCGATTTCAAAACACCGCTGCAGCTACTCGTGGCGACGATTCTCTCCGCGCAATGCACCGACAAGCGCGTCAACATGGTGACGCCGAAGCTGTTTGCGCGGTATCGCACCGCAGCTGAATTCGCCACCGTGCGGCAGGAAACGCTCGAGCAGGAGATTCGTTCTACCGGCTTCTTTCGGAACAAGGCGAAGAGTATTCGCGCGGCCGCCGCAGCGATCGAAGCACAGCACGGCGGCAAAGTTCCCGATTCCATGGGCGCGCTGCATGCGCTGCCGGGAGTCGGGCGAAAAACCGCCAATGTGGTGCTCGGAAATGCGTTTGGAAAAGATGAGGGCATCGTCGTGGACACACACGTCGCGCGGCTGTCGCAGCGGCTGCGTCTCACGAAACAGACTGACGCCGAGAAGATCGAGGCCGATCTGATGAAGCTCGTGCCGCGGAAGCATTGGACGGTGTGGAGCCATTGGCTGATCTGGCACGGACGCCGGCGGTGCTTTGCGCGCAAACCGGATTGCCGTCAATGCGAGATCTTGCGGCTCTGCCCTAGCGGCAAGGTGTTCATCCGCACCGGTGAAGCGCGTCCCCCGTCGGAAGCGGCGGCGGAGGCGTCAGCGTGAGTTTGCGTCCGCCGCTTCTTCGACTTCTTCCACGGCGTCCTCGATCCGGTCGATCGTTTCGTCGGCTTTGTTGTTGATACGCTTGAACTGCGCCTCGAGTTTCTTCAACTCGTCGTCACTGAGGCGGTCGACATTCACAAGGGTGATTGCGAGCGCTGTCGATCGAGCGGATCAGCTCGTCGAGCTTCAAGTGCACCGCCTTGGAATCGCGGTTCTGCGTGTTCTGAATGATGAAAACCATCAGGAAAGTGACGATTGTGGTACCGGTATTGATGAGCAGCTGCCACGTGTCGGAGTAATCATAAATCGGCCCGGTGATCGACCAGGCCGCGATGATCGTGATCGCGGCGACGAAAAGCCCAGGCGGTGCCGAGCACCGAAGAGGCACCCCGCGCGAAGACGCGGAAGGCATCCTGCACACGGCAGAGCAGACTCCGCTCTTCGGGTGATGCCGTTGCGCCCACGACCTGCCAGTTCTTCGGTTTACTTTTGATAATGTTCATTTCGGAGCTGCGACGAAGGATGCGCCTATCCGCGCACCTTCTGTTTTGACGCCGGTTCGTGCGGGAACTTCAATGGCAGTGGACGCTGCGGCGTCACCCAAGGACGAACACGAGTTTTGCCAACAGCGTTTCACCTCAACCTCGACGACGCGTGGGATGCGTCGGCGCTCAACCTGCCAACGCTCGACGCGCGGGAATGGGGACCGCAATTGCGGTTCTCCGCGCCCTCGCGATTGGTGGAAGCTTTCTTCCGCGAGCGGAACGGGCAATTAGGCGACTTCGTCGTCTATGGCTCGGGCGACTTCCATCATCTGAGCGCCCTCTGGATCCGACGTACCAACGAACCGTTGGTGGTCGTTTCCTTCGATAATCATCCCGACTGGGACATTCGGCCGCCGAAGTGGTGTTGTGGCAGCTGGGTGAATCGCGCACTCGAGTTGCCGAACGTGCAAAAGGTGAGCGTCTGGGGTTGCGGCAATTTTGAATGCTGGTGGCCGGGACAGGCATTTGGCAATCGCCGCGCCGAACGCGCGGGAAAGCTCGATGTGCACCCTTGGGCAGACGATCGGCCCGCCAAGGAACAGCGACGCCGGGGCGCGATTTTTCGAGGTTCCTGGCGGGATCAGTTTGATGGATTCGTTAGGGAGCTCGGCGGCGGGAACGTCTATGTCACAGTGGATTTGGATTGTCTCCGCGCGGGTGATGCGGCGACGAATTGGGAGAGCGGGAAGTTCTCGACTGAGGATGTGGCCTGGGCGTTAGGCCGACTGCGGAGCGACACGCGCGTCGTGGCGGGGGATATCTGCGGCGCGTTCTCGCCGCCGCGATACGCGCGCGTAAAGCAGCGGTTCGTATCCACGATTGATCATCCGAAGTTGCCGCCGCCTGATGCCGAGCAGGCGCGGGGAGTCAATCAGGCCGCCTTCGCGAAGCTCTGGCCCATTTTGTCTGGCACTAGCGGGTGACCAGCGAGGGCGCACCGCAACCGTGCGGTCACTCCCACCGCTCAACTAACAGAGACCAGTACCACGCCTGCCGTGATCAGCACGGAGCCGAGGATCAGCTGCAGGTTCAACTTCTCCCGGAGTAACAGTGCGGCAGCGATGCTGATGAAGATGACGCTCAGTCCTTGGAACGGGTAGAGGTAACTCAGATCAAACTGCTGCAGCAGACCAAGCGTAAGGAAGAAGTAGACGGCCATCGCGGAAACGCCGCCGAAAAGGAAGAGCACGAACGTGCGCTGACGGAAGCCGCCCGCATGCGTTGATTGCATCGCGTGCTTCAGGAGCAGCTCACCGGTCACGAGGCCGGCGATGGATGTCAAAATCAGGAACAACGCGAACGGCGTCATAGTTTTTCCTCCAGCTTCGCCACTGGTCGTGCGACCAGCACCAATCCCACGAGCACGAGAACAATGCCGCACCAGCGGATCGGCGTAATCAGCTCACCGAGCACAAGCCAGCTGCTCAATGGAATCGTGACGTGCACCACCTGCGAGGCGGGAAAGGCGACCGAGAGCGGCAGATGTCGCAGGACATACAGCCACGTCACGAAACTGCAGATCACGAACACGATCCCGACCCAGACGTACGGCGATGCCAGGCCGGTGAGACCGGTCCATCCCCATTGCTCGGAGATGTGCGCCGTCTCGACCGCGCCCCGCTTGAGAAACAATTCAGAGACAGTGGTGCAGAGGGCGCTGAGGGCCAGTTGCAGCCAGGGACTGGCGAGGCCGGAAGGTTGCGGCGGCACGTTAACAAAGTTCGTGCGCGTTTGGGAAACGCTGCAGCACCGGATCGTGCCGGGTTGGTTCGAGGAATTTGAGCGCGCGACGGAACACGCGATTGAGCAGCGGCTGCGTGTGCATCACATAGAGATCGAGCGGCATCAGTTCGCAGCCCAGATGCAGCTTCGGATTGTAATTCAACGGGCTGCTGCAGTAGCGATGCAATCCCTGCTCAATCGCCCAAGTGATGATGTCGCGAAAAGTGTGGAAGTAGAGATGCAGATCGAGCGCGACGGCGTAGTCGAGGCCAAGGCAATCGTCGTAGATCGTGCCGTTGTGCACGAAGCAGAGGCTGAACGCGACCGCCTTGCCGTTCTGCCGCCAGATGAAGAAGTGTGTTCGTTCCGGCATCCGTTCGCCGAGCGTGCGGAAGTAGTCCTTGGTAAGGCGTTCGAACTTCAAATGCGAACGGTCGTGCACCTGCAGGTAGAGCGGGTAGATCTGATCGATGAACGGTGCGACATCCGTCCTGACCTCGCGCTCGATGGGCGCAGCCTTTTCTATCCGGCGGAACTTCCTGCGGAGATCTTTGCGCGTCGCTTCACTAAGGCTGTTAAGGTATTCATCGAAATTGCGATACCGCAGCATGAGCGTCGTCATCGGCATGCTTGGGACGCGCGTATAGCCGTTGGAGGAAAAGCTGCGCAGCGGGGCGCGGTAAGTCGCGGGGAAATCCTTCAACACGACGAGCGAAGCCTTGCTGGCACGCGCGTAGATCTTCAGCGCCGAATGCAGAGCTTCCGCTGCCCAAGGTTCATCTTCGGCGTGGCAGAAGCCAAGATGACCTTCCCCCGCCGCGCAACCAACCATGAGGATGCGCATCGTGAGGAACCGCGGGAAACGACCGCGGACCGCATCGACAGCGAGGCGAAGGGCCGGCACGCCTTCCACGAGATTCTGTTGCACGAAGAAAAGCGGCTGGATTGCCCGGACCGCGCCGGAGTGATCCTCGAGCAGGAGATAACGATGTGCGAAGCCCGATTGGAGCGTCTGCTCGATGATCTCGTAGAACCGGTGATCTTTGCATCTTTGCGAAAACGCCTCCCGCCACGCGTCGCACTGGTGCAGCTCGCCGCCTTCCAGAATTCGGGCGACGCCATCGCGGATCGAAATGGTGCGTTCATCTTTCATTGAACGGGCCACGCTTGATTAAGCGCGCGAGCCATCGCTCGCCGGCTGTCCACCGCGCGTTCCGGCGGAGGCGACCTGAACGACGCCGCTGCGAACGTGGAGGTCGCGCTGTGGGGATGGAATCTCGATGTTCGCCTCGCGCAGCTTCCGTTCGATCGCGAAGTTGAGATCGCTTTTGTAGCGTAGCGGCCGTCCGCTCATTTCGCTGCACCACACCACGAGCTCGAAGTTGAGCGAACTTTCTCCGAACTCCGCAAAAAACACGTTCGGCGCTGGATCGCTGAGCGTTTTAGGATGTTCGCGGTCGGCGGCGATCAGTGCTTCGCGCACTTTGTCGATGTCGCTGCCGTAGGCGACGCCGACCGGGATGCGGAATCGCACGCGCGGATGGCCGTAGGTCCAGTTCGTTACCGGATCTTCGATGAACTTGCTGTTCGGGACGATGATCGAAATGTTGTCGTTCGTCACGATGACGGTGCTGCGCGCCCCGATGCGTTTTGGGGTGCCGGCGCTCTCACCCACTTCGACTCGGTCTCCGATTGAGATGGGCCGCTCCGCGAGAATAACGAGGCCGCTGATGAAGTTGCTCGCGATGCCTTGCAGGCCCATGCCGATGCCGACGCCGATTGCGCCGGCAAACACCGCAAGGGCGCCGAGGTTGATGCCCGTCTGCGTCAGGACAATCAGGATGCCGATCACCAGCACCACGTTGCTGACGATCTGCGAGAGCGCGTACTGCAGGGAGCGGTTGAGGCCGCTGTTCACGAGGAAGCGGTTGAAGAGGAAGCGCTTCGTGTGCGACGACAGCCAGAAGACTCCGATTAGCATCACGATGAGGAGGAGGATTTGAAGCAGGCTCAGCTTCACGCCGGGCAGCGGCGCGTCCCATGGCAGTGGCACACCCGCGGCGTTGATGGCGCTGACCGTGAAGAAGACGAGCGCGGCGAGGCTCAGGATCGTCGTAACGATCGCGATGAAATTCGTATCGAGCTTGAACCGACTTAGCAGCCGGCGCACGCAGCTGCTCTGGACGAAGCGTGCCAGGATCAGCCCGGTGGCGAAGAGGCCGATAAAGGCGATGAGGCCCAGCACTGAGACATAGTGCTGCCCGACGTAAAAGAGCGGGCTTTCGAAGAGCGCGAAATTCATCGATTGACGAGGCAGTCTCTGCTCGGGCCTCGGGTGTGCAACTAGCAAACAAAAAACACGGCCGGAGCCGTGTTTTTCGAAAGCTTTAGCCGCAGTGCCTCATGGCCTGCGTCTCGGGGGGAAAGCTACTGTTTCGCCTGCTTCTCCTCGATGTATTTATTCACGTCGCCGACCGTCTGCAGTTTCTCGGCATCTTCGTCCGGCACTTCGACGTTGAATTCCTCTTCGAAGGCCATCACGAGCTCGACGATGTCGAGTGAATCAGCGCCCAAATCTTCGATGAAAGATGCGGTCGGTGTGACCTGCTCCGGGTTAACGCCGAGTTGCTCGACGATGATGTCTTTGACCTTCTCTTCAATTGGTTTGTCGCTCATAAATTTCCGGTTCAGGTTCGCGTGGCGCAGGCACCCTTAAGTCAGTGTCGGCAGGATTGGCAAGTAAATGAATTAGCTACCTTGTCAATTATTTTCAGGCAGCGCGCACGGCCGCGGAAAACGGTCGCGGCGGTTTACATCCCCGAGGCTTGGCGTATGTGAAAAGGAATGTCCGCGCCGACCACGCCAACCGATTTGCTCGACCTGAAATTGATGCCCGCCTGGGTCAATGAACCAGCGGGCGGGACCGACTATTCCGAATACACCGGAGAGGAGGGGGCAGCCCCGTTCAACCGCGAACGCCGCCCGCCGCAGCGCGGTCGTGAGGGAGCTCCGCGCGGCCCTCGCCCGCAGGGCCGCCGCGACGATCGCAAGCCGCGCGAGCAACGTGATCAGCGCCGCCCCGGCGGACGACCGGAAGGTCGCCGCGATGAGGCTCCGCGGCATCCGCGCGAGCAGCGTGAAGCGCCCGCTCCGCTGCCGCAGGTAAGCGTCCGCTTTCTTCCGCACGGCGGAGCGTTCGAGAGTGTGGTGAACCAGATCAAATCTGGTTCAGTCACTTACTCGGTGTTCGCACTCGCGCGGCTTTTCCTCGAGAAGCCGGAGCGTTATGATGTCCGCCTGACGAGCGCTGAAGGCGGCGAGCTGCACCAACTCGGCGAACATGGTGCGGTCGCGGCGGATCAGCGCGTGCTTGAGAGCGGCGCGTTCCTCGCGGCGAAGGATGATTTCTACACGGTCGAGACGGTCCAATCGGAGCCGCTGAAGGGGAATTTCACTAACGTGGCGCGTTGTCGCCTGAGCGGGACTCTTCTCGGCCCGACGAACCACCACAGCTATCAGCCGCAGCTCCGGAACCTTTACGAGCAGCGCTTCAGCCGAAGGACGAGCTTTCAGGATTACCAGCGCGCGATCGAGATCGTAAGCGATCCCGCGGTGGTCGAGGAATGGAAGGAACAGGCGCGCAGCGTCACGACCTACACGACGAAAAACATCGAGCCGGCAGTCACGTTCAACAGTGTCGCGGAGGCGGAAAGGCACTTTCGGCAGACGCATCTGCCGACGTTGCTGCGGAGCGCGCCGGAGTTGACGATCAGCGGTGTCCTCAGCCGTGCTTTGCCCGACCGCGGCCTCGGACACGTGATCGAAGATGCGTGGGCGGCGGAAATTCGCTCGCCGTCGAAAATGATGCAGGAGCTGGCGGGCGGTCTGCGCCAAGGGGGGCTCAACATCTTCCGCCATCGCCGCGGCATGCTTTACGTCTCGCCCATCCGGATCAAAATGTTCGCGCACGATCGTGCCTCCGTCTCCGTGTCCATCAACGGCGTCCTGCAGACGCTCTCGGAAGCGCCGGGGCTGAACCGGAAGCAGCTGGCGGGGAAGTTAACCGCGAGCCTCACCGAGCCGGCTGAAGCGGATCGAGTGAAGCTCAGCCTGGCGTCCGACCTGCGCTGGCTCGTGAGCGAGGGGTACGTGATTGAGTTCAACGACGGTACGCTGGACCTGCCGCGGACGAAGCCGCCCGGAACGCCTCCTGCGACGGGCAAACCTGCGGGAGCCAAACCGTCGGCTGCGAGCCAGGCGCCAGCAGCTGCCGCCAGCTCGGAAATTCAAACTCCGGCGACCGGAGGCGATGAACCTGCGACGGCGGCTCACGAGAGCACCGAAGTGTCTACCACGCCAGCTGCCAGCACTGACGCCGGCAGCATTGAAGACACAGCGCCCGCGACTGCAGAGCAGCCCGCCGTCCAAGCTGCCAACGAAACGGCCGAGGAACCGGAAGCGTCTGCCATCGCTGCTGACGAGCAACCTGCCGCCGCTGGGGAGACGATGGGAATGTCTATCGAACAATCGATCGAACCGGCGGCGGAGCCAGCCGACCAAACCGCCGCGGAGCCCGACGGATCGTCCGGTGCAGAAGAACCTTCGGCAAGCGCGGGCGAAGGCGAGAGAGGCGACCAGCCGAGCACGCTAGGCGAAGGCGCCGTTCCGTCGTAAGTGAACTCGAGGCGATCAGCGACACGCGGCCGCTATGAGAGACCCGCTTGGCCTTAGGCCGAGATGAGCCCGGCCTTCTTCAAGGTCACGTAGGCGCCGTTCTTATTGATCGTCTTCATCGCACGGGCGGTGACTTTGATCCGAACGTATTTGCGCAGCTCAGCCACCCACACCCGATGCTCGTGCAGGTTGGGAGTGAAGGTGCGGGGCACGTTCTTCGTGACGTGACGGCCGACGCCGCCCTTTTTCTTGGCCATACCGCGACGGTGAATGATGCTGCCGCGCGTGACCTTGGCTCCTGTGATATCGCAAACTTTTGACATAACTACCCCGGAAAAGAGTCGGCTAAGCTGCCGTGCACCACTCCGTGGGTCAAGGGAATCTTCGTCCGAAGTGCTCCGGCGTTGAACGCCAGCTGATGACAGCAGTCAAAGCTTGCCCACCGCGTTGAGACCTGCGTCTTATGGGCGCTCAAGCACGTAAAAATTTCACATGGCCAGGACCAGCAATAACAAGATTCGGATCGGCATCGTCGGCGCAGGGGACATCGTTCGCACGCGGCATTTGCCGGGTTTGAAGCGACATTCTGAGGTCGAGATCGTCGCGGTTTCGAATTCCACTTACGAAAGCTCGCAGCAGTTCTGCGACGAACACCTGCCGCAGGCGACGCCGATGCAAAACTGGGCCGACCTGCTGGCCCTTCCGGACCTTGATGTCATCTGGATCGGCACGCCGCCTTACATGCATTCAGCGGTCACGGTGTCGGCGCTCGAAGCCGGCAAGCACGTCTTCTGTCAGGCGCGGATGGCGATGGACCTGGAGGAAGCGGAGGAGATGCTCGCCACCGCACGCCGGTTTCCGAACCAGGTGACGATGCTCTGCCCGCCGCCGTTTGGGCTCCGCGGCGATGCGCTGGTGAAGAAGCTGCTGGCCGAGAATTATATCGGGAATCCGCATCACATTCGGCTGCAGAGCTTCACCGGAGCGTACTTGAACCCGGATGCGCCGGCACACTGGCGGCAGCGAATCGAGATCAACGGCTTGAACGTGCTCGCGCTCGGCATCTACGTCGAAGTCGTTCAGCGCTGGCTCGGTGACATCACCGGCGTTTTCGCGCGTGGCAAAAACATCAACCCCATCCGCCAGGGTTACGAAGTCATCGTGCCCGATCTCTTAACGGTGCTTTGCACCTTTGAGAATGGCGCCGAGGGCGTGCTCGAGTTCAGCGGGATCAACCCCCTGCCGCCGAGCGACCGGCTGGAGGTCTACGGTGATCTCGGCGCGATGAGCTACGATTTCGGTTCTGACACCGTCCAGGCCGG